>JASJBQ010000234.1 GCA_030066455.1 Desulfobacterales bacterium
GTTATTCCAGAATGCCGGTGCGGAATGGAAATTCTCCTCACGCAAAATCGACCAGGACTTCAAAAACTACCTCCGCCACAATCAAACGCCGCATTATGTGAACGATTACGTGCGGCGCCTGGACGGCCCCCACGAAGCGACCTACCAGAAAATTCTGTTTTCCGGCGGCCGTCCACCCTACCTGTGATTACCGCGTAGAGTGCGTTGCGGCCCCGTTAGCCCTCAACACCGACTTCGGACGTGTGGATCGATTCGGGAAGCGATGGGGCTATGGATCGGGTCATGGAATCGATGGACCTCGATCGGGATCGTGGTGCGATTCGGTCTACGCCGGGCAGTGACCGCTAACGCTTTCTGGCGGCTGATTCGCTAAGGTTTGCAATGCGGCGCCGGAAGCACCGTTTAATGCATTCCTGACGGGGTCTAACGGTAGGCCTTGTCGGTCTTGCTTCGGCTGCAAGGGTTAATCCGTATCCGTGACAAACAGTCGAAGATCAGGCTTGCGCACCATTTTCCAGGGGCGGCGCCCATTTCCCCTTGTTGCGAAGGGCATGCAACGCCAGGAATGTATGCCATTCACGCTGTTGCTTTCCCCAACTGCCATCCGTGTTTTGGCGGTGCGTCAGAGCGGCGAGAGCCGTCTGGCACTGATCGTCGGCTTCCGGGCTTTCCAGATGGGCCATCGCATTGAGTGCCTGGTAGAAAGGGATGTCGTCGCCCCAGTCGCCCTGATGTGCCTGGCGTTGGGCGTACCAGGCAACGATGCGCCGCGTGACCGGATGCGTGGCGTAGTCCGGATGAACGACGAGGGCGCGAAGGCTGTTGTGTATCCAGCAGGGGCGGGCGGTTTCCAACGACGATTCCTCGAGCGCGCGAACGCTGCGGTCATACAGGGCGCGTATTTGCGTTCGAGATGATCGGCCAAAAATCGAAGCCAGAAACAAGAATGCCGGTTGAAGGGTATCCAGCCATCGGCAGGAAGTAAACGGCAGGCCTGGAAGATATTGATCGGATACATGCATGTTCTTCGTGGACGAAGGCGCGCTCTGAACGCAAGCCAGTAAAGCGTCCAGGGCCCTTTCGATGTCCGCATCGGGCGAGCGTACGGTTAGGTGCAGGCCGAAAAGACGCCGAATGGTTTCAAGCGGCGAGCGGGCCCACAACCCGTCGGATCCCTGACCGTGACGCAAGGCGGTCACGGTTCGCCTGAAGTCTGCTTGCCACGACGGCGCGGCGCTTTCTCCGAGCCACTTCTGGCGGGCGTAGAGACCGCAAGGCGTCGCACTGTTTTTCATCACTGCAAGACCGTCGGGGGAGATCGTGTGATCGCTCATGGTGGTTCTCACCGCAAGGGTTAAATTACTTCCTTGACTAAATATTGGTCATCCGCCGTATAGATGACAAGCTTGGCCGTTCCATGGATGACGACATTTGGGTGTCTTTTACCGAACGGCCAGCTCAAACGATGCCTCGTATAAAAGGGGTTGCCCTCAAAGTCACTTTACTTCTTCTGAGGCGATTTCCCGGACAATGGGTCAAGGAGCGACATGACTTCCCACTGCCAGGTCTTCGTCTTCTTGCGCCCTGGTGGGCCATTTTATTGGACATGCGCGGTATCGGGCCGCATGGCCTGAACGAGGGGATGGCGGCGCAGGCGTTTCCATTCCATTTTGAACCAGGGGGTGAAGCGTTCGGGTGTCGCCGCCAGTTCGGCGTCCAAATCGGCCGGGGAGATATAGCGCCAGGTATTGATCTCTTCCGGATCGGCCCGGATATCCAGGTCGGTCTGACCGATGAACACGGAGCAGAGTTCGTTTTCGGAACCAGTTTGATCGTAACGTGCCTGGTAGGCGAACTTGTAGACATAAATCAGGGGAACATCGATTCCGAGTTCTTCCTCCAGGCGCCTCTGCGCGGCAGCCGCCGTGGATTCGCCGGCACGCGGGTGGCTGCAGCAGCTGTTTGACCAGTAGAGCGGCCAGAGCGGTTTCTGTGTGCTGCGCTGCTGCAGCAAAACGCGGCCGGCCCGATCGAAGATAAAGATGGAGAACGCACGATGCCGGATCCCGTCACCGGCATGGCACTCGTCACGCGTGCAATAGCCGGTCACCTGGTTGTCGGCATCGACGGTAATCAGTTTTTCAGACAGCGACATATCTTCTACGGCCTCGTTTTCGAATCGGTCGGTCCTATCATCGGGATCGATGCTGAATTGAAACGTCTCCCAGCCCTGCGTGTTGAGCGCACCGGCGACGGCACTGGTATCGTGGGCGCACAAGGCGATCATGGCCCCGCCGCCGCCCCCGCCGGTGAGTTTGGCTCCGAGGGCATCGTGTTTGCGGGCCACGCCGATCATGGCTTCGATTTCGGGGGTGGAGACATCCAGGCCCCTCAACAGCCGATGGTTGGCATTCATGCTCTGTCCCAGGACCTCCAGGTCTCCCTGCCGGATGGCCTCCCGGGCCCGGGCGACCTGACGGCCAATCCGCCGAAACAAGGATTCGTAGGCCTCCCTGTTGCGCTGCCAGCCTTTCCGCACCCGGGCCACCATTGGTGCCGTCAGACTGCCCTCGCGGCTCAGACCCACCACCAGAGGCAGCTTGCCGCCCACCTGCAGGGGGACCATACCGACGGGCGAACCTGCTTGGTACACCAGCGGTGTGGCGTAGCTGATCACCGTGTTGTCGATGCCCGAGCTCTGCCCGTGGATCAAGCGCTCGGCTTCAAAGGCGATGCGATTGATGCCCGCCGTATCGAGCTTTAATCCGTAATGCGCCGCGATGGCGCGCGTCACGGCGACGGCCGCCGCCGCCGATGATCCCAGCCCCATGGCTTGCGGCACCTGAGGAAAGACATCGATTTCGATGGCCGGTTTGGAAATACCCATTTGAAAGAGGATCGTGTCGATGGCTTTGAAAACCGAGTCGCGGTGCAGGCGTCCGATCTCCCAGGCCGAATCGATTCCCCAGCGGGGAACCCTCAGACGCACACCGCTGCGACCATTCTTCACTCTGGCGTGGACGGCCAACGGAATCGGCACCGCCAGGGCCTGTCTGCCGTAGAGGACGGCATGTTCGCCGAGGAGAATCACTTTACCGTTGGCCGATGCCGTCGATCGCGCGGCTGCGGCTTGATCCTCGGCATTGACGACGGTGCGGCCTGGTTTGTGAGCGGCCTTCAATTCCTCGATGATCTCGCGGGCCTTCCAGATCTTGATGGTGTCACTGGCCACCAGGCGATCGACCACGTCGGCGGTCATCTCATGTTCGGCCCCGGCCGCCTGGGCGACGCTGCGCGCATGCAGCCGCATGTGGCCTTTCTGGATGCCTTCGGTCACGAGGGCTCGCAGCGCTGCAAGGTTTTGGGCCAGACCGACGGCGGCCATTATTTCGGCCAGCTCGCGGGCCGAGCCAAGATCGAGGATGTCCAGACCCAGCCTGACGGCCGGGTTGGATTCGAGGCTGCCGCCCACGATGCCCACATTGAGGGGCAGTTCGATCGAGCCGACCAATTGGCCCGTATCGCCGACCTGCCATCGGGTGAGCGCGCGGTAGTTTCCATCCCTGGCAGCGTAAGCATGCGCGCCCGCTTCGATCGCCCGCCAGTCGTTCCCGGTGGCGATCGCCACTGCGTCGATGCCGTTGAGAATACCCTTGTTGTGCGTGGTCGCGCGGTGGGGATCGATGGCGGCGAACCGGTCGGCGGCCACGATGCGGTCGCGGACTTCGGCGCCCGTCAATCCATTGCGTGCCAGCGCTTCGATATCGATGGCGACCCGGGCCCGGGCCAGGGCGCGATCACTCAAATTCGATATGATGCGCAGCAGGACGCGGCCGCCGGTGATGGTTTCGAGTTCCGGCGCTACCGCTTCACACATGCTGTTGACCAGATTGGCGCCCATCGCATCGCGGGTGTCGACGAGAAGATGGACGAGGAGGGTGTCGTCAGGCGCTCCGTCCCCGCCGGGGATCGATGTCTCGATGGCCTTGACGCCTCCGCCGCGGGCCACGAGCCGGGTGTGAAGACTGTTGGCCAGACGGCATATCTTCTTTCGGGCCGCCATCACGGCCTCCCGGGCGGCGGCCGGGTCGGCCAGCCCTTGGATCACGATCTGACCGATGGCCACGGGGTCATCGCTCGCGGTTTCGAATCCGCCGCTCGGCCGCGCGAGTTTGGCGGCGGCACTGACGGCGGCGACGATCGACGGCTCTTCCACGGCCATGGGCACGACCCGTTCCTTCCCGTTGATGCGGAAGTGAAGCCCCAGTCCCAGGGGCAGACCAAAGACGCCAATGGCGTTTTCGACCATGCGATCGGCACGTTCGGGGGTCAGGACGTGGTGACCGCGGCGCAACGCCTCGGCATGCTGCGGTGTGATAAACGCTTTGTCTTCCAGCAAGTCGATGCGCTCGGGCATCGTTTTACGGTAGAAACGTGCGAGAGCTTGATTTTCCATGGTGGTCTTCTCTCCTTTATAGCACGACGCCTTCGGCGCCCCATTGCAAATCCAGGATCTGGTAGCCGGCGTCCGCCATGCTCTGGTGGATCGCGCTCAAATCGGTCTGCGAATCGGCAAAGACGAGGCCGACATCACCACCGCCAGCACCTGAAGGTTTGTAGACGCCGCCGCCTTTTCGTGCTGCTGCGGCCAGGTACTCGTCGTCGGCGGTCACGATGGGCACACCGCTGCGGAGCGTGAGTTGCGTCAGCAACCGGTAGTGGGTGTCGGCCGCATTGATGAAGCCCTGGGCGTCAATGTTGTTGAACGCCTGCGCGCCACGGACAGCGGTGTCACTCAACTGCCTCATCTTGGTCTGGAAGTAATCGGCTTTGTCGACGCTGAACTTTTTCAGAGCGTTCAACAGCCGGGAGGTTGAAGCCGGCTTGCCCGTCCATACGGCCATGATTTTCAGATCGGGCGGCCATGACAACGCCTGAATCCGGGGGGCTTCGCTATCTCCGACCGGGTGGTGATAAATCGCCAAACCGCCGAATACGCTCGCGGCCACGTCGACACCGCTGCCGACGCCGCCTTGAAGGTGGCGATGCACCGCCAGTGCGTGCTTAAACAACACCGCCCGCTCAGGCCGCAGACCCCGCATGTGGGCGTAGAGGCCGGCTATCATGGCGACTGTCAGGGCGGCGCTCGACCCCAGCCCGAGCTTGGCGCCGCTATCCGCATAAAGTGGCCGGACATCGACGGTGAGCGCCATGGGGGGCGGCGCCGTGCGCCCGAAAGCGATCATGCGCCGAAACGATGCGATGACGCCGCGAATGTAGCGCACCTCACGGATTTGATCTTCCGTCCACTGGGCCGCTTCACGGCGTTGCCGCTGATCGTCAAGCGGCACGGATGACAGATTCAGGTGCGGGATACTCAGCTGCGAACCCTCGTTGCGGGGAGCGATCTCGACCCTGACACGTCGATCGATGGCCGCCACAACGGCCGGCGCGCCCTCAAGGACGGCATATTCACCCATCAACACCAGCTTTCCCGGGGCGTAAACGGACAGGGGCATCAGCATTCCTCCACGATTTGGGCCGAGGGCCCGGGAGCGCACATCGTCAAGTCGCGAATTTCGGGCAGTGCCAGCAGATGCTCGGCGACCAGGGCCCGGTCGTGAGGCCGGCAAAGTACTTTGACTTGGGGACCGGCATCGATGGTGAAGTAGGCGCCGATGCCCTTCTGGCGCATTCTAATGACCTCTCGAACAACGGCGACTGTGCCCGGGTTCCAGAAGAGCAGTTCTGGTCGGGTCGACATCATCAACCCGTGCATTTTGAGCGCGCTGTGTTCGGCCAGGGCGCCCACCGCATCGAAATCACGCCGCAGCACGGCTGCGCGCATGGTGTCGAGGTCTTGGGCCGATGAGTCGACCCAGGCCGTATAATAAGGTGAATGCCTCTGGGTCATCGCCATGGCGTCGCGCGAGCTGACGGTTTTGGGACTGCCGTCGGTGATGGCCACCAGCACCGCCAGGGGCCAAAAATGCTCGTCCGCAATTTGAACGGCGCCCGCAGCCTGCCCCCTGCTGCCGGCAGGCAGCTCCGCAAAACCGCCGTGGATCGACCGTGCTGCCGAACCGGACCCGAGGCGCGCCAGCGAAGACAGCTCGTCGGGTGGGAGATGGCGACCGGCAGCGTGCATGGCCGCCGTCGCGAGAGCGGCGTATCCGGAAGCCGAGGAGGCCAATCCGGCGGCCGTCGGAAAACTGTTGATGCTGTGGATTTCGCAAAAACAGTCGATGGCGCTTCGACGGCGCACCTCATCCATAAAATTGGTCAGGCGGTCGCGCTCGTGCGGCGCGACCTGTTTGTTGTTGAGGTAGAAGCGGTCCGTCTTTAGGGAATTCCGGAAGTCCACTGTCGTGCGCGTCCACAGATTGGACAATGTCAGCGATAGCGAACCCACCGCAGGGGCATTTATTCGCGGGTCGGCCTTACCCCAATATTTAACAAGGGCAATGTTTGCGTGAGCGATAGCGGTAGTCATTTAACTCCTCAACACAATATTAACAAAAATTACTTGTGAGCTTGAAATGGTTAAAAAAGACACTAGTATACTGCGTATTCGCAGAAAATTGTCAACAAAACTAAAACAAGACTTTAAAAAAAAGATTGTCAGATTACAATAAGACATAAACATATGCCACACCGGTCTTCCTAAACAATTTTGAACGGACAGGTTTGATTGATGGTTCGTTAGCGGGTGCATACAGTGATCGACCGTGAAGGCTGGAGAGTTGGAATGGACTCCCAGGTCAACTGATTCTGCGGGGAGTGAACAGGAAGGATATCAAAATGATGAGCGCAAGCGATAATAAACGAAAGGCGCCAAGGCCCATCCAGCAGGCTGACTTCAGCAGCCACCCACCGTTGAACGCCGACCAGTGCTGGCTCATTGCGAAGCAGCGTTTAAGTGCGGTTGAGATCCTGCTGCGCGAGTACACGGCGGCGCCGGGACTCATCGGTCAGGCCGCGGCCTATCAGATCGAATCGGGCGGTAAACGCTGGCGCCCCCTTTTTCTTTTGGCGGTCGGTGAAGCGCTGAACGGCAGCCCCGATGATTTCGAAAAAATGGCGGCCGCCACAGAATTGTTGCACAACGCTTCGTTGGTGCATGACGATCTTCAGGACAACGATACGATGCGGCGCGGCAAAGAGACTGTCTGGCATCGGTTTGGATCAGAAACAGCCATCAACCTGGGTGATTTCTTGATATCGAGCACCTACCTGGCCTTGTCGCAGATGGATGCGCCCCGCGGTGAACTGGCCCGCTTGATCGCCCACTTCGCACAGGCCACCCACCAGGTGATTGCCGGTCAAAGCATGGAGATCGAGGCCAGTCGCAGGCTGGGTTTGACCACTAAAGAATATCGCCGCATCGCCCGAAGCAAATCCGGGATCCTCATGGCCCTTCCGGTGATCGGTGCCATGATGCTTGTCCGCGCGCCGCGCGAGATGCGCGAACACGCCCGCGAAGCCATGGTATCTCTCGGAACAGCCTACCAGATCAAAGATGATTTGGATGATATTTTCGGATTGAAGGACGGACGTCCTGCGGGCGTTGATCTGCGCGAAGGCCGTATCAGTCTGCCCATTCTTTTGTTTCATGCCGAGGCTGGTGAACGCGACCGGCAAGCCTTCGAAGCGTTTTTCGGCAGTCCGGAACCGCCGGCCGTGAATGAGCTGC
>JASJBQ010000235.1 GCA_030066455.1 Desulfobacterales bacterium
CGTCCTGCGTTCCCCCGTAAACACGGCCCTGACGGTCTACGGCCACCTCTTCCGGGCCATTGATTTTTCCCAGGGCCAGAAGCTCGGCCTTCTGTAGATGGTTGTTGGGTTCCAGCACACCGGTCAGCTCCGGCGATTTGGGCGGCATGTACGCTGACGGATCGATGGGAGCCGGTTTGAGAAGGAAAACCGTGATCAGAAGCGTGATGATGCCAACGATGCCGAGGAGTATCTTTTGCATACGGCGATTCTCCGTCTTTAATATGGAATGGTTCCCTAACTTTTACGACCTGGGCATCTTTCCCCGGCAGGCCGACACGCATTGAAATCGCGCGGCGAAGCGGATTGTTGTGCGGCCGCGGTTTGCAGATCGAGCTCCCAATACATCACGCCGGGAAGCGGATTGTCATAGTACGGATCAATGTCTGTTTGGGCCCGTTTGATTTCCATGGCGGTGTCTGGTGGTCCGGCATCTTGCTTTGGCGCCAGGATGCCCCGTATATACCGGCCGAATTTACGGTCGACGAGGGCCGTGGCCCGGCCAAAAGCCTTCAAAATCATGGGTTTCGCGACAAAAGCCCACATGCGCCAACCGCCTAGCGGCCACGCCCCCGCTTGGGCGGATTGTTCAGTGGCGGGCCGTTGCCCCAGGGGCGGGGCGGAGCCCGCAGGTGTTAACGGTTGACCGCCGACATCGCTTCAGGGGCGTATCGCTCCCCGAGCACCCGATCGGCCAGCGCATTGAGCGCAACCTGATCGTCTTCGGTAAGCCGACAGTCAAGCGCCCCCAGGTTGGTCTCGAGATTGGTGATCCTGGTGGTGCCGGGGATCGCCACGATATGATCCCCCCGGCCCAACACCCAGGCCAGGGCAACCTGCGCGGCGGCGCAGCCCCTGCGGACGGCAATCGCCTTGATCGCCTCCACCAGTTGAAGGTTGGCCTCGATATTGCCCGGCTGAAATCGGGGCTGCATCTGGGCCCGAAAATCAGTCTCGCTCGTGGGCCGATCATCGGTCGAGGTGTAGCGGCCGGTCAGCATTCCCCGGCCCAGGGGAGAGTAGGCGACCAGGCTGATGCCCAGATCCACACAGGTGGGAAGGATGTCCTGCTCGATGTCGCGGCTGAATATCGAGTACTCGGTCTGAAGGGCCGCAACCGGATGCTCCGCGTTCGCCCGCTCGAGCGTCTGGGCCGAAGCCTCGGACAGACCGATAGCCCCGATCTTGCCCTCTTGAACCAACTTCGCCATCTCGCCCACGGTATCCTCGATCGGCGTGGCCGGGTCGACACGGTGAAGGTAATAGAGGTCGATCCTTTCGGTACCCAGTCGCTGCAAACTCTTCTCGCAGGAGGCCCGGACATTGGCGGGCGTACCGTCAATCCCCACAAGGGCCCCTGTCGCCGGATCCCGTTGGGGGCCAAACTTGGTAGCCAGCACAATCTGGTGCCAACGGGCGGCAAAAGCTTTACCCAGCAATTGCTCGTTACGCCCCTGGCCGTAGATTTCCGCGGTATCGAAATGCGTGACACCCAGATCGACGGCCCGGTGGAGCAGGTTGACGGCCTCCGACTCCGGCGTGGGTTCCCCGTAAAACTCGGAAAGCCCCATACACCCGAGCCCAACGGCCGACACGGAAATCCCTGATGGCCCCAGATGACGTGATAGCATAGCGTCTCCTTTTCCCGTTAGCCCAATAGCCCCTGAACCACCATTTGCCATCCAACGCCCCGGTTCATAGGCCACGAGTGACATTCTAGGCTGATTCATCTTCTTTGGATATATTCTTTCCCGCCGACATCGATTCTAAAGGTATCATCGAGAATTCCTTCGGGGCATACGGTTGTACATGTCAAACAAAAAATGCATTCCGTGGAGAGCACCCTTTCACCGTTGTTTACGTATTCCATGATATTGATGTCCATTGGACATTCCTTACGACACGTACCGCATTGTGTGCATTTCTCCTTATCACCTTCAATTTTAAGAAAGGCAAATCTTGATGTAATCTTTAATATTGCGGTTATGGGGCAAAGATATTTGCAAAAAGCCCTATTATCTTTAAGCGTAAACGCAAGAAGGATTGCAGAAAGATAGTAAAATGTATTTCCGCCAACAAGCCAGGTCAAATTGGACCGATCCATTGGGATGGGTCGATAATGATAAGCGAACCACAATAAAAGAACCAATAAAAGGCTGAGGGCAAAGTGAATGTATCTCAGCGACTCCCATAGGCCTGCGACTCTACCCGTTTCGTTCTTTTTGTAGGGAAGAAAATCAAGTACCATGGCCGTCCAACATGCCCAACCGCAAAAGCCTCTCCCGAATAAAACCGGCCCGAAAATTTTAGCCACCAAATAATGGATAACCGAACCGGCAAAAAAGCCAGACAGCAAATAAAAGAAGAAGCCTTCAAGTTGCATGTTTTCGAATTTGACTATCCCAAGAAAACCCAACATATAGATACCAATTAACAATTGAGCCAAGCGCCTGCCTGAAGGTTTCTTTTTACGTGGAAGTAAAACATAGAGGCCAATTCCAATGCCAATCGCCGTTCCAATATAACCAAAATTGAATAAATAAAATATACTGCCACTGGTTTGCCATAAAGCAATGGCTATGCCCCAAAAGGTAAGAAAAATGATGATCGGGGCTTTTAAGTCTTTAAATTCAAACGTGTTTTTTTTCATAGAGATTTCAAGGCGGCATTAAGTTTGTATAGGGCAGCATATCGCCATAGCTCAGCGGCACCAAAACCTGGTGCCGAGCGCAGCGAGGCGTTTTGGCGGCCGCTTGAGCGGCTGGCAATGTGAACGGCTTAGTTGATACCGTTCGCGCTCTTAAACTTTCTAATCTTGGTCCGCATGTTCTTCATCGGTGATGATGTATTGAATTGGATCATGCGGCCAAGTGTCCACTTCTTGTACCACGCAACTTCATAAAGCGTATGGTTATCTAACCGGTCTACGAGTCTGACCATTTCTTGCATCGTTGCTTTATGCTCGTCGAGTAAACTTGGGTAGGTCCAAGCTTGGTACTTCTCATGAAAAGATCGAGCCAACGGACCAAGCTCATTCCACTTATATCCGGTTTCTGGAAAGTCTACATGTAAATCTTGCTCCGAGCGGGCATGCCACTTGAGAACGAGTTTGCCCCAACCAATCAAATAAGCAAGCGTATCGCACACGCTAATCATGGTGCCTTTTATGTTGCCCTCGATAGATTGCTCGCGTGTCACTTTTTCGGGGATGCCGGAAAAGTCCTGATGTAACTTGTCGACTGCAACCTGGATAGCGTTGAGCAGTTCTTGTTTATTTTGTGGAACAGAGGTCATTGCTTATTCCGTGTTCAACGGTTCAGCGTTGCAGCATAGTTGATTTGTCCGCAACCGTGATATGTTAACCAGTTATTTTAATGCCATTATCTTGGCACCAGTCTTTCAATGCCTTTTTCTGCCGCTCATCTTCAAATCTATACCATTCGTCAAGTTTGCCTCTCCGTTCAAGTAAATCTTTGAATCTTGAATAGGCACCTTTATGTCTAAAAATCGAATATACTTTTTCAGATTCCTCCGGTAGGTATTCACTCATGAATTCAAATACTAAATTCTTACCCAGATTGAGTTCATATTTATCTGGTATGGCAACATATTTTTCATCCTCAATATCATCTGGTAAGACATCGGAATCGCCCATATCGGAAGTATAATATAATTCCCCCGTTTCCTTGTTTAGATACGCATAGTGACTTTCAGGAGGTCCAAAGCAGACAAATAGAAAAGCGTTTTCTATATCGGAGAAAGAAATTTCCATGATAATTACTAAAACAATTGAGGGTTAACTTACAATACAGGTTTCTACTTTTTGATAGATAGCATTATTTAAGACACTTTTTTGATCCTATTAAAGAAATGATCGAAAATCGGCAGATAGCTATTTAATTCAGCTTCTTAATCAATAATGGTTTTGCCGTTTGGAAGTTGCACGGGTGTAGCATTTTATTCTTTACGCGCTAATTAGGGAATTAGGCAGCACCTACATCATAACACCGATCGATTATGATGATGCATTTCTGGTACCATACCCTTGGATGCAAACTGAGCATGCTGCACGGGCCTTTCGAGCGCGTTCTTTTTGGTTTACAGGTGGAGCGGACCGGGCAGGTCCGATAGCAACGATATTTCATTCGCCATTGCGGCGCAAATACGGGGCCGGCCAGGGGGATGATGTTTGTTCCCTACCACAGGTTGGCGCATCACGGAACCCACCCTGTTCTGATTGGCCTTTTATTATTGGCCCTGGCGGGCGTTTCCGTCTCCCGCCGGCTTTCAGCAGGTCACCAGATCGTACTCCCGGGTACCGAGGCGCATGGACGCGGCGTAGGCCAGGGCGTGGGTGCCGTCGATGTCCGGGTAGACGGCCATGAACTTGTCGGCGCCGGCCTTGACACCCTTGGGCAGGGCGCTCGGGTAGAGGGGCGGGGCCTGGTTGACCAGGTCCAGGGCGGCCTGGTCGATGGCCACCGGGTCGTCTGAGACCAGCACCCCCTGGTCCGGGCAGATGGGGGCGTCCGAGTGGCCTTCGCAGTCGCAGCCGGGGCTTACGTTGGTAACAAAGGTGATGTGCGCCTTAATCGCCTGGCTGGCCAGAGCGGCGGCGGCATATTCCACCATCCGCTCTAAAAACAGCGGCGTGTTTTCCTTCCACTCGATCTGCAGCGCGCCGTATTCGCACGCATGCATGCAGGCCCCGCAGCCCACGCAGGCTTCCCTGTCCAATGCCGCTATTTCCTCTTCCAGGGAAAGCGCTGCATGCAGACAGGCGGCCACACAGGCGCCGCAGCCGGTGCAGTTCTTCGCGATGATCGTGGGCCCCATGTCGCAGTGCTGCTGCATCTTCCCCTTTACAGTGGCGCAGCCCATGGCCAGGTTTTTTAGCGCGCCGCCAAAGCCGCCCAGCAGATGCCCCTTAAAGTGGTTGAGGGTCACGAGCGCGTCGGCGTCCACGAAATCCCCGGCGATGCTGCAGGTTTCGAAATGTTTACCCGCGATGGCGACCTCACGCGCGTTCTGGCTGCGGATGCCGTCGGCAATCACCACCGGGGCGCCCAGCACATTGGGATCGAAACCATGCCGGGCAGCTACCAGGGCATGCGAAACCCCCTCGTAGCGCTGCCCGGTGTAGAGCGTATTGGTGTCGGCCAGGAAGGGGCGCGCCCCGGCCTTGACGAGCAGGGCCACGATGGGCCTGATCCAGATGGGGGCGATGTGCCCGGTGGTACCGGCCTCGCCAAAATGCACCTTGACGGCCACCAGAGATTTGCTTTCAATGGGGGCGAACACCCCGGAGCGCTTGATCAGGCGTTTGACCCTTTTGGCATACGGCATTTTCATCGACGTGCGCAAGTTCCAGAAGTAGACTTTGGATGCCATCGTCATCTCCTCGGTTGATGGGCTTTCAGAAACTGGGCCGCCCGGTCGGGATAATCCGTAAAAACCCCGTCGACACCGACCTGGAAGAAAAAGATCGCGAGCAGGTCTTCGAAATCGGACGCGTAGGACGGCAACCGGCCGGGATCCAGCCGGAAGGTATAAGGGTGGACTTCCAGGCCGGCCGCGTGGGCCGCCGCCGTCAGTCCGGAGATCTGCGGATTGCCGGGCAGGGAGTCCGGGTGGACGAGCATGTTCATCCAGGGGCCGACCCCGTCGGCGTAGCGGGCGATTTCAACCATGGCCGCGGGGCGTTTCATCCATTCGTAGTCGTAGGGAACGGGCTGTCCGTTTTCGATCACCATGGTGAGCCGCCAGCGCGTCTCGCCGATCAACTGGACCAGCTTGAGGTCCATGCCCATGGCCGGCATGAGCTCCGTGCGCAGACGGCGCAGCTCGCGGGGATCGAAACACTGCAGGTAAATGGGATCTTCCCGGCGCAGATAGCCGTATTGCTTGAGCATGATCAGCACGGCCGTGCTGATATCCTGGCCCTCGTGCCGGTGAAACCAGGGCGCCTTGATTTCCGGATAGATGCCCACCACCCGCCCGGTACTGTGATTCATCCCCTGGATCAGTTCGAGTTCCTCGGCCAGGGTGCTGATCCGGAAGATCGAGCGCCAGGGGGGAAAGCGTCGGGGGTAGACGGCCTGCGTCTCGCCGCCGACACGCTTGACGCCCTCGGTCAGCCGCAGGCGCTTGAGCTCGGCCAGGTCGAAATCGATGGTATAGTAATGGCCGTCCGGGCGCCGGCGACCGGGGAACACGTCCGCCACGTCGGTGACACGGTCCAGGTGGAGATCGTGCAGCACGACAATTTGGCCGTCCCGGGTCATGATCAGGTCCTGTTCGATATAGTCGGCCCCCATGGCGTGGGCGGCGGCCTTGGCGGGCAGGCTGTGCTCGGGCAGGTAACCGCTGGCCCCGCGGTGGGCGATCACGACTTTGCCGGCGAGGGCCGCTCCGGGCGCGCAGAGGGCCGCCAACATGATCGACACGGCGATGATTCGCGTCGACGGGAGAATCATGCGGGGTTGTCCCGCACCGTTAGTCGAAGCGCAGAATGACATACACGATCCCTGAGATAGTAAACACGTCCACCGCCGCGCAATGGCCCCGCAGCAGGGGATCGACACGCCCCTGGTGGGCATGGGTTTGATCGCGGTATTTGCGGTAGAGATCCACGATATTCGTAAAAGGGTCGTTGCGGTCGGCCAGGGTCTGGTCGAAGCGATAATTGGCGATCATGGCGAACGTACCGGCGGCCACCAGGGCCGCCGAACCTATCAGGGCCAGGTCAATATCGTCCAGTTGACTCACGTCGGCTCCTCGTTAGCGGCGACTAGCCGCAGAAAGGGCGTCGTACGATCCTCGATCGTCGACGGGTATTCACCAACGTATTCACAGCCCATGCGGGCATAGAATCCCCTGGCGTTCGGATCGGCAAGAATACCCAGCGCATCGATACCCCGCGCCCGGCACCGCTGTCGCAAATGGTTGAACAGTTGTCTGCCGATCCCCCGGCCGATATGGCGGGGGGCGACGAACATGTGCTCCAGCCAGAAGCCCTTAACCAGCTTGACCCCGGAAACCATCACGTCCTCGCGCAGCTCGACAATGGCATAATAGCCGACAATGGTCCGGTTGATCTCATAGACGAAGACGTCGTTATTGCAGATATAATCGCCGTCGATGGTCAGTTCCGGGCTCCAGCGATCGAAGTAGGCGTCCGGATAGCCCCAATAGCGCTTCGATGCGAAGGACAATTCGGTCAGGATGACGGCATCGGATGCCAGGGCCCGTCTGATCATCGGCAGTATCCCGCGTCGTAGCGACTTCCGGTTTCCGTTTCAAGCCTAATGACATGCGGGCCGGGATTCACACCACGATTTTAGCCCGCCGTGCTTTGAGGCGCCCCCGCCGGATCTTGCCGTCCAGGCGCCTTTCCCGCGCGGCGCGCCCGGGACGGGTGGGTTTGCGTTTTTTGCGGTTCTGGGCGGCCTGGCGCACGATCTGGGCCAGCCGTTCCAGGGCGGCTTCGCGGTTTTTTTCCTGGCGGCGGTACTGCTGGGCCTTGATGACCACCACCCCCTGGCGGGTGATACGCCGGTCGCGGGTGCGCAGCAGACGCACCTTCAACGCTTCCGGCAGGGACGAGGCCGCGATATCGAAACGCAGGTGCACGGCCGTGGCCACCTTGTTGAC
>JASJBQ010000024.1 GCA_030066455.1 Desulfobacterales bacterium
GGAAAGCCACGGGGCCATATACGGATTTCGATTATATGGAAAACCCGGTTGCCCAGAGAGCGAATTCGGTTTCAATTTCTACCGGTGTGGAGACTATCATGCGAAAATCTATCCTATTCTTGCTCAGCTTCATTTTGGTGGCGGGTATCGCGTTCAATGCGCAGGCTCTCAACTGGAGTTATAAAGGGCACGACTATTTTCTTATCGAACGGCAGGGTGTGAGTTGGGATGATGCTTTGCAAGACGTCGAAGATAATTATGAGGGCTATTCGCTTGCCGCCATCACGACTCCCGGTGAACAGGCGCGAATCAAGTCGGTTTTAACAGATAATAAGATCTCCGGCGAATATTGGCTTGGCGGATTTCAGCCCAAAGACGAAGTTAATCCAGGGGATAATTGGAATTGGGTCACCGGCGAAAAATTTGGCTACGAAAGCTGGGAAAAAAACGAGCCGAATGATTATTACGGCCCAGGTTCCGAGCAGCATCTTGCGATGTGGGGTCGGTTTGGCTGGGACTGGAACGACGAAGACAATCTTCGCAACATCAATGGTTATATTGCTGAAAGTGTGCATCCCACGCCCGAGCCCTCGACGGTGGTTCTTTTGGGGGTAGGGATGGTTGGACTGGCCGGTGTTGGCCGCCGCAAGTTGTTTAAAAACTAATGTGAACTTCACCCGGCGATGGGTCGGGAGATGAAAATTGATGAAAATGACCTTTAAGGCGCCCGAATCATCAATTGATTCGGGCGCTTTCGTTGTTTGCTCCGGAAGGGAGTAGCCATGCAGGCTAAGCGGTTGAATAAAAAAGAGCGTCGTTGCCGAATCGAGCGCAGGCAGTTTAGCTACGCCAATCACTTGCCCGAACGCCGTTCCGGAACTGACCGCCGCAGCGGAAACAACCGGCGCAAAAGCCGCCGATTAGGATCAAATCACCGTTAAGACCGCTGATTGCCAACTTTAGAGAGCCCGGAAATGTTTCGGCATTCCGGGCTCTTCGTTTTGGGATCGCCTGTTTGCCGGCGCAACCGTCACAGGCAACCGCAAGCCAATCTCGCAGGCCCGATCCCGGATGCCGCCTCGCTTGCCCGTCGCCTAAAGCTTTTCCCCAATCAGCCGAAAAACAAACAGAGTTTGACCTGCCGGTGCTCCGCGCCGCAAGCGCATTGATCAACCCCATCGGCCCAACCGCCTGCGGCAGGGCCAGAAAGGGCAGCCATGGAGGCGAATGCCAGTCCGATGCCGTCGGAGGCCGAATCCGCCGCTGCGCAGGCTTCGCCTGCATCAGCGGGGCCTCAGTACACCGAAATCGTCGACATGCTGGTGAAGGCCGGGTATCTCAAGGAAGAACAGGTGGTCTATGCCCAGCGTGTACAGGCCAAGCTCGAGACCGCCCGCGGCCTGCTGGACATTTTAAAAGAGCTCGCGTTCATCACCGACGAGCAGGTCAAGACGGCCATCCGCGAGAATCACCTTTCCATGCGCATCGGCAGCCTTCTGGTGGAACTGGGTTACATCAGCGCCCAGGCCTTGGAAAACGCCTTCCAGATCCAGGGCGAGGACCCGCAGCGCCGCAAGCTGGGGGAAATCCTGGTGGCCCACAACTTCATCAGTCAGAAGCAGCTCCTGGAGGTGCTTTCGATCCAGTTGGGCTATCCCCTGGTGGACCCGGAATTCGTGCGCATCGATCCGAACCTGTTCACCCGGGTTCCCGATCGCTGGTACGATCTGAATCCCTGCATCCCGATTCGCCGGGAGGAAAACGAAATCCTGGTGGCGTTTGCCGACCCCCTGGACAAAGATGCCATCGCGGCCGCCAAGCAGGCCTTCAACGAGGACATCCGACCCGCCATTGCCCCCCCCGAGAACATCCGCTCGGCCGTCGAGCAGGCCCGGCGCGGGTTCGCCGCCGGCTATCAGGCCTCCATGCGGGAAGACTCGGTGGTGGGCATCGTCGACGGCGTCATCCTGGCGGCGGTAGAGGCCAATGCCAGCGACATCCACATCGAACCCCTCAAGGACCGGCTGCGGGTCCGGTTCCGGCAGGATGGCATCCTGGTCAAGCACAAGGACCTGCCGCGGGAACTGATTCCCTCGCTCACGAGCCGCATCAAGGTCATGTGCGAGGTGGACATCACCGAAAAGCGCCGCCATCAGGGCGGGCGCATGTTCTTCGAACGCTCGGGCGTCAAACTTGACCTGCGTGTATCCTTTTACGTGACGATTCACGGCGAGAAGATCGTTCTGCGGCTTCTGAACCGCAAAAACGAGCTGATCGACCTGGAGGACGTGGGCATGGCCCCCAGGGTGCTCTCGCGATTTATCGCCGACGCGCTGGAGCAGCCCAGCGGGGTCGTCCTGATCACCGGGCCCACCGGCTCCGGCAAGACCACCACGGTCTACAGCGCCATCAACCGGATCAACGATCCGCGCATCAGCATCGCCACGGCCGAGGAGCCCGTCGAATACATGATCGAAGGGATTTCGCAGTGCTCCATCAATCCCAAGATCAACCTGACGTTCGAGGAGACCCTGCGACACATCGTGCGCCAGGACCCGGACGTGATCGTGATCGGGGAAATCCGCGACAATTTCTCGGCCGAGATCGCCGTCCAGGCCGCGCTCACCGGGCACAAGGTTCTGACCACCTTCCACACCGAGGACAGCATCGGCGGCCTGGTGCGCCTGCTCAACATGAACATCGAGGCCTTCCTGGTCTCTTCCACCGTGGTCAGCGTGCTGGCCCAGCGGCTACTGCGCAAGGTCTGCACGGCCTGCGCCGTACCGACGCCCCCCAGCCCCGGCGATCTGCAGCGCCTGGGCTACAGCCCGGCCGAGGTGGCCGGCGCCCGTTTCATGAAGGGGCCGGGGTGTGCCGAATGCGCCTACACCGGCTACCGGGGCCGCGTGGGTATCTTCGAACTCCTGGTGCTGGACGAGATGGTGCGCAACGCCGTGCTGGAGCAGCGCACCAGTTTCGAGATTCGCAACATCTGCATCGAAGCCAGCGGCCTCGTGACCCTGCTCGAGGACGGTATCGTCAAGGCCGCTGAAGGGATAACCACTCTGGAAGAAGTGCTGCGCTGTCTGCCGCGGCTGCAACCGCCGCGCCCGCTGGGCGAGCTGCGACGAGCGCTGGGAGCGTAAAGATGCCTGAGACCCAACCCCAATCGATCGTCGCCATTTTCGATTACCTGGCCACCAAGGATATCCGTCTGCCGGTCTTCGATCGCACCGCACAGCAGATCCAGCAGGAGATCACCCGTGAAAACGTGGACCAGCGCGTGATCGAGAACCTCATCGTCCAGGATCAGGCCCTCACCAGCCAGGTGCTCAAGGTGGCCAACTCATCCTTCTACAAGGGGCTTTCCGAGATCACCACCGTGCGCAACGCCATCGTGCGCCTGGGGCTCAAGGAGGTGGCCAACATCGTCACCCTGGTGTCCCATCGCCAGCACTTCAAGGCCACCGATCCCCAAGCCCGCAAATTGATGAACAGCCTCTGGCGCCACTCGGTGGCCTGCGGCCTGGGGGCCAAATGGCTGGCGACCCAGGGCGGGGTCGACGTCCAGCCCAACGAGGCCTTCTTCGCCGGCCTGCTGCACGACGTGGGCAAGCTCTTCATCATCACCGTGATCGAAAAGCTGAAAAAATCAAAGCAGATCAAGCAACTGCCCTCGATGGCCGTGGTCGACGAGGTCATCGACAGCCTGCACTGCAAGCACGGCTACATTCTGATGAAGAACTGGAACCTGCCCGAGCGGTACTGCCTGATCGTGCGTGATCACCATGCGGCGGATTTCGACGGCGAAAACCACCTCCTGGCAATTGTCCGTCTGGCTGACCACGCCTGCAACAAGGCGGGCCTCGGGCTGCGCCCGAACGACCAGATCGTGTTGTCGGCCACCCGGGAAGCATCGCTGCTGGGGCTTTCCGACGTGGCCCTGGCCAAGCTGGAAATTCATCTGGAAGACGCGGGCATGCTGGCCGAATGATGCGGCCGCAACAGGGCCGGACGTCATCGGCGGAAGGCCTCTATGCTGCCGGTCGCCACCGCCCCCCCCTCACCCCTGGGCGTCATCGCGCGTCGGGACCTTTCATTCCCGCGGCTCAGGGCGCGTCAGCCGCATCTGTCCCGCCAGGAAAAGGCCCCCGGCGGCCAGTGCCACCAGGGCACTGGCCAGAAAAAGCTGGCGTGTGGCCAGCCGTTCGAAAAGGGCGCCGTTCAGCAGAAACCCCACCATCAGCCCCAGGCCGTAGGTAATGGCGTTGTTGGCCGCCTGGCCGAAGGTTTTGGCGCCCGCCGGCGTGAGGCGGTCCATGTAAATGATGCTGGCCATATGGAAGGTGCCATAGGTGCAGGCATGCAGAATCTGGGTGGCGAGAATCACGCCCGGCGCGGTGAACAGGTAGAGCAGGGCCCAGCGCAGGGCCGCCATCAAAAACGAGAAGAGAAGCACCTTTTCCAGACTGACCCGTTCGAACAGCCGACGGGAGTAGAACATGACCGCAATTTCGGCCGCCACGGCCACCGCCCAGGCGATTCCGATGAAGGTCGAAGGCCGTCCGGTCTGCTCCAGGTGAATCGAAAAAAAGCCATAGTAGGTCCCGTGACTGACCAGCATCAGAAACCCGCAGGTCAGGAAGACGGCCACCCGGCGCCACTCCAGCGCTGATGTCATCGCTTCCCGGCGCTTGGCAGGGGGAGATATGGCGGGCAGCTTGAGGGCCCCGGCGGTCTGGCAAAAGGCACCCGCAAGGATCAGCGGGATGATGACGGTGATACCCAGGCGATCGATCAACGGTCCCAGGGCGGCCACCACGACGATGAAGCTGATCGAGCCCCACAGACGCACCCGCCCGTATGCCTTTTTATCCTCCCCCAGGATATCCATTGAATAGGCTTCCAGGAAAGAAATCAGCGGCGCGTAGAAGATGCCGTAGAGGCCGGTGATCAACAGCATGGGCGTGAAGCTGCGGGTGAACAGGAAAGCCGACCAGATCAGGGCCGCCATGAGATTGCAGAGCAGATAGATGGATTTGCGCCGGGCCAGGCGGTCGGCCAGCATGCCCCAGACAAACGGGAAAATGACCAGCGTGGCCGAGCGCAGTCCCGACAGAAAACCGATTTGAGCCCCGCTGAAATCCAGGTGGTAGCAATAGAGGTTGAAATAGGGCAGGTAGACGCCCAGGACCCCGAAGTAGAGGAAGTACTGGAGGCGCAGAAAAAGCGGGGATGATGGTGGGGGAAGTGACGTCATCGAAGCTCCAATCGTTGCCCGTTGAAACCGGATCGGCGCCATGGCCGCCGTCCGCCCGGCAGCGAAGATCGTGTCTTTACAAACCGGGAATGAAGTGGTAGCGTCGCCGGTTATAGTAAAGACCCGATTTATAACAATAAACCCGCCTGATCAACCAGGAGCCGACCATGGAATACATAAAGATACGCTTTGGCGGCGAAACGGGCCGGCTGGGGGCCAATTTCGAACGCACGCTGGACTCCATTTTTCGGTCCGTCAATCCCATGTTTGCCGAGAGCGAGCGCGCCTGGACCCCCCAGATCGATGTTTTCGAAACCCCGCAGGAGGTCTTTATTACGGCCGAAATCGCGGGGGTGGAGAAAGCCGACCTGGATGTCGAGATCAATCATCGGGCCATCCGCATCAGCGGCCGCCGCGTCCCGCGGCCCCACGTGGACCAGGCCTCATTCCGGCTGGCCGAGATTCAGTACGGCCATTTCGAGCGCACGCTCAATCTGCCGGCCCCGATCGACCCTGAAGTCGTTTCGGCGACCTATGCCAACGGCCTCTTGCAGCTGCGGCTGGCCAAAGCCGAAGCGGCCCGGCCCCGGCGCATTCCCATCTCGGAAGAATGATCGCCTGCCGTCCGTTGCGTGACGGCCTGCCCGTTCGACCAACGCAAGCACCCCCATATCGCCCTGGAGACAACGATGACCGATCAAAAAACGCCGGTGGAAGAAAAACGCCAGAAATTTCCCGAGCGTCTGCCGATACTGCCCCTGCATGAAACCGCCCTGTACCCCAAGATGGTCCTGCCGCTGGTGGTCATGCAGGGCGATTCGGTGCGCCTGGTGGACGAAGCCATGCAGAAAGACCGGATCGTGGGCTTGCTGGTGGCCCGGGTCACCGAAGAAGACGAAAACACCGAGGACACGGACGCGGAAAAAGAAAAAACCGCTACCCTCGATCCCCGCAAGGATCTCTTTCAGATCGGCTCCAGCGCCATGATCATGAAGATGGCCAAGCAGGACAACCAGACCCAGATGGTGGTCCAGGGGATCAGCCGGTTCAAGGTGCTGGCCTTCGAGCAGGAAAAGCCCTACCTGGTGGCGCGCGTGGCCTACATCGAGGAGCAGGAGAGCAAGGACAAGGAAATCGAGGCCCTGATGACCAACCTGGTCAACATGTTCACCCGGGTGGTCGAACTCTCCCCGGGGCTGCCCTCCGAAGTCGGGGCCATGTCCAAGAGCATTCAGGAGGCCGGCACCCTGGCCAATATGGTGGCCTCCACGATCAACGTGCCAGCCGTGGAAAAGCAGACGGTCCTCGAGATCGACGATATCAAGAAACGGTTGCGCCATGTTACCCGCATGGTGGGTCAGCAGCTTGAGATTCTGGAGCTGGGCAACAAGATCAAGACCCAGGTCAAGGGCGACATGGAGAAGACCCAGCGCGAGTACTACCTGCGCCAGCAGCTGAAGGCCATTCGTGAAGAGCTGGGCGAGACCGACGACACCAACGTGGAACTCGAGGAGTACCGTGCCAAGATCGTCGAGAAGCAATTGCCCGAGGAGGCCCGCAAGGAGGCCGAACGCGAACTCGAACGCCTGGGGCGGATGCACCCGTCGTCGGCCGAATACACGGTGGCCACGACCTACCTCGACTGGATCACGGCCCTGCCCTGGCACGAGAGCACCGAGGACAATCTGGACATCAAGGCGGCCCGCGGCATCCTGGACGCCGACCACTACGGACTGGAGAAGGCCAAGAAGCGCATCATCGAACACCTGGCGGTGCGCAAGCTCAAACCCGAGACCAAGGGGCCGATCCTGTGTTTCTACGGACCGCCCGGCACCGGTAAAACCTCGCTGGGGCGCTCGGTGGCCCGGGCCATGGGGCGCAGTTTCTGGCGTCTCTCGGTGGGCGGGGTACGCGACGAGGCCGAGGTTCGCGGGCACCGACGGACTTACGTGGGCGCCATGCCCGGGCGTATCATCCAGGCCCTGCGCCGCTGCGGCTCCAACAATCCCGTTCTGATGCTCGACGAGATCGACAAGATCGGCAGCGATTTCCGGGGCGACCCCTCCTCGGCCCTGCTGGAAGTCCTCGACCCCGAGCAGAACTTCTCCTTTTCGGATCACTACCTGGACGTGGCCTTCGATCTCTCCCGGGTGATGTTCATCACCACGGCCAATGTTCTGGACACCATCCCGCCCCCGTTGCGTGACCGCATGGAGATTCTGGAGATGGTGGGCTACACCGAGGAGGAAAAGGTCAAGATCGCCAACCGGTACCTGATCCCGCGTCAGCGCGAGGCCCACGGACTCAAGGCCCGCCAGGTCAAGATCTCCACCGGCGCCGTCAAGCGTATCATCGCCGGCTACACCCGCGAAGCCGGGCTGCGCAACCTGGAGCGCGAGCTGGCCGCGATTTGCCGGGGAACGGCCGCCAAGATCGCCCAGGGCGACGCCGAGGCGGTGAATGTGGCCGTGGACGACGTGGCCGAATACCTGGGGCCACTCAAGCTGACCAGCGAGACCAAGGCCCGCACGGCCACCCCGGGCGTGGCCATGGGGCTGGCCTGGACACCCACCGGCGGTGAGCTGCTGTTCATCGAGGCCACGGCCATGAAAGGTCAGAAAGGCCTCACCCTCACCGGTCAGCTGGGTGACGTCATGAAAGAGTCCGCCGCCGCGGCCCTGAGCTTCATCCGCTCCCACGCCAAGGCGCTCAAAATCGACGAGGACTATTTCAGCCGGCACGACATCCACATCCACGTCCCCGCCGGCGCCATTCCCAAAGACGGACCCTCGGCCGGGGTCACCATGCTCACGGCGCTGGTTTCGCTTCTCACCAATCGTCGGATCAAGAAAGACCTGGCCATGACGGGCGAAATCACATTGCGCGGGCAGGTTCTGCCCGTGGGCGGCATCAAGGAGAAAATGCTCGGGGCCCACCGGGCCGGCATCAAAACCATCATCCTGCCGGCCGCCAATGAGAAGGACTTGATCGATGTGCCCGAGAAGGTCCGCAAGGCCATAACCTTCCATCCGGTCTCGAAGATGCGCGATGTCCTCAAAATTGCTTTGGGCACGGGGTGATGGGGAGTATTTTTGCGCTGAAGCGGCCGGTTTCGAAGTCCGTGTCGGGAAGCGTTTGCTTGTTAGCGGCCATCCTAACCGCTGATACTTTTCTTTCGCGGGAAAGAAAAGATGGACTCGTAAAAAGTCATATTGCGGACGGTTTCGTAAAAAGTTCGAGATACGGCTTGCGAATGCCGAGGAATGCAGCGTACTCACGGTACGCTGCAATGACGAGGCATGAAGCATAACGCAGATATCGGAGTTTTTACGAGACCGTCAAGAAAACGCCCGTGCCCCGCTTTTCCCTGCGCGTCGGCAAACCGGACGAAGAAGCACCGCCTCATGCTACCATAAGGCGTTCCAATGCTTGCTCGGGTGCTCACAATCGGGTGATTGCTGCGCGCCTCGCTTCGCATTTCGATGCGCAGATGCTCGGCGCGGGGCAAAGGGAGAAAACCAATATTACGATTGCCGAAATCGAGCTTTCCAGAGCTAAAGATCTTATGCCGCCCGTTTTATGAGGGGCTAATATTGGATTGTTGATGATGTCTAACTTTGATTTTCGTTTAAGGATAGCGACGATCGTCGCCCTGGGGGTTGCGGTTTTGCTCGTGGTCGGCATGGCTTTCTACGGCTGCCGCAGCACGAGCACCCCGCCTGCCGGGCGCGTCGAGCCGCCGCCGGCCCGTGCGCCGGGCTATCCCAAACCCTACCGCGTCAACGGGGTATGGTACCAGCCCATCCCGGACGCCTACGGGTTCAAGCAGCGCGGCACCGCCTCCTGGTACGGGCGCAAATTCCACGGGCGGAAAACTTCCAACGGCGAAACCTACGACATGTACGGGATATCGGCCGCACACAAAACCCTGCCCTTCGGCACCGTGGTCCGGGTCACCAACCTGCGCAACCGCCGCAAACTGGATGTGCGCATCAACGACCGCGGCCCCTTCGCCAAAGGGCGCATCATCGACCTCTCCTACGGCGCCGCCCAGAAGTTGGGCGTGGTCGGCCCCGGGACGGCGCCGGTGGAGATCGTGGCCCTGGCCGCCCCGACCCGCAGCGTGGCCGCCAACGGCGGTGGGCGCCGGTTCGAGCCGGTGGACCTCACCCGCGGCCAGTTCACCTTCCAAGTGGGCGCCTTCCAGGACCGTGCCAATGCCCAGCGCCTGGCCGCCAAGCTTGAACAGCATCACACCAATGTTCACATCGCCTCGTTTGACCGCGGGGACGGGTTCTTTCACCGGGTCCGGGTGGGGCGGGCCCACCGGCTGGACGAGGCCGAGGCCTACGAGCGCACCCTGATACAGCAGGGCTATGATGTCTTCATCGTGGCCGAATAAGCGGGCTGTCTCCGGTTGCCCGCAGGCCGTATTTCTCGACCGCGACGGGGTGATCAACCGTGATTCGCCCGATTACGTTACCTCCTGGGAGCGGTTCGTTTTTCTGCCCGGCGCACTGGAAGCCATTGCGGCCCTGACGGCGGCTGCCATTGATGTGATCGTCGTGACCAACCAGTCCGCCCTGGCCCGGGGGATGATGACGCGGGAAACCCTGGCGGATATCCACCGCCGCCTGATACGTGAAGTAACGCAAAGCGGCGGCCGCATCCGCTCGATATTCCACTGCCCCCACCACCCCGACGACCACTGCACCTGCCGCAAACCCGAGCCCGGCCTGATTCTGCAGGCCCAGGCGCGTTACGACCTGGACCTGAAGCGAACCGTCATGATCGGCGACCGTGCCACCGACATCGCCTGCGGCCATCGGGCCGGTTGCGGCGCCACCATCCTGGTGCGATCCGGTCTGCACGACGAGGATTCCCGGCTGCAGGCGCTCGGTGTTCAACCGGACCTGGTCGCGGCCGACCTGGCGGCCGCCGTCCGTTTCCTTGACGAATGCCGGGGCGAAGTCTGATGGCGTCTCCGGACAAGCGTGTCACGGTGACGGGGACCATCGAGCACATCACCTATCGCAACCCCGAAAACCATTTCACGATCGCCCGGCTGCGGGTCGAGGCCACCCGCAGCCGGATCAGCATTCTGGGCTACCTGCCCCATTCGGGCCGCGGTGAAAACCTGAAGATTACCGGGCATTGGGAAAAACATCCCCGCTTCGGCGCCCAGCTCAAGGTCGAGCGGTATGAAACCCTGCTGCCCAGCACCGTCGACGGTATCCGGCGCTACCTTTCCGCCGGTGTGATTCCCGGTATCGGCCCGAAAACCGTCGACCGCCTGGTCCGGCATTTCGGGGCCGAACTCCTTGAGGTCATCGACAGCTGTCCGGAGCGGTTGACGGAGGTGCGCCGGATCGGGCCCGACACGGCCGGGCGGATAGCCGCGGCCTGGAAGGCCCACCATGCCGCCCGCGAACTGATGGCGTTTCTGCAGACGAACGAGCTCAATCCCGCCTACTGCGGTCCGCTGCTCAAAACCTACGGGGACGAGGCCCTGTCCATCCTTAAGGACACCCCTTACCGGGTGGTGGACGACCTGCCCGGTCGCGGGTTCGTCATCGCCGACACCATCGCCCGCCGTCGGGGCCTGCCGGCCGACGACCCCGACCGTCTGCGCGCCTGTCTGCTGCACCTGCTCGCGCAGGCCGTTGCCGATGGGCATGTGTGCCTGCCGGAGGAGCATCTGCTGGAGGCGGGGCGAACCCGCTTCGACATCGATCCGGCGGAGATGGCCGCCATACTGGCCACCCTGGCGCAGGAGGGTGAAATCGTCAGCGACTTTCTGGAGTCCGCACCGGGCATGCGGCATGTCTATCTGCCGGACCTTTACGCCGCCGAGGTGGGTATCGCCGCGCGTCTGGGGGCCATGCAGGCGTTGGCGCCGCCGGCCGTGTCCTGCCAGGCGGAGGAAATTACGGCCACGGTGGTTCGACGCTTGGCCATCAGGCTCTCCGAAGACCAGCTCGAGGTCGTCCAGGGGGTTTTGAACCACCGGGTGGCCGTGATCACCGGCGGTCCGGGCACGGGCAAGACCACGCTCGTCCGTTCGCTGAGCACGGTGTTCACGACCCTCGCTCGCCGCGTCTGCCTGGCGGCCCCCACCGGCCGGGCGGCCCGCCGCTTGAGCGAGGTCACGCGGCAGCCGGCGGCCACGTTGCACAAACTGCTGGGTTTCAACCCCGTTGAAGGCGGTTACGCCAAAAACCGGGATGATCCCATCGATGCCGATGTCTTCATCGTGGACGAAGCCTCGATGATCGACACCCTGCTGGCGTTTCATTTTCTCCAGGCGGTCCCCGTAGACGCGGTGCTGATCCTCGTGGGGGACATCTTTCAGTTGCCGCCGGTGGGACCGGGCAATGTGCTTCAGGATGTCATCGCCTCCGGGTGCGCGGCGGTCTATCAGTTGACCCGCATTTTTCGCCAGCAGGCGGAAAGTCCGATTGTCCTCAATGCCCACCGCGTCCGCCAGGGTCGGATGCCGGATTTGAAAATGCCGGTGCCGCGCGATCTGGCGGCGTTTGACTTCATCGAAGAAAATAATCCCGAAGCCGTCGTGGCCACGGTGGTCGAACTCTGCACGCAGCGCTTGCCGCGCCGGTTCGGTCTCGATCCCATCCGCGACATCCAGGTTCTGACCCCCATGCACAAGGGCGAGGTCGGCACCATTAATCTCAACCAGGCCCTGCAGCGCAAACTCAACCGGCCCCCGGCCGCCTCCGGGTCGCTATTTCAAACCGGCGACAAGGTCATGCACCTGCGGAACAATTACGCCAAGGGCGTATTCAACGGAGACATCGGGATGGTCGTGGACGTCGACCGTGGGGCGGAATCGCTTACGGTTGCCTATGACAGCCGGCAGGTGGCCTACGCCTTCAACGAGCGGGACGAGCTCTCGCTGGCTTACGCCATATCGGTGCACAAATCCCAGGGGTCCGAATACCCCGCCGTGGTGGTGCCGCTATTGACCCAGCACTATGCCCTCCTCCAGCGCAACCTGCTCTACACCGCCATCACCCGGGGACGGGACGCGGTCGTCATCGTGGGCAGCCGGCGGGCCGTCGCTGTGGCCGTGGAGAACAACCGGCCGCGTCAGCGCCTTTCGTTCCTGTCGGCACGTCTGCGTGGTGCTTGAGGGCGGGTTGGCGGTCCGATGGCGTGAAGGCCGAAGCGGGCGGCCGCCGCGGGCACACGAGGCCGGAGCCGCCAGCGGAGGATTCAGGTTTTATCTTTGGTCGCGGCAGGCAGGGGGACCTTGATGAAGTCGACCCCCTCGCTGCGGAGGGTTTCTTCTTCCTGCTTGGTGCTGACCCCGCGAATATTGCGCGGTTTCTCGGCCCCATAGTGAATTTTGAGCGCCTCCTTGGCGAAATCCGACCCGACGTCATCGAAGTTTTTCTCGACGTAGTCCTGAATTTGACGCCCCAAGTTTTCCATATTGATCTTCGCATCCTCAAGGGGGGGGCGGTTCAGGGACGGGCGGTTTTTGATCGCAAAGGTCGAGGGGATGCGGGCGATTTCCGCACTGCTGCAGACCGGGCAGGTTACAAGCCCCCTTTTCTTCTGGGTCTGGAACGCCCGGGCGTCTTCGAACCAGCCTTCGAAGGTGTGGCCCTGGCAGCATGTCAAATCGTAGGCGATCATGGTTGCTAGCGTACGGTTGCGCCGTTGCTCGGCCTTGCGGGAGTCCTAACAATACCGTCAAAAGCTAACACACCCGCCGGGTTTTTAAAAGTGGCTATTGACATCGTTTCTAATTTCTAATCAATATAGCAAGATAAATTATACCGTTCCCCTCGGTCGTTCGCGTAACATCCAGCGCCGCTGCGATGGATACAAGGAGAAACCATTATCATGTCGACCCGCAGTTTCGTTTCCAATCCAAGGCCGGCTGCATGGCTGTGCGTTGCAGTCCTCGCCGTCGTTCTGGCGGTGTGCGCTGCGCCGGCTCCCCCGGCAATGGCCCAGAACTGGTACGTCAACGTGGAAATCAAATCCGCGCTGCGGACCGGCCCGGGACTCGAACGCAAGATCCTGGCCTTCGTATCGACCGGCGACAGGGTGACCGAAGTCATTGAAGAGAACGAAGAGTGGGCCCATGTCCGGCTGGCCGGCGGTAAGGAAGGCTGGATGCCCAAGCGTTATCTCACCACCACCAAGCCCAGCAATCTGCGCCTGGAGGAACTCAACGCGCGGCACGCGGATTTGGAAGCCCGGGCAGCCAGACTGGAAGAAGAAAACCGCCAGCTGAAGGCCCAAAACGAGCAGGCAGCAAGCAACCTCGGCTCCAAGACCAGCGCCATGGAAAATCTGACGCGTGATTTCGACACGCTCAAGAAGGAGGCGGATGCCAAGCGTTTTCAGATGCGCAAATACCTCGTCTTCTTTTTCAGCGGCGCCGGCATCCTGTTTATCGGTATCGTGCTGGGTCTGGTCATGAAGCGCCAGCGGCGCCGATCCACCTACATGACTTAGCCACCGGCGCATGGCGGGGATCCGGGCTTGTTCCCCAGGCGGCCCCCCGGCCCTTCCGCGGGTGAGGCCCCCCCTTAAGAGATCCGGAAAGTGAATGGTGACGGAAGTTCAATCCGAATTCCTGGTCATCGGCAGCGGCGTCGCCGGTCTGAATTTCGCGCTGCGCGCGGCCGAGGTTGGCCGCGTGGCCGTGGTCACCAAAAAAGCGGCTATGGAGAGCAACACCAACCTGGCCCAAGGGGGGATTGCCGCCGTTCTGGACGCAGATGATTCCTACGACCTGCATGTACGGGACACCCTGGCCTCCGGGGCCGGGCTGTGCCGTCGCGAGGTGGTTGAACTGGTGGTGCGCGAGGGGCCGGCGCGCATCCGTGAGCTGGTGGCCCGCGGCGTGGCCTTCAGCGGTGATCCCCGGGGCTCCGGCGGCTACGATCTGGGCCGCGAGGGCGGCCACTCACGCAACCGCATCGTGCACACGGCCGATATGACGGGCCGGGAAGTCGAGCGGGCCCTGCTGGAAAAGGCGCGCAACCATCCCCAGATCACTTTTTACGAAAACCACATCGCCATCGACCTGATCACCTACTCCACCCGCATGAAGCGCGGGCTGGTGACCACAACGCATGAAGAGCACTGCTGCGGGGCCTATGTCCTGGATCGCGCCGCCAAGCGGGTCAAAACCTTCGGGGCCCGGATCGTACTGCTGGCCACGGGCGGAGCGGGCAAGGTCTACCTCTATACCAGCAACCCGGATATCGCCACCGGTGACGGCATCGCCATGGCCTACCGTGCCGGGGCCACCGTGGCCAACCTCGAGTTCGTCCAGTTTCATCCCACCTGCCTCTATCACCCCGAGGCCAAGAATTTTCTGATTTCGGAAGCCGTCCGCGGCGAGGGGGGGACACTGCGGGATGCCCGGGGGCGGGTGTTCATGTCGGACTACGACTCGGCGCGCGACCTGGCCTGCCGCGACGTGGTGGCCCGGGCCATCGACACCGAGCTCAAACGCAGCGGCGACGACGCCGTCTTTCTGGACATCTCGCACCGGGAACCTGATTTCGTGCGCACGCGTTTTCCCAACCTGCATGCCAACTGTCTACGCTACGGCGTCGACATGACCCGGGAGCCCATCCCGGTGGTGCCGGCCGCGCACTATATCTGCGGCGGCGTGGTGACCGACACCCACGGGCGCACCGACATCCGGCATCTTTATGCCGTGGGCGAAACCGCCTGCACCGGGCTGCACGGCGCCAACCGGCTGGCCAGCAACTCGCTGCTGGAGGCCCTGGTCTATGCTCACCGAGCCGGCGAGAAGGCCGTGGCGGAATATCAAGCCGGGGGCATCCCCGAATTTCCCGAACCCCCCGTCTGGGACGAAGTCGGCACCACCGACAGCGACGAGAATATCATGGTGTCCCAGAACTGGGATGAAATCCGGCGTTTCATGTGGAGCTACGTGGGCATCGTGCGTTCCGACAAACGCCTGGAGCGGGCCTGGCGGCGGATGCAGACGATTCAGAAGGAAATCCATGACTATTACTGGAATTTCAAAGTGACCCCCGATCTTATCGAACTGCGCAACCTCGCCATCGTGGCCGAACTGATCATCCGTAGCGCCCGGCATCGCAAGGAAAGCCGGGGGCTGCACTACAACCTGCAATACCCCCACCCCGATGATCGGCGCTGGCGCAAGGACACCGTGCTGCGTCGCCCGTTCGTGGGGTGACCCCCTCGCCCTTCCGCGCCGCCGGCTTCAAAAGCTCGCTGCCCTAAAGCAGGTCCAAGTATTTTCCTCAGGATAAAAAATGACCCGGCAGTGACGCGGATGCCATCCATTGCTGAACACTGGCCGCGTCGCGCAGCATAAGGCCATCAGTGCCCGACCAGAAGAGGTAGATTTCGGTTCAGGCTCCCGCCCTGCGGCGGGATTTCACATCTGCTCGTTTGGCGTTCGGTGTTCAACAAACCGCAGTGCTTTTTATACCGACGGCGCAGCCGTCGTCGCGAAGCGACGCGTAGCCTGGCTACGTCGAGGATTTCAGAAGTGCGCGAACGCCGGCCCGGGCCGAAAGATGCCTTTTCTGGTCGGGCACTAGAGCTCTTCGGGGACAAAGGCACTCACGTCGTCGATAGCGGTGGTGTCGGCCAGCAGCATGGCCAGCCGGTCGATGCCCAGGGCATTGCCCGCAGCCGGCGGCATGTCGGCCAGCGCCGCCAGAAAGGGTTCGGGCATGGGGGAGAGCGTCCGCCCGTCGCGGCGGCGCAGGTCACGCTCGGCCTTGAAGCGCCGGCGCTGTTCGTCCGTATCGATAAGTTCGCTGAAGCCGTTGCACACTTCGATGCCGCCGATATAGAGCTCGAATCGTTCGGCCACCGTCGGCCGGTCGGGGCGCAGCCTGGCCAGGGCGGCGCAGGCCGCGGGATAGTCGTACAGAAAAACCGGGCGCTCCCAGCCCAGCCGGGGTTCGATCTCAAGGCCCACCCGTTCATCGAAGCGGCCTTCGGCCAGGGCGTCTTCCGGGGTGCCGCCGGCCCAGCGGGCAAAAGCCGCGTCGACCGTGATCCGATCGAACGACGCGGCCAGGTCGATGACCCGTCCCCGGATGGCGAGCTCCCGTTTCCCGTTGACCCCGAGGGCCGCATGCCGGACCAGGGCCTCGGTCTGGGCCATCATGTGCCGATAGTCCGCATGGGCGGTGTACCATTCCAGGAGGGTGAATTCCGGCAGGTGGCGGCTCCCGCGTTCCTCCCGGCGGAAGCAGCGGCAGATCTGAAATATGCGTGGATAGCCGGCGGCCAGGAGACGTTTCATGGCCAGTTCGGGCGACGTATGGAGGAACCACCCGTCGGCGGCCAACGGGTCGATGTGCGCCTCCGGCGCCACGGTCGGGATGCGCACCGGCGTTTCGACCTCCAGATAGCCGGCGGCTTCGAAAAAGGCGCGCACGGCCGCCAGCAGGCGGGCCCGCCGCTCGAGGTTGCCCCGGATCTGCTGCTGGCGGTAAACCATGGGGGATCAGCGATGGTCGGCCGTCAGGCCGAACGCACGGTGTAGGTGTCGGTGGTGCGGTCCTGGAGAGCCACCAATTGGTAGGGCTTGGCATCGGCCTGCTCGAACCAGTCGCGCCCCTGCGCCTGGCAGCGCGCGCAGGCCTGGCGGGGGATGTGGACGGCCAGGATGTGTTGGCCGCGGTCCGACCGGGAATCGATCTTGAGGGCGCCGGCGCAGTCGTCGCACAGCTGGATGTGTTCTTCCTGGGTTTCGTGGATGCCGTCGGTGTCGTAGAAGATCTGACGGGAGCGCTTATCGCAGCCGGGTTTGGCGCGCACTTCGGCCGCGATGGCCCCGCGCTGGTCCCAGTAGGCCCGCACCAGCTGGCAGATCTTGGCGATGGTGGTGCTAACGGCTTCCGACTGGCGCAGCCGTTCGGGGTCGTAGCTGGGCTCCCGGACATGGCTGTAGTCCATGCCGGCCATAGCCAGGATGATGCCCAGGTTGACGTAGGGCAGGGCGCCCTCGATGGCGTAGCCCCCCTCCAGGACGGCGATGTCGGCCTTGAGCATGCGGGTGAGCTCGGCGTAACCGTGGGCCGTGAAGTTCATGTTGGTGATGGGATCCGAAAAATGATTGTCCTGCCCGGCGGAGTTGACGATCAGCTGGGGGTTGAAATCCTCCAGGATCGGCAGGACGGCGTGTTCGATCGCGTACAGGAAACCCTCTTCGGAGGTGTGCGGCGGCAGCGGGATATTCAGCGTGGTCCCGATGGCGTTGGGCCCGCCGAGCTCGTTGGGAAATCCGGAACCGGGGTAGAGGGTGCGGCCGTCCTGGTGGATGGAGATGAACAACGTGTCGGGGTCATGCCAGTAGATGTCCTGGGTGCCGTCGCCGTGATGGCAGTCCGTGTCGACGATGGCCACGCGGTCGACCCCGTAGGTCTGCCGCAGGTGCTCGATCATGATGGCTTCGATGTTGACGTTGCAGAACCCGCGCGCACCGTGGACGACCCGCATGGCGTGGTGGCCGGGCGGGCGTACCAGGGCGAAGCCCTTTTCCACACGGCCCTCCATCACGGCCCGTCCGATGGTGGTGGCGCCCCCGGCGCTGATGAAGTGAGACTCGGTCATCACGGCCCGCGGGTCGGGAAGGCAGAAATGCACCCGCTCGACGTCGGCGGGGGTCACCAGGTCGGGTTTGAGCTCCACCAGACCGTCGATATCCAACAGACCTTCTTCCACCACCTGGTCCTGGGTATAGAGCAAGCGCTCCTCGCGTTCGGGGTGGGTGGGGTCGATGGCCCAGTCAAAGGCCGGGAAGAACACCAGCCCGGTTTTGTGCTTGGCTTTCAGCATGGCGATTTCCTGAAAAAAGGGCGCCCGTCGCGGTCTACATCAGTCGTCCCGCCACCGGGTCGTAGTCATGGATCAGGCCCGGCTTGACCTGGGCCCGGATGCGGATGTTTTTCCCCGTGGTCTGAAACCCGCGGACCATGTTGAACTGCAGGTCTTCGGTGATCTCCATTTCCAGGTGGTCGGCGTTGGCGCCCCGGGCAACGGCTTTGGCCTTCAGCAGCCCGAGGGTCATTTCCAAAGCGTCACGGCGGTCGAAGGCGCGTTCCACATGCTGCTGGAAATCCTCCTCGGGGGCAAAGGCGGTCTGCCGTTCGGTGTCCGCATGCAGAACCACTTCGCAGGTCGTGCGGGCCAGGGCGGCGCCGATGGCGTTGGCCACCGACCAGCGGGGGACGACGCCGACCTTTAGCGACGACAGCGCTTCGAGCTTCTCGGCCACGAGGTGCGCCGGGCCGCCCAGCACCAGAATCGTCGACGGCGCCACCTTTTTCCCGGCCAGCATTTCATGCACCGTATAGACCGGCTGCTCGTTGATCCTGGCGATCATCGCCTCGGCCTCAGCCAGGATGAGCCGGCAGGTGTGCTCGAATACCTCGGCCGCTGCATCCTCCACCGACAGCCCCATGGCCGCGGCCAGGGGCTTGAAACCTTCCACGGCCACGGTGCGGTCCCCGCGGCGGGCCTTGCCCAGGATGACCAGCGCGTCCGTCGGTGTCGGGGTCGGTCCGCCGTGGGCCAGGGCGGGCCCGTCGCGATGCGGGCCGACCCGCAGGTGACCGTCTTGGAAACGCACCGCACTGTCCCCGCCGATGCCGATGGAGTGGGTCTTCAAGGCCCGAATCAGGGTTTTGTGCCCGCCCAACTCGACACCCAGTGGATCCAGCAGCGGAACCTGATCGATGAGGACGGCCATATCGGTGGTGGTGCCGCCGATGTCCATGACCAGGGCTTCACCGTCCTCGGGCCCGAAGGCAATCGAGCCCATGACACTGGCGGCGGGGCCCGAAAAAATGGTCTGGGCGGGATAATCGATCGACGCCTCGAAGCTGGTGTTGCCGCCGTCGGCTTTGAGCACGCGGATGGGAACGTCCCAGCCCTTCTGCGCCAGGGTCATGCGGACCGCCTCGAAGAATTGCCGGTGAATGGGGTGGACCGCCGCGTTGAGGTAGGTGGTCACGATCCGGCGGGGGAAGCTCAGGTTGCCGGAGATGCGATGCCCCATGAAAACCTTGTCGAAAGCGTCTCCCAGATGGCGGGCGATGGCCAGCTCCTGGTCGGGGTTGCGGGTGGAGAACTTGGTGATGACCCCGACATTGCGGATGCCGGCCGCGCGGAATCGTTCGCTGGCCGCCTCGACCTCGGCCGTCTCGATCGGCGTGACTTCCCGGCCGCGGTGATCGATGGAGCCGGAGAGGCAGACATAATGGTCGTTCGTGCGGTAGCGCTCCGGGTCGATGCCCGGACCGCCGGAGACGATCATGCCCACCGCAGGCAGCTTGCGCTGAATGATGGCGTTGGTGGTCAGGGTGGTGCTCATGACCATGCGTTCGATCCGGTGTGGATCGACATCGGCGGTGATTTGATCGAGGGCGCTCAAGACGGTCTGAAAAAGATCGTCGGGATCCGTCGGCACTTTGACTTCCTTAAGAACGCCCGCGGTTCCCAGCAAAACCACGTCGGCATGGGTGCCACCGACATCGAGACCAACGATCATGGCAGTTTCCCGGTAGGTTAGGGTGGGGATGGGGCCCTGGTCGCCGCTGCAGGCCCCCCGCAAAAAAGCGAAAGAAAACCCTAACGGAAACGGGGGGGGATGTCAATCAGCCCCATGGGCTTCAGGCAGACGCCTGCGGCAACAACTTTGCAAAAAAAAGTTGAGGGCGACGCCTATGTAAAGGGCTATTTTTCGATAAAAGGAATCCAGCGGTTGACCATTTCCTGCAAGCGGCCGTTCTTTTTTAGCTCGGCAATATAGGCATTGGCCGCCGTCAGCAACTCGGTATTGTCTTTGCGGACCCCCCAGGCCAGGTACTCGGTCTGATAAATTTTGGGGATAAAGGCCAGATGGCTTTCGAATTTAGCCGCCGCCAGCACAACGGACGGCGCATCGTAAAACAGAATATCGATCTTGTCGCGCATCACCGCCCGGACGCCGTCGTCCAGCGTGTCAAAAAACACTTTGTGCGTATCCGGAAAACGGGACCGGATAAACACATCGCCGGTTGTGTCACGTATCGCCCCAATGCTGGGGATTTCGACCAAGGAGTAATACCCGGCTTTGAAGCGTTGGATATCCTTACGGCGAATCAGGGCCATCTGTCCTGTTTTGGCATACGGCGAGCAGAAGGCAACGCGGATCCGGCGCATGTCGGTGACGGACATGCCCGACATGATGATATCGGTGCGTCCCTCGACCAAATAGTCGATCTGGTCGTCCCATTTGACTTCCACGAACTCGAGCCGGTATTCCAAGTGCTTGGCCAGCCCCCGGGCGAATTCGGCTTCCAGCCCGACGAACTTGCCATCCTGGCGATAGACGAGCGGTGGTATGTTGGGGGTGACGCCGACGCGCAGGACCCCCTTGGCGGCGGCCATCTCCGGATCGGGCGCCGGCGTGGTCTTCTTGTTCGTGGGGGTCTGGCAGGCACCCATCAGGGTGCTGAGGAGCAGGCAAGCGCAAACGAGCGCCAGCCACCGGAACTGCCGCGCAATTGTCATTCAGGGTCCTCCTGCGGGGTCCATGTGATCGGGTTGTGGACGATTATTCCCGAATTTACAGCAAAGGTAAAGGGGGATCGCTTCTCAGGCCTTAAGGCTTAACCGGATTGCGCGCCGTGGCTTGCCTTGCAAGGCGGCGGATCTTATTTTCATATATTATTGATTCACAACCGTGCCACTTGGATAAAATGAAAACCTATCACCTTTTCTTGACGCTGGTGCTGACGATGTCCACGCCGGCTGCAGATGCGGCGGCCGAGCCGATCTGGCGCTGGGTGGACGCGAACGGCCGGGTAACCTTTTCGAACATCAAGCCGCCGGGCCCGGTCCGCAATGTCACGATCATCGAATCGCGCTGGGCGGCCGATGAAAGCCGCCGACCGTCGGCCGCAGGGCAGAACGGTCCCCCCGGGCCTGAACATCACCCCTGGCGCGACGCCTACGATATGCTTCTTGAGGAGATTGATGATCTCCAGGAATATGTGGACGACCTGCGCAGCGACTTGTCCGCCACACGCTACGTTCTCTACACCCCCGAAGCCGACTATGCCTACAGCCGCCGCTACGATTGGGCCCCCCGGCGGCATCCGCCCCGGCAGCGCGACCATTACGGTCAACGCCGCTACGATCGCAGTTATTTCAGCCGTTCCTACCGCTACCGCTCCACGCTGCCGCAATTCGGCAGTGATCGAGCCCCTTCAACGCGCACGCCAAAGCAACACCGCGATTCAGACCCCGCCCTGAAACGCTGATTCCTTCAGGCCTGGCATGGATCACCGTGAGAGGCCATGGGAGCGCTATTTCCAGAAGGCGCGCGCCTTCTCCGCCGTTTCCTCCGGCGGGCAGAAGGTGGCCATGTCCCCCAGCATGACCTCGAAACCGGTGTGATCGTTGCGCACCCAGGGGGCATAATTGGCGCGCGCCAGCATCACCAGCCGGAGCTCCAGCGCACTTTCTTCGGTGGCGACGGCCAGAAGCCCCAGGTTGTAGCCGTTGCGGTGGAGACGGCGGTAGAATTTCTGGGCCTTGATGATGCCATGGGCCAGATCGAACCAGTCGGCGTCGCTGGCGGCGAAAAGGGATGTCACGCCGGGCAGCAGGGCCCAGAGTTCGTGGAACCCTTCCGGGGCGAAGGCCGCCAGCCACTGCCAGCGCCCGCAGCGGCCGATCATCCGCCGGCCGTCGGTCCTCTCCCGGGCCAGGTAGTCACTGAAGAGGTAACGTCCGGTGGTCTGCAAATGCGTGGACGCGCGTTGATCGAGAAAGCGGAGATGGTTGGCGGCCACGCGGTCGGCGTGCACCTGGAGATGGGGGTGCAGCAGTGAGCCGCCGGCCGACGGCAGATGGTTCTGGGTGATGGCCATGTAGCGCGCTGCCGGGTCCCGGGTGATGACGCGGCGCAGATAGCGGCGGCAATTCAATAGGCTGTCGTAATAGGCGACCGGCGCGGCCGTCCCGATCTCCACGTAATGCTGGCGGTCGAAGGTGCTCACCGCGGAATAGGCCGCGTAGGGGAAGAGGTTGGGGAACAGGACGGACTCGCCCTGAACCAGACGGCCCCCGGCGTGGAGCGCGGGAACGAGCTGCGGGGTCTGGCGCTCGAGTTGGGGATGGCAGAAGGGGCACTGGCCGGTGGCCTCGCTGTCCGGCGGCGGCCCCGGCAGCTGCTCGGTACCGGGTTCCCGCTCCTGCCCGCGGCTCAACGTGATCCGGCTGGTGCGGCCGGTAATCGGGTTGGTGCGGATTTCGATGGGATGCGCGGCGACACCCCCCTCGGGCGCCACGATAGAGGCGGTTGCCGTTCGGGTTCTGAAATCGAGTGCCATGCCCACCGCCCCCTGAACCTTGATGATTTCGCCTAGCGGCCAGGCCGTCAAAGCCGTTGCATGCGGTCCGGCGGTTTTCTTCTCAGGCCGGGTCCGAGACCACCGCGAGGGTGACCATGGCCTTGGCCACCAGCACCTGCCCCTGTTGATCGTTTTCGCAGAAGACTTCGGATTCCGTAAAAATCAGGCGCCTTCCGGCTTTGAGGACCCGGGCGCGGCAGTGGAGCCGGGTGCCGCGGGCCGCACGCATCAGGCTGATCTTGATGTCGGTCGAGAGGACGTAGTGGCCGGCGGCCACCAAGGATGCGCCGGCCGTACCGGCCGTGTGGTCGGCCACGGTGGTCAGCACCCCGGCGTGCACCAAACCGTCCTGCTGCAGGTGGCGCTCATTTAGATCCAGACGGGTCCGGCAGCGGCCGGGAGAGACGTCGGCGAGGGTCATGCCGATCGCGGTGATGAACGGCGCCTGTCGGAAGACGCGGTTGATTTCGGTCTGATAGTCGGGGTTGCGCGGTTGCACGGGTTCTATCGTTTTCATTGGTTTGGCGGTGCGTCGCTGCGAGCGTGAACGGGTCATACCTAAGCGATCGTTCCTCAAAATGCAACCGCACAGCGGGACGGCAGCGACCGCGGCGGTTAGCGCGGCACCCCGGCAACACGCGATCAGTTCCCCTTGCCCGCCTTGAATTGGGCGGCCCCGTCCGGCACCGTGTCGGCCCAGATCAAGGCCATGGGATCAAACTTGAGCTTCAACGCTTCGGCGATCGCACTGTGCATCCTACCACCCCCTTCATGTTTGCGTGACAGCGGCCAACCCGCGATCGAGATCGATATCGCCGCCAACCCTCTTTGTTCCGCTACGCAGGCCCGTTTGGCTTTTCACATGCCGCTAAAGCAGACGCCAGATCGACGTCACGGGTCGGGCGGCTTTGAAGCGGCCGTACCAGCGGCACAGCGGGTAGAGTACGGCCAAACCCGCCATCCAGAAGCCAAGCATCCGGACCAGGGACACGCCGGCCGGCACGATCCACCCCATCAGGCCGTAGAGGTAGAGGTGCGCGACGTAGAAAAAGAAGGGGCTGCGCCCGAAAACCGCCAGCCAGGCCAGCCCTTGGCCGCCCCAACGGGTGTAGAGACTCAGGAGCAGGGCATTGATGCCCAGGGACAGGAGGATGAAGACCAGGCTGGGCGGATATTTGGTGACGTTCAGAAAACCGATCCAGCCAGCCTGCGGCGGGTGGAAATTGCCGAATCCCCCGATGCTGCGAAGGATGACGAACCCGGCCAGAAGAACGCCGGCGGCCGCCAGGGCCTTGCCGGACAGGCCCTGCGGCATGGTTCGCGCCCAGCGGCCCAGGAGGATGCCCAGGCCCGTGATGCCCAGCCAGGGGATCACGGGGTAGAAAACCACGATGATACCGCTTCGTCCCGGGATCTGCAGCATGCGCACCCAGGCTGGATAGTCGACGCCAAAGGCCTCCGGACCGGGGGTGGCCCACGCGGTGGCCGCCAGGGCGGCCAGGCTGACCCCCGCCACGGCGGCAGCGGGCAGCCTTCCGGCCAGCGACCAGAAAAGCATGGCCGCGCCCAGTGCGAAGAGCACACCCAGGTAAATGGCCAGGCCCTCACCGCTGCCCGGTATCGGGCCCCCCCGGCTCACGAAGGATCCGGGCACACCACGGACGAACGCCAGTCCCCAGGCCGGGTTTTCAATCGCCAGCTGGGCGGCGATCAGAATCAGGCCGCGCAGAAGAAAAAAGCGGCTGAGGCGTGCGGGCGTCCAGCCGGATGCCCGGCGGGCTTCGGAGAGCATGGCCATGCCGGCGCCCATCAGCAGGAAGAACCCCGGCGCGCAGATGTGGGTCGTCGCCCGCAGGACAAAGGGCAGGGCACTGGCATAGTCCGGCAGCGCCGTCCCCCAGAATTCACGTGAATGCATGCGGGCAATTAAATAGCTGGCATGGTCGAGGGCCATCAGGATCATGATGGTCCCCCGAAGCGCATCCAAGGCGGCGATGCGGCGTGAAGGCGCGTCGTATGACGACGGCCCGTCGGCCGGGTTTTCGTATGGCCGCGCGCTGTCCATGCGCCTCACGCCGGCCACCCGTTCATCAGGCCCCCGGAGGTCCCGTGGACGGGGTCCGCCGGGGGCCGGGTCACAGGACGGATGTTGGCGTCCGTGCCCGGGCGTTCGCCGGGCTGTCCCCGGTGCAAGTCCGGCGTCTGGCCGCGGGGGTAGGCCCCCACCGCCGCGAAATCAACCGAAGATGAAATCCGTTGATGGGCAACTTCCGCCGGGATGACGACAACCTCCCCGGCCCGGACCTCGGCCGTCATTCCCTGCGGGCCCCCGCATCGTATCCGGGCCATTCCCCGGTAGACCCCCAGCACCTCATGGGCCATGCTGTGATAATGGTGAAATGCAAAGACGCCGTTGCGCCAGGCGTGAACCCACGCGTGCGCGCCGAATCGATCCTCGAAGACGGCGGCCGGATCATTCCCGGACGGAGCCACGGCCTGCGGGTAGATCAGCAGGGGCCGGCGGGGATTGTTGGGGAAAGGGCCATCGGGCGCCAACCGGATCTTTTTTACGGGTGTGGCCATGGTCCACCGGGCCTATGGGCGTCTTGAATCGCGACGGGTCTGGCCGTGGCCTGGCCGACGTCGTCAAACCAAAGCAAGGGGCGGCTTCCGGGGTGCCGTTTTGCCGCCTTCAATCCGTCGGGGGCGTCATCAGACCGGCGTAGTAGCCCGGGTCGGAACCCGGAATCGGCATCGCGGCGACCGTGCGCCGGAAAAATGCTTCCGACTGGACCCAGCCCACGACGGCGTAGGCATAGCCGGCGGCGTACATGGCTTCCAGGGCGGCCAGCAGCAGAGCCCGGCCGAGTCCCCGGCGTTGAAGGGACGGCGCCACCCCGATGGGGCCCAGCATCCCGCGGGCGGTGGCGTCGTAGACGCAGAAACCGGCCAGATCCTTATCCTGCCGGGCGATGAAACAGCTCACGGGCAGCCGCCCGAAGGCGGCCTCGCATTCGGCGGCCCATCCGGCCCCGAACGTTTGGCGCACCCAGGGCGCCACGACGCCCCGCTCGGGAGCCAGGGCGCGGCGTACCACCGCATCCGCGGGCCGTCGCTGGTCGCGGTCCGGCAGATCGTAGAGTTTGACGAGCATGTCGGTCATATCGGCCGATCGCTTTCACGGCTGACGGTCAGTGGTACTGCTCGTTGGTAAAGGCCCGCGAAGCACGCGCCATATAGTCTTCCATGGAATCGAAGATGAAGTACTGCTGAACGCTGTCCCAGGCCAGGGCCGTGCGTACGCCGGCCACCCAATCGTTGGCGGAGGCCCCCTCGGCAAAATCGCCGATCAGAAAAGCCCGGCCGCCCTGCACCTCGAAAACGGCGTGTTCCAGCAAAACGCCGTCGTCGGGCGAACGGCCCATGAGGTAGATCAGGACGATCTTGTCGCTGAAATCGGGAAAGGGCAGCATGGTTTCCATAGGGGCTCCTGGAATGGCGGTTTGCGGCCGGCCCTAAAAGTACGCGGGAGGCGGTTTGATACCCGGACCTTATGCCATCCCTGCGCCGAAGTCCAGAGGGATCGGCCCGGCCGGCCGCCTCCCCGGGCCATGGCCTTCACCGGCGGTCGGCACCGTAACGGATGAAGACCGCCACCCCATTGCCAGGCGGCATCCGGTTCGTTTGGAGCGGTAATCCTGCCGGAACGGCCTGCTTTTAGGGTTGTCATTGCCGCGGGTTGGTCTTAAGATGTTGACGTTTGCAGCCGCCGGCAGCGGCGCACCATAGCGCTTACCCCGACCGACAATCTCTTCGGTACGCGGCATCCGGCCCCGGACGGATCGCGACCTGCATTTAAAGGTTGGCGATGCCGCCTCATCGGTGCCGACCCCGATCTTCCGCAACCCGGATGCCGAATCGCTCCCTGACCGGTACGAGGCCCATAGATCGTTCCCGGTGGACGCGCGCGCACGAATACGCTCATCGCCGAAGCCCTGAAGCCGATCGCTGTCTCGGTGACTGGCAGCCCGCCGCTGCTCGAAAAAGTGTACCCAGAGGAGCTAAAGACATTCCTGCGACGAGAACATGCCACCGCCGGCACCGGTGGCCGCGACACCGTTGCGGGCCCTGAACCCGCAGTCGGCGGCGCGCTTCGGGGCACCCCCGACGGCCGAGCATACCGAGTTGCGCGGGTGGCCCCCGGCGCGGTCGAGAGGGCAGTGTCGGCGCACACGACTCAAAAAGCCTCGTTCCCCTGAAAGGAGGGATTCCTATGAGTCTTAAAATCACCTGGTACAGCCATGCCTGCCTGATGATCGACACCGGCGATGCCAAACTGATCGTGGACCCCTTTCTGACCGGCAATCCGTTGGCCCCGGTCCCGGCCGACGAGGTGAATGCGGATTACATCCTGGTCTCCCACGGCCACGGCGACCACGTGGGCGATACGGTCGCCATCGCCAAACGCACCGGGGCGACGGTCATATCGAATTTCGAAATCCACAATTGGCTGGTGGGCCAGGGGCTGGAAAAGGTGCATCCCCAGCACATCGGCGGCGGTTTCGACTTTCCTTGGGGGCGGGTCAAACTGACCATCGCCCACCACGGCTCCTCGCTGCCGGACGGCTCTTACGGCGGCAACCCCTGTGGTTTTCTCTTCTACATCCAGGGGTGCAAGATCTATCATGCCTGCGACACGGGTCTGTTCTACGACATGAAGCTGATCGGGGAAGAAGGCATCGACCTGGCCGTGCTGCCCATTGGCGATAACTTCACCATGGGGCCCGATGACAGCCTGCGGGCCGTCCAGCTCATCGCTCCCCGCCAGGTGCTGCCCATCCATTATGATACCTTCGATGTCATTCAGCAGGATGCGGCGGCCTGGAAGACGCGCGTCGAAGATGAAACGACGGCCCGGGTGGCGCTTCTCAAACCCGGCGAGACGCTCGATCTTGCGTAAAGGGCGGTCTGCCGACGGCGCAGAACAGCATCTTGATATTTGACCGGCCTTCTGGTTTATAGGGTCGAGGTGCATCGGACGCCTGACTCGTCCCTTCGGGATCATTGTGTTTTTGCCCCGAGGACCGGATGGGGGCGTGCCGGGCGGTTTGCGGCCAACGACTACGCGGCGCAACCCACCCGCAACCGCGAAAAGCAATTACGGAAAGGACGGATCTGCCCATGGGAACGACGACGGCGGCCATTACGGGGATTCACGCCTGGGTGCCGGATTACGTGCTGACCAATGCCGAACTGGCCACCATGGTGGATACGAGCGACGATTGGATCACCACCCGCACGGGCATCAAGGAGCGGCGCATCCTCAAGGGTGTGGACCAGGGCACTTCCGTCATTGGCATCGAAGCCGTTAAAGGACTTCTGACCAAAACCGACACCGATCCCGCAGAGATCGATCTGCTGATCTGCGCCACCACCACCCCGGACATGCTGTTCCCGGCCACGGGCAATATCATCGCCAACGCCGTGGGCGCTGCCAATGCCTTCAGCTACGATCTACAGGCTGGATGCTCCGGTTTTCTCTTCGCCTTGACCACCGCGGCGCAGTTTATCGTTACGGGCCACTGTCGCAAGGTGGTCGTGGTGGGGGCGGACAAGATGTCTTCCATCATCGACTATCAGGACCGTGCCACCTGCATCATCTTCGGCGACGGCGGCGGCGCGGTTTTGCTCGAGCCTTCGGGAGAGGACCTGGGGGTGCGGGACGCCCTGCTGCGCTCGGACGGCTCCGGCGAGCCCTATCTCCACATGAAGGCTGGCGGCAGCCGGCGCCCGTCCAGTCTGACCACCGTCGAGGCCCGCGAGCACTACGTCCACCAGGAGGGCTCCACCGTTTTCAAGTTTGCGGTGAAGAACATGGCCCAGGTGGCTTACGAAATCATGACCCGCAACGGACTGGGCGCCGAGGACGTGGCTTATCTGGTGCCCCACCAGGCCAACAAGCGCATCATCGACGCCACGGCCGAGAAGATGGGCATCGGCCCGGAAAAGGTCATGCTCAACATTCAAAGGTACGGCAATACCACCAGCGGCACGATACCCCTTTGTTTGCACGATTATGAGAGACAACTCGGCCGCGGCGACCACCTCGTTCTGGCGGCCTTCGGGGCCGGTTTTACCTGGGGGGCCGTTTATCTGCGCTGGGCCTACGATGCGGCCCCTTGACGTGGCTTGGCCATGCGTGTGGATTCGAACTGGATGGAGAGGGGTTGCTGCTCGGCGACGGGCGGACACGTTTCGAAACGCGCGCGTGCCTCAGGGCCGCGCCCCGGCTGACGCGCCGATCGCCCGCACCCGGGCGGCGCTGCTGCAGGGCGGTCGCGGCGCAAGACCCGTCCGGGGATTTGAATCGCCCGGTCTACAAATCACTACGGGCAACTGCATGCACCTGGGAATCCCGACCCAGCCGCAATGTGATGCGGTCGCCGACCATCAGGTCCTTGAGCCTCTCGGGATCGATGCCATAGATCACGATGACCGTCCCCTGGCTCTGGCTCAGGAGCAGATCGCCGGTGATCGGGCTGATGGTCAGAATGGTTCCTTCGACCAGACGGTCCGGAGGATCATCGGCCGGCACCGGCCCGGCGGCGCTCGCCCCTGAAGCGATCAATAATATGACGACCGTCCAGATGGGGATTCTCAGCCTTTTCATGGATACCCTCCACTTTAAATTTGGCCCGATGCAATGATTCCCGGAAGCGCCGCGTCCTGGCCGTTGCGGCCCCGCAGGGTGCGGGGCGTTTTCCGGGCGGGCGGACATCGAGCTGGGCCACGTCCTGAACGGCCCGCATGAGGGCTGCGCGCGTAAACGGTTTGTAGAGCACCCCCACCGGATGGCAGCGGCGTTCCATTTTGAGGCTGGCCAAATAGGGTCCCGGATTGCCGGTCATGTAGAGCGTTCGCACCATGGGGGCGTGGCGCCTGATGGCGTGCACCATCGCGATCCCGTCCTGCCAGGGCATTTCGATATCGGTTACCACCAGGTCCGGGCGCACGTTGAGGAATTGATTGTACCCGAGGACACCGTTGCTGGCGATGAAAACCTCGTGGTTTTCCTTAGATAGAATGGTTTCGATGACGGAGAGAATGACGGTGTTGTCGTCCACGATCAGAATCTTCATACCGGGCTCCTTTCGAGCTGACGAAAAGGTTGGCCGTTCCCTGTCCTTACGGTTTATTCAGGCAGCAACAAACGTGCCGAATTATTAACAACTTGTTATTATTAGAAAAATTATATTTTGCCGCAACGGCAGGGTATCCTTGCTGACGGAATTGGCCTGCAGATACGGGTAAGATCATCAGGGGAAACAGATCATAACAATTTGATTTTAAATGAAAAATAAGGATATGCAGGCCGTTTCCTGCATGGGGTGTATCGTATTGGGCACACCTCACGCCAAAGCGGTTCGCCTCCCCGTCGTCGGCGGGGATGGCGTCAAACCGGCCAATCGTCGACCATGGGGTGTCCATCTTAAACTTCAATCCATATCGGCGGGTTGCATCTGCCCCCGCGGAAGCCGCCGACATCACACCGGAGCGCCCGGTCGTCGTCGTCCGTTTGTCATCCGGTGCGAAAAGGCGATGCGCTGCGTCAATGATACTGTAGGTCCCCGCCTTCAGTGCTCCAAGCCTTCCGAAAAACCAGCAATCGCAGAATATCGATTGAATACAGAATGATATGTTGTTTTAGCGCCCTTGGCACCCTCCTTGCTTTGGTCTCCTGGCATTCATGGCGGGACATTTGTAGGGGGCTGTTCGGATCATCCCGGGAAGCGAGCAGCCCGCGGTACGGTCCCGTCGGTACGCCAGATACCGTAAAATGCAAAGGAGGTTGTCATGGGTAATTTCATGAAAGCACTGGTGGTTTTTTTGACATTGGCCACGGTGGCGGCATGGTCCGTCTGGGCCGGCGACCAGGTCACTCAGGGAGAGGCTGTTGAAGTCACCGGTACCTTGCTCGAAAATGGTCAGTTGCAGGACGATCAAGGCGATACGCACATGCTCGCCAAGGATAAAGAAACGATGGCATTGATGAGCCACGTGGGCGCCAAAGTTCAGATCAAAGGGACGCTCATCGAGCAGCCACAGGGTGAACGGGTCATCAAAATCAAATCCTACCAGGTGGTACAACCTTAACCACCCGCCCATCCGGGTAACACCCGCGAACGGGGGCCGGAGCCGTGAAGACGGTCCGACCCCCGCTCGCTAGCATTTCAGCTTTCACGAAAATTTTTGGGATCGAGACCGTGTTTTTTGAGCAAGCTGTAAAAATCGGCCCGATACTTGCCCGCCATTTTGGACGCTTGGCTGATATTGCCACGGGTCGATTCCAACAGCTTGGACAGGTAGTTGCGTTCAAAGTCCGCCTTGGCATCCTTGAGCGGCAGGACCGTTTTCCCGGCCGGCGCCTGAAAGGGGTTGCGCAAGATGGTTTGGCCTCGAATCAATGTGCTATCGGACAGGGCGACAGCGCACTCGATCGTATTCTCCAGTTCGCGCACGTTGCCGGGCCAGGCATAAGTCATCAGTTTGCGCATGGCCGCCGCCGAAAAGTCCGTGATGTCTTTGGACATGAGTCGGGCATACTTCTCTAAAAAATGCTTGGCCAATAGCGGTATGTCTTCCCGGCGTTCCTGAAGGGTGGGCAGTTTGATCGGAATGACGTGGATGCGGTAGAAGAGGTCCTCACGGAAAGCCCCTTTCTGAATTTCGGCTTCCAGGTGTTTGTTGGAGGCCGCGATGATCCGGATATCCACGCTGACTGTCGTGCGGCCGCCTACGGGGAAAAAAGCCCGCTCCTCCAAGGCTCTTAGAAGCTTCACCTGCATGCTCAGCGGCATCTCCGAGATTTCATCCAAAAAGAAGGTGCCGCCGTGGGCCTCTGCCATCAGGCCCTTGCGGTTGCGGTCGGCACCGGTGAAGGCTCCTTTTTCGTAACCGAACAGTTCGCTCTCGAGCAGGGTCTCGGGTATGGCGGCACAGTTGATGGCCACGAAGGGACCTTCGCAGCGGGGACTGCACATGTGCAGGGTTTTAGCGATCAGTTCCTTCCCCGTCCCGCTCCTACCCTCGATGTAGACGCTCGATTCAGATTGTGCGGCCTGGGATACCTGGGCCAGTACGCCCTGAATGGCGGCACTGCGGCCGATGATGTTTTCAAAACGGAAGGTGTCTTTGACCATGCTGCGCAGGCGCTGAACCTCGCGGGACAGACGCTGCTGTTCCAGGGCTTTTTCGACCTGAACCAGAAGCTCACGGCCCTCGAACGGTTTGGTCAGGTAACCGAAAGCCCCCCGGCGCATGGCGTCGACCGCGGTTTGGATCGTGCCGTAGGCCGTCAGGATGATGACCGGCAGGCCGGGATGGACGGCATGCACGGCTTCCATCAGTTCGATGCCGTCGGTATCCTTGAGCTTGAGGTCCAACAGAACGAGATCAAAGGCGTGCGCTTTCAAAAGGCGTTCCACGTCGGCGGCGTCCGCAGCCGTGGACACGGTATAGCCTCCCGAGAGCAGCCGCATCTCGAGGACCTGAAGGATGTTCGGATCGTCGTCGACCGCTAGGATATGATGTTGTGGGCTGGTTTTCTGCGATTGGTTACCACGATCTTTATTTGTCATCTTGGTCCTTCGGCGTTGAAACGGCCATTGGGTTTTTTACTCCAAAGAAAGATCGACGGCCTTGAGGCGCTCCAGGCGTTTTTTCAGGCGGCGCAGATCCGCCTTGTGGGCCTCGATTTCTTGCTGCAGGCGGTCGTTATCGTTTTGCAGCTGTCCAAGCGCTTCCACTTGGGTATCGACTTCGTCCAGCAGGCCGATCCAAACGGCGGCGTCGGTCGCCAGGGGCGATGCGGGATGCACTTCCATGACCCGCTGAAAGTAATCCCGGGCCACCGTGAGATTGCAGGCCGGATTGCGGGCGTCGGCGGCCACCATTCCGGTTAGATACAGTATGCGGGGTTCGACGGGGCCAGCGATCCGATCCCGGGCCGGTGCCAAAAGCTCTTCGGCGCAGGCGAAATCCTGCTGCCGCCGGCAGGCCTCCACCTGCTGAAGAAGGCTTTCGATGGGCGTTATCCGCGTCTGATCATGGCAGCAGCCGCCGATCAGCAAGAACGCTGTCAAGCCAAGGGCAAGGTGAAGCAGAAAACGCTGCCCTGTCCCAGCCGGCTCTCGGCCCATAATTTTCCTCCGTGCGCGGCAACGATATGCTTGGCGATCGAGAGGCCCAGGCCGGTGCCGCGTCCGGTTTCATGGCCGACGTCGATACGGCGAAACTTGTCGAAGATGTTGTCGAGCTGGTCGGCGGGAATCCCGCAGCCCGTATCCACCACCCGGACGAGCATTTCGTCGCCATTGTCCTGGGCAACGGACACCTCGATGCGCACGGCCCCTCCCGCTGCGGAGAACTTCAGGGCATTGCCGATCAGGTTTTCCAGTACCTGGTGAATCCGTTCGCTGTCTGCCGCGACGGCCGGCAGGTTCTCCACCGGCTTGATTTCCAGCGCAATATCCCGCGAAATGGCAATCGGGGCCAATTTCAGGACGCTGGCGCGCAGGATCTCGAGAAAATCCATGGGCGCGATGAGGTAATCCATCATACCCGCTTCCATGCGCGAGAGATCCAGCATCCGGTTGACGGAGGCGATCAGGCGGTCGCATTCATCCTTGACGATCGTCAAAAGCTGGCGCTGGTGTTCGGGTTCCCGACGGAAGCGATCTTCCTGCAGGAGACTGCTGGCCTCCTTGATGGCGGTCAGCGGGGTGCGCAGCTCATGTGATACGTGGCGGATAAAATCTTCTTTCATCGCATTCAATTCGCCCAGGCGCAGGCACATGACATCGAAATCCCGAGACAGAGACGCAATTTCAGGCGGCGCCTCGATCGGGGGCAGCGGCGTAAAGCGGCCGGCGGCGACCTCGCGGGTCTTGCGCTGCAGCCGTTTGATCGATCGGTTGATGCTGCGGGCGTTGCCGAATGAGACCAGCAGACTGATGGCGACACCGATCAGCACCGCGGCTACGCTGGTGCGGACCACGTTGACGCTGATCCGGCTGGAGAGGGCGATCTTGGCGTCGCGCGCCAGGCGCGCCCGGTTGATCAAAAGCTGCAGATGCTGCCTGAGGGCGTCGATCAGCTCGGCCGTGAGGGTCGCCTCGGCGCCTTCGGCCGACACATCGCGTCCAGCGGCGCGCGCGTGCTCCCATTCAACGCGGCTGAAATACGCATGGCTCAAGCGGCCGATGGGCGCCACTTGGCGGGCCAAGTCTTCGGCGCGGGCCAGATGCCGCAAACGATCCTGGATATTTTTGTGCGTTAGGCGGATTTCTTCGAAACGCCGGTAAAAAGCCTCGTCACGGGTCACCAGGTAGCGTTTTTCGAAACGCACCAGAGATGCGGTGGTGTCGGTTAGTGTTTCGCCCAAACGGATGATTTCGCTGTCCACGTGGGCCACTTTTTGAATGATGACATTGAGCCGATTGAGCTGAACCCACACGAAGCCCCCTACCGCCACCAGCACCAGCATGAATACGAGGTAACCCGCCATCAGGCGTTGAAAAAGGGGCAAGGGCATGCTGTAATCTCACCAGCAAAGATCGCGCCAGCCCAGTCTTGCCGGATTCATTATTATAAATACAAGAAAAAATTAATAATATTAAAGATCGCATATTGAATATAGGGGGGCCTTAGGGTCGGGTGACAAAAAAAGTTGCACAAAAAAACACAGAAGCCTAGATTAAAATGATATAAGCGCTCCGGTTGTGTTCTCCATTATAAGGACAATGCCGCCGCCGCGTGATGCCGGCGAGAACGGGACCGGTTCCTTATAGGGTTCAGTGGGCGCCGTCAATGCACGCTCCTACGGGAAGGATCCAGATGGCGTCGGTCAAAACCATTGGGCGGTACGCTTTGACCCTGGGCATTATCGCGGCCGGAATCGCGCCGGGGGGGTGCCGGCCAACGACCGTGCCGGCGCAGTCGCCGATCCCGTCATCGCGCTTTCCCGTCCACCAGACGGGATTGATCGCCGCTCCGGAACTCATCGAAACCAGCGGCATGGCCTGCGCGCGTCGCGAACCCGACCTGCTCTGGATGGCCAACGACGGCGGGCATGCGCCCGTACTTTTCGCCGTGCAGTCGGATGGAAAGGATCTGGGGCGGGTTGCCGTGAGGGGGGCCGCCAACAGAGACTGGGAAGATCTGGCCGGCTTTGAATGGGAGGGACGGGCCTACATCCTAATCGCGGACGTCGGCGACAACCGGGCTGTCCGTGACGCCGTCCACATTTACGTGGTCGCGGAACCGGAGCGCCGGCCGACGGGTGATTTCCCCGCGCAAATCGACGTGGCCTGGCAGTTTGCCTTTCGCTACGCGGACGGCCCCCGCGATTGCGAAGCGGTCGGGGTCGACATCCGGAGCGGAACGATTCTTCTGATCACCAAGCGCACCTCCCCGCCGCAGGTCTATACCCTGCCTTTGCGGCCGAATGCGGGCACGTCCGTCGAGGCCCACAGGGTAGGCCTGGTGCCCGGGATTCCGCCCCCGACGGCCCGTGATCTGGCATCCCATCCGCGTTTCGGGGCCCTTTTCTCCCAGCCCACCGCTCTGGATATCCAGCACGACGGCCTACTGGCGGTCGTGCTGACCTACAAGGATGCGTACCTTTTTGCCCGCCGGGCCGGTGAAAACTGGGGGGAAACCCTGGCACGCCGCCCCCTGGTTGTAACCCTGCCGGAACTGAGGCAGAAGGAAAGCGCCTGCCTGACACCCGACGGCCGTAGGCTCTATGTCACCACCGAAAAACGGCCAGCGCCGCTTCTGGCGGTGACGCTTGAGCCCATCCCCTGAACCGGCGGCACGCGTTCGGCCCGGCTGCGCGCCGCCGGTCGAATGGCCGGTCAGTCGAAATCGATGCCGACATCAGGAATCGGTTTCAGGTTCTTTTCCCGATCCACGCACACCAGGTGGATTTCGGCCTTCACGGCGGCTTTGCCCGCTCCCGGCCGCCAGGCCTCCTGCTGCCAGACCAGGCGGTAGTCGCTGTCCTTACGCACGGTGGAAACGATGTCCAGGGTATCACCGAATTCGGCGCCGTCCAGAAATTGGACATCCGCTTTGTAGACCGCAAAACCCAGTCCCTTTTCCTTCCACAGCGCCACCAGGGCCGCCGGCCCGATCACACCCTCGCGGGCACGCTCGAAGTATTTGAGGTAATTGGCATGGTAGACCACACCGGAGTGGTCGGTGTCTTCGTAGTAGACCTGGACGGGGTGGTGGTAGGTTTGTGCGGGCATTGAAACGCTTCCCTCTGTTTGATTTATCTGCTTTCAAGACTGAACGCGCTAAGTTTTATCAAATCTGCCAACAAGTATTTCTTCTGAATGGGTGTTCACCGCCTACCAAAGAGAATATGGTTTCTTACTTTGTATTTTTCATATTAATTGATGTTACTTTTCTTCCGCGTGGAAGAAAAGACGGTCTCGTAAAAAGTCATGATTTAGACGGTTTCGTAAAATGTTCGAGATCAAGGCTTGCGAATCCTGAGGAATGAGGCGTACTTAAGGTACGC
>JASJBQ010000236.1 GCA_030066455.1 Desulfobacterales bacterium
CCCGCACGGATACCGCAAGCCCTCAGGGCCGCGGCCACGCGGGCCACTTCCTGATAAAGTTCGGCATAGCTCATCCGCCGCACCGGCCGGTCTTCGCCCTTGAACACCAGGGCCGGACGATCGTCACGGTAGCGCAGCAGATTTTCGGCGAAATTGAGACGCGCGCCCTCGAACCACCGGGCCCCGGGCATCAGGGCCAGATCGTCCACCACCCGCTCGCCGGGCTGCGAGGCACGAATCGCCATAAAATTCCAGATAGCCGCCCAAAATTCAGGAATCGCCTCGATCGACCACTGGTAGAGTTCGTCATAGCGCCCGAACGCTTTGTCGTGGCGCTGGTTCACGTACTGCATGAAGCGGTACATGTTGCTTTGCTCGATCTGGGCGGGATTGGGCTCCCACAGCAGCTTATGCATGCCCGCAACTCCCTTCCGCCCGGTAGCCTGTCTTCCCGGGCATTATGTGACGGTTTCGTGAAAAGTCCGCTATCGGCGTTACGCTTCAGCCCTCGTCATTGCGGCGTACCGGAAGTACGCCTCATTCCTCGGGCCTCGACGCCGTATCGCGAAGTTTTTTCGAGATCGTCTGCAACCTGATTTTTTACGAGTCCGTCAATAATTCAGCCTGAAGGGCTTGTTTCGGCCGGGAGGGTCAGGGGCGCACCAGCGCAAACATTTCCTCAAGGCTTTCGATGTGATGGGCGGCTTCAAGAGCGGGGTCGCCACAGGCCACGAAGGGAATGCCGGCAGCGGCGGCCGCCTGTTCGTCCACGACCGAATCGCCGATATACAGCGCCTGGCCGGGTGCCAGGTCAAAATGGGTCAGCACGCGGTTGAGGATGTCCGGGGCCGGTTTGGGCGTCGGCACGTCCCGCGACGTCACGACCAGGTCGAAGAAGTCCTCCAGCCCATGAACGTGCATGACCTCTTCCATGGTGTCCGCCCGGTTCGTGCCCACCGCGGTTTTGATGCCCGGCCGCAGCGATGTGATCAGCGGCTTCAGGTGGGGTTCGATCTCCATCAGCCGGATGAATCGGCTGTACCCCATCTGCATTCGATAATCCTGGGCCGCCGCGGCCAGCTGCGTGTCCTCGAAGAGATAGCGCATGGCCTCGTCCCCGGTGTGCATGTGGCAGTACTTGAACTGTTCGCGGGTCAGCAGGGGGCGGCCGAAATGCTGCAGAATCTGGTTGTAGTAAGCCTCGTTGGCGCGATTGGTGTTGAACATCACACCGTCGCAATCGAAGATGACGACCTTGAGATCGGAAAAAGTCATTGGGCTTGCGGTGATCCTTCGGGTTTGGCGGCAATGCTGCCGCGAACTTGAATCGGGATGCGGGGGCGCAGGGCGCTGTCCGTCATCAGGTACAGTGTGTCGTAATAGCGACCTTTTTCGGCCCGGGTGTTTTCCACATCGACAAGATAGGCTTTGCCCTGGGGTGTTTCCCTGGTTTTCCAGGCGATCTTGATGTTGTCGCCGTACTTGGCCTTGACCTCGGTGATGGCGAAGGGATTGTTCCGGGAGGGCACGATGGTCACCCGGCGGCGCAGGGCGTCGCCCACATAGCCTCGAATGATGACGTGCTCCGGTTTGATCTGGGCAAAGGGATCCACGCGGCCGCTCATCGTGAGCGCCAGTTGCGGACGATAGGGGTCGTTGGAATGCACGATGGCCTTCTTGCGCATCTGGTGGCCGCCGTAGCCGGTGGTGTTGAGCTTGATCAGGATTTTTCCCTCGCCGCCGGCGGGGATCTGTCTCGGAAACGAGACAGCCGAGCAACCTCAACCGGTGAGGACCTGTTCGATGGCCAGATCGCCGCTCCCACGGTTTTCGATCAGAAATTCATGCTCCACCGACGTGCCGTCCAGTACGCGGCCAAATTCAAACAGCGGATCAGCGACGACGAGCTCCGGCAGCCCGTTCTCCGGTGTTTCCGGGGCGGCCGGGGTCTGGCCCTGGCTCCCGGTGACCAGCAGGGAGCCGCTCGCGGCCAACAGAAGCTCGTCCGACCGGCCCGGTCCGTCCCCGGTGGCTTCGACCCCGTTGCCACGGCGTGCGTCGGCGGGCAGTGCCAGCAGGCCGGCCGTCATCACCATCAACACGAAAATGCCTATTTGTTTTTTCATATCACAGACACTCCTTGACTGATTGCCATCCAACCCTGGCGGCGGGCGGTAGCCTGTCGGTGGCGGCCGTCCGTCGCCCGGCGGCGATCAGATGATAGACACGTCCAAACAACGTCCAAACTATAATTTACATCATAAACAGTGGATCGACGTCAATGTATACTTTGATTCCCTGCCGATCGAAGTGGATGCCGCCGCCGTAAAGCAGCTGGTGGACAAAACGGTTCAATTCCCTCGCATGCGGTCCGCGGATGAGGATCTGCCAGCGATACCGCCCGGCCACCCGGTGCAGGGCCGCCTCCACAGGCCCCAGGAGGCTCAAACGACCGGCGGTCGGGTTCTGCTGCTGCAAACCGGCCAGGGCGGCCCGGCCGAGGTTTTGAGCGGCTTCGGCCGTCTTGTCCGCATCCCGCCCGGTGATGAGCAACTGGATCATGCGGGTGTAGGGCGGGTAGCCCAGCGCGCGGCGAAATTTGATTTCATCGGCATAAAAACGCGCGTAGTTCTGCCGGCGCGCAGCGGAGATGATGAAATGATCGGGGGTGTAGGTTTGCAGGATAACCCGCCCGGGGCGCTCGCCGCGTCCGGCCCGGCCGGCCACCTGGGCCAGAAGCTGGAATGTCCGTTCACCGGAGCGAAAATCGGGAAAATTGAGCGTGCTGTCGGCGCAGACCACGCCCACGAGGGTGATGTTGGGATAGTCGTGCCCCTTGGCCACCATCTGGGTGCCGACCAGGATGTCGATTTCGCCCGTGCGCAGTTTTTTCAGCACCGTCAGCAGCCCGTTCTTGCGGCGGGTCGTGTCCCGGTCCAGCCGGGCCACGCGGGCGCTCGGGAAATAGCGCTGCAGAAAGGCTTCCAGTTTTTCGGTGCCCAGGCCGTAATGCCAGATCTTGTCGGCCCCGCATTCCGGACAGGTGGCCCGGGCCGAGCGGGTGTAGCCGCAGTAGTGGCAACGGTAGGCATTGGCCTGCTGGTGAAAAGTCAGGCTGATGCTGCAATGGCGGCATTTCAAGATGGCGTTGCACGCCGAACAGATGGGATAGCTGGCATAGCCGCGCCGATTCAGAAAGATCAGGGCCTGCTCCCGCCGCGCGAGGGTTTCGCCGATGGCATCGATGAGATCCGTACTCAGGTATTTGCGCACCCCGCGCTCGTTTTGAATGCTGCGCAGGTCCAGGACGGCAATCTCCGGGAGGGCTTTGGCCTGAACCCGTTGGCTCAGGCGGATGCGCCGGAACTTGCCCTGCTGGTGGTTGAAATAGCTTTGGACCGAAGGGGTGGCCGACCCCATGATGACCGGGCAGGCATTCATCCGGGCGCGCACGGTGGCGAGGTCGCGCGCATTGTAACGCAGGCCGGTTTCCTGTTTGTAGGCCCCGTCATGCTCTTCGTCCACGACAATCAGGCCGATGTCTTCGAGGGGGGCGAAAACGGCCGAACGCGCGCCGATAACGATGGGGACTTCCCGTTTGCGGATGCGCTGCCACTGGTCCAGGCGCTCGCCGGTGGACAACCCGCTGTGCAAGACGGCCACGCGCTCGCCAAAACGGGCCCGAAAACGTCGCTCGGTCTGCGAGATCAAGGCGATTTCGGGAACCAGCACCAGTACGCTCCGATCACGGCGAAGCGTTTCCGCCGCGGCCTGCAGGTAAATTTCGGTTTTACCGCTGCCGGTGACGCCGTCCAGCAGGATGGCGGTGAAGCCCTGCCGGCGGGCCGCGTTGATGGCTTCAAGCGCCGACTGCTGTTCGGTGGTCAGTTCCGGGGGCTGATCCGGCAGGATGGGGTCGCCGAAGGGATCGCGGTAGACGTTGGTCTCCACCAGGTCGACCAACCCGCGCCGGGCCATGGTGCGCACGATGGCGGCGGCACCCGGGATCGATTTCCGGATCGACCGGAGCGGTATTTCGCCTTCTTTCTCCAGGAGGTCAAGAATCCTGCGACGCTGGGGCGTGATGCGCACGCCGGCGGGAAGGGCGCCGACACGCCGGACCAGGCGGGCCTTTTTGGGTCGGGTGCGGGCGCCGCGCAGGGTCTTGCGCCGCACCACCCAGCCGCAATCGACCATGGCCTGCAAAAGGGCGCCGGGCACCGGGCGATCCAGGTGGCTCTGCAGGTCCTTGAGGCGGCAGGCCCCCTGGCGCAGACAATCCAGGATGTCGCGTTCCAAAGGGGAAAGCCGCTCGTCACCGGGCAGCGGGCAGGCTTTCTTGTTGACGGCGATAAGATTGTATTCATACAGGTTCAAGCCGCTGGGCAGGGCGCCCCGGATCACTTCCCCAAGAGGGTATAGATAGTAGTCGGCCACCCAGCGGAAAAAGGGGATGAGGGCTGCCGGAAAAAGGGCCTGCGCGTCCAGCAGATCGAGGACGTCTTTGAGGCCGGCGGGTCTCGCTCCCGAGGCCGGCCCCAGGATATACCCGGTGACGCGCCGCCGGCCGAAGGGCACCAGCACCCTGTGGCCGGCCGTGGCCCGAGCGCGCAGTGCTTCCGGCAGCCGGTAGGTATAGGTGCCGAACACCGGCAGGGCCGCCGCCACTTCGATATGGGTGCCCAGGTCTTGATTCATTGCCAGATGATGGATGTTGCCGTCCTGGTCGTTTTTCCCCGCGGCCGTCAGCCCGAACGGCGAGCGATGTTTCGCGCCGCGTTGCTTCCGTGGTCATGGTTGTTCCGGCCCCATGGCCGGCCGGGGGATGCCCAACCCGGAAAATTCAAGAATGATGAGTGATTTGAAGCCTTTTTCCTTGACACTTCCGAGGTCATTTTCTACTCTGATTGAAAAGCAGCCCCAAAAAAAACTAACGGGGGACACGTTATCTGCCGAAATGCAATATAGAAGTGTCCCGCCGGGGTTGCAAGCCTGATCCCAGGCGGTCGTTTCCGGGCGATCGCCGCCGCTTCTGCGGGGTTAAAAAACATCGCGGGTGTTTTCGATCACCTGCCGGTGTTTCCATCTTTTCGTGAGGAGGCCATATATGCTCAGACGCTTTCCTAAACTGATCGCCGGACTGCTGGTGGTGGCCCTTTGCCTGTCGCCGGTTTCCGCATTCGCTGTGGATGATACCGAAATATATGTCTTCAAGCGCGAGCCCAAAGGGGACGCCATGGCGGGGGATATCGCCATTATTCGCCCGATATCCATCGGTTGCCTGATCGTCAGCACCGGGGCTTATCTGGTCGCCCTGCCGTTTGCCGCCCTGGGCGGCAATGCCAAGGAAACCACGCAGAAAATGGTGGTGGATCCCTTTAACTACACCTTTCGGCGGCCAATGGGCGATTTCTAGTTTTTCATCACCGCCCATGCTCGTCGATGGCGGTTTATTCGGTTCTGACAGCGTCATGATCACCCTGTTGGCGGCCAGTGTGTCGCCTGCGGGGTGAGGTGTATCCGGGCTTCGCCCGGCCACGCCTACAATTAGGCCAAGGGGAGCATTGCGCTTCTGTTGGCTTTTTTGCGGACGTCGCCGGCCGCTGCGGCCGGGTCGGCCGATGGGGTGGGCGCTAAAGGCATACGCCGCTAACCGTAAAGGAGGGAAAAAGTGCCGGTACACGTCGTCGATCACCCGCTGATCAAGCACAAACTTGGCCTCATGCGCGAGAATGATGTCACGGTCAAGGACTTTCGCGACATTGCTTCCGAATTGGCCAGCCTGCTGACCTTTGAGGCCACCAAGGACCTGGAGACCGAAACCCGCACGATCCAGGGGTGGGCCGGAGACGTGAATGTCGAGCGGATCAAGGGCAAGAAAATTACCGTGGTGCCCATTCTGCGGGCCGGGCTGGGGATGATGGACGGCGTGCTCAGTTTGATACCCTCGGCCAAGGTAAGCGTCGTGGGACTTTATCGCAATGAGTCAACGCTTGAGCCGGTGCGCTATTACGTCAAAATGACGAGCAAGATCGAAGAGCGCATCGCCCTGATTCTCGATCCCATGCTGGCCACCGGCGGCACGTTGATCGCCACCATCGATATGCTTAAGGAAGCGGGGTGCAAACGCATCCGGGGCATATTTCTCGTGGCCGCGCCCGAAGGTCTGGAAAAAGTCGAAGCCCGCCACCCGGATGTGGACATCTATGTCGCGGCCGTAGACCATCAATTAAACGATATCGGCTATATACTGCCGGGTCTCGGGGATGCCGGCGATAAGATTTTCGGCACCAAATAACGCCTGCGGGCGTGTCGTTCGTACGTCGGCGACCGGCGGCCGCTCCCGCCGGCATCGGCCTTAAACCCGACGGACTTTTTCAAGGAGGATGCATGCCCCGGAATCATGCGGCTACGGATTACGTTTTTACGATCAAAGACAGCCTTGTCGGTGCCCAGATGCTGTTCGTGGCGTTCGGTGCGCTCGTACTCGTCCCTCTGCTCACCGGACTGGACCCGAATGTGGCCCTGTTTACCGCCGGTGCCGGAACGCTCGTTTTTCAGCTCGTCACACGGGGCAAGGTGCCCGTATTTCTGGCGTCTTCTTTTGCCTTCATCGCGCCCATCATCTACGGTGTCCAGACTTGGGGCATTCCGGCGACGCTCTCAGGCCTGGCGGCGGCGGGCCTGCTTTACATCTTACTCAGTTTCATCATCCGGTGGGGCGGCACCCAGATTTTACACACCATCCTCCCACCGGTGGTCACCGGGCCGGTGATCATGGTCATCGGGCTGATCCTTGCGCCGGTGGCCGTCAATATGGCCCTCGGCAGGACCGGTGACGGCGCCGCCTGGCTGGTGCCGGAAAAATCCGCCATGATCGTGGCGGCCATCGCCCTGGTGACCACCATCGTCACCTCACTGCTGGGCAGGGGGTGGTTCAAGCTCGTTCCGATTCTCATCGGCATCGCCAGCGGATACGCCGCGGCCTTCGCCATGGATCTGGCCGGCATATCTGCCGCCATCCAGGCGGGCTTCGATCCCGGACAGCTGAAGAACTGGACCGGCGCTAAGATGGTAAGCTTCAAGGCCGTGGCCGAGGCCCCCTGGTTTGCCGTTCCGAATTTCGTTTTTCCGGAGTGGAATTGGGAAGCCGTCATTTTTATCGTGCCGGTGGCCATTGCGCCGGCGATCGAGCATTTCGGCGACGTCCTTGCCATTTCGGGGATCACGGGGAAAAACTACGTCGATGATCCGGGCATCAAGAACACCATGCTGGGCGACGGACTGGCCACGTCGCTGGCATCCTTTCTGGGCGGCCCGCCCAACACGACCTACTCGGAAGTCTCCGGGGCCGTCGCCCTGACCAGGGTGTTCAACCCCGGCATCATGACCTGGGCGGCGATCACGGCCATCGTGCTGGCTTTCGTCGGCAAACTGGGGGCGCTGCTTCAGACCATTCCGGTGCCCGTCATGGGTGGCATCATGATTCTGCTTTTCGGGGCCATCATGGTGGTGGGCATGAACACCCTGGTACGTGCCGGCGACGACCTGATGGAGCCGCGCAACCTCGCCCTGGTGGCCATCATCGTCATTTTCGGGGTCGGCGGCATGTCGCTTCCGCTGGGGG
>JASJBQ010000237.1 GCA_030066455.1 Desulfobacterales bacterium
GCCCTCCAGTTCACCGAAGAGCACGGTGAAGTCTGCCCGGCCGGCTGGCACAAAGGCGAGGGGGGTATGAAACCGACGGCCGAGGGGGTGGCGGACTATCTCAAGACCAATGTCGAAAAGCTTTAAGCCCTCGAGGGTTGCCGGTATCTTCCCAAGGCCTGCGCCGCGGCGCCGGCCTTTGGTATTTTAGCGGGTGCATGGTGCGCACGGCCCGTTGGCGCCGGATTGAATCGTTTGACAAAGGCTGCCGGTGAGAATCTCGACTTGACGGTGGACGGCCGCGATTATACTGTTACAGTGTCATTCCGCTCCGCATTCCTACCGGAGGCCTGAAGCCATGATCGTCGGATCCCCGCCGGCCAAGTCCGATCACGACTGGGTGGAAAAGCGCAACCGGTGTTATGCTGACCGACGCTCGGGCCTCGAGCGGCGGGTCTTCTACCGCATCGATTATTTCATGGACGGCGGCCAGGAGCGACGGAGCGGGGTCGATCGCCGCAGCGGTATCGAACGCCGCCGGTCGTGGACCAAAAACGGCATGCCCTGCATCAATCCATCCAGCGGATAGAACGCGTTCCCGCTTCTTCAAGACTCATCATCGGATCGAAGGTTCGGCCCCACCGAACGCAGCTACCGCCCTAAGCGGGCGGTATGTTGCGACGTATTTTGGCCCTGATGGCCGGGAGGTGCGCGCTTGAGAGTCATCGTCGGACAGGCGGAAGACATCGACACCCTCAAGGCGGTTCGCCGCGTGATCTTCCAGTGTCAGGCGCAGCTGCGCGGGCAGGTTCCCCGTGCGGCGATCCTGATGGCTGGGATGGAATACGACCATGCGACTGTCCTTGCGGCCGTCCAAGCGACCTTCCCCGAACTGCCCCTGACGGGGTGCACCACGGCGGGCGAGATGGCGTCTGCGAGTGGTTTCAGCGACGACTCCCTGGTGCTGATGCTGTTTTGTTCGGAGCAACTGGCATTCGGCGTCGGACTGGGGACATCCCTCTCCCGTCATGCGGACGACGCCGTGGCCCGCGCCTTGGAGATGGCCCGCATCAATCTGCCGGGCCCCGAGCAGCTCTGTCTGGTATTCTGCGAAGGTGTTTCGGCGCCCGCCCATGAAGCGGTGCAGTCCCTGAACCGCAAGGTGGCCCGCGACTGCCCGGTATTCGGCGGGGTGGCGGCGCATCCCTGGCACCTGGAAACCCGGCCCCGGCAGTTCTGCAATCACGAAGTCCACGAAGATGCGATCGTGATCCTTCTCATTCAGGGGCCGGTGGCCCACCGCTTCAGCGTGAGCAACAGCTGGCAGCCGGTGGGCAAACGCGCACCGGTGTCGGCGCGCACCGACAGTGAAGTCCGCATGATCGGCGACCAGCCGGCCCTTGATTTCTATCGCCACTACCTCGGCCCGCACGCCCATCCGGTCCTCGAGTTCCCCCTAGCCGTGCACTCTCCCGGAAGCCGCCGGTTCTACATTCTGGCCCCCTTGGGTTACGACGAGAAAACCGGCGGGGTGCGTTTCGCCGTGCCCATCGAGGAGGGCCAGATCGTTCAGCTGACCGAGGTTACCCGGGAGCGCATGATATCGGACGTGAGGCAGACCCTCGCGGCCGAAGCGGTCGCACCGGAGGACGACTGGCAGCCTGCTGCCGGGCTGATCTTCTCATGCGCCACCCGCAAGCATATTCTCGGCACGCAGACCGCCGAAGAAATCGAACTGCTGCAGAACCACCTTCCCCCGGGCATCGCTCTGGCCGGGTTCTATTCGTTCGGTGAAATCAGCCCTCTGGAGGCGGCGGGGCCGAGCCTGTTGCACAACTGCACGTTCATTACCCTCCTGCTGGGGGAGCATCGCGGAGCGGTTGCACCAACGGTACCGGCGCCTTCAAAGGCCAACTTCGACGCCGCTCCGGCAACAGCGCCCTCGCCGGATGATTTGAGGCGGCGGGTGGCCTTTCTGGAACGCAAACTGGCGCGCTCCGAATTCTATCGCCAGCGGCTCGAGTTCCACAAAGACCTGTCGGCCTCGCTGTTGCGCAAGATCAACCGCGAGATCAACCAGGCCCGGCTGGAGATCAAGCGCAAGAACGAGATGCTGCGGCATACCCTGGCGCTGGCCGACGAGATCCAGAAAAACCTGCTGCCGGCCGAAGCACCTTGGAGCCCTTTTTTTGATATCGCCGGGCATAGCTTGTTCTGCAGTGAAACGGGCGGCGATTACTTCGACTACCTGCAAGTCGCGGATCGGACGGACGGCAATATAGGGGTGGTCGTCGGGGATGTCAGTGGTCACGGTGTCGAGGCCGCCCTGTTGATGACCACGGTGCGGGCCCTGTTGCGCCTGAGCATTGCACGGGGAGGGGCGCTTGATCGCATCGTCAACGACGTCAACCGGCATCTGGCCGAAGATGTGGGCCAATCCGGCCGGTTCATGACCCTCTGCCTGATGCGCCTGCTGCCGGAGACCGGTGAGATGGAATGGGTGCGGGCCGGGCATGAGCCCGCCGTCTGGTACGATCCCGCCTGCGACCGGCTGGTAGAGTTGATGGGGGCCGGGACGGCCCTCGGGGTGGATGCCGGTATCCGTTTCACCCTGAATCGCCAGGCGGGCCTGGCACCGGATCAGATTGTCTTCCTGGCCACCGACGGCCTGTGGGAAACGAGAAATCCACAGGGTGCCTTTTTCGGCAAGCAGGCGGTCCACGACATCATACGGCAGAACAGTCAGGCGTCGGCCGCCGTCATCGTCGAACAACTATTAGACGGTATGAACCGGTTCCGCGGCCCGAACCCCCTCGAGGATGACGTGACGCTGGTGGTCATCAAAGTCAAATCCCTACCCGAAATGACACCGGCGGGCCACTGGTACCCGTCCATCTGAGGCCTCCTCCGAGCCCGGCGGTCGTCCAGATGCGGTTGACGCGCCACCAAACCGCTCGGCCTTGAGCGGTTTGGCGCGTGATCGCAGCCCATACGGGATATCCAGCGAGTAAGAGGGAACACACCGGCTGCCTATGGGTCTGGACGATCGCCGCCCTTGGCCCTGGCGTTACCGGCAACAATCCCTCGATGAGGGGCGAGACGCACCGTGATGAGGACGGTTGCCTATCCCCATTGTTTTCGCTATGGTATCCCGGTCGAGTTGGTATGGCATTCTCCAACCCGGTGCGGCCGTCCTGAACCCGGCACCGGCAAGCGAAAGGCGAGACGTTATGAATTCCGATTGGCGCAGGATCGGCCAGATCCTGCTGATTGTCGGTCTCCTGGCGTTCTGGGGCTGCGGCAGCAAGGTCAACCAGGAAAACTACAAGAAGATCAAGATCGGCATGAGCTACGAGGAAGTCGCCGCGATTCTGGGAGAACCGGTCGAGTGCGCGTCGGTTCTGGGAACCCAAAGTTGCGACTGGGGCGATGAAAAGCGCGCGATCAATATCAAGTTTGCGGCGGACAATGTCGTCTTCCGGTCGGCCAAGGGCCTTCCATAGCCCATCGGCGCGATGACCGCAGCACAGCCTATTTCGGCCGGCTGTGGCGCCGCTGTATGGCTGTCAACCACTCGGTTGGTTTCCCGAAAGGCCGGCACCGTTGGCCAGATGGGGAATCGTCTGCCAATCCATCCCCAGCAACTTCGCGGCCTGGCGGTCCAGCGCCAGCGGATCGAATCCGGCCAGCAGACGGTTGACGGGCGGATCGCAGGGCGGCCCGCCCAGATGATAGCAGGCCAGTCCGACGGTGGCGTCCATCAGGCTCATGTCCGGTGCGCGGTGGTCGAGGAGTTCCCGGATGGACCCATGCAGATCGCGGTGAAACTGCGCTTTTTTCCAGCTGCCGGGATGCCCGCCATAGTGCTGCGGCGGCAGCGCCCCCATCATGTTCTTGCAGGTGCCGGTGATCTCCGCCAGGGAGTGGGCCTTCAAGACGGGCACGGATATCAGGTAGTGCGAAAAGAGGATTTCGGGCAGGCGCATTTCGGGAAACCGCGTGCAGGACCTCTTGACGTTGCTGCGCAGGGGGGCGGTGTTCAGGTCGACCAGACCAACCCCTTTGCGGGCGGCCAGGGTCTCGTATCCCAGGGCGGCAAACACTTCCGGTGTCTCGCAGCCGGCGTCGCCGCAGCCTTCGGCAATGACGATGTCAGCCGTCGTGCAATCACGGATGTAGTCGATCAGGGCTTCGCAGCAGGCCGGCGGGGTGGTGACCGGGTGGGGATCCGTATTGATCAGATTGGGTTTGATCAGAAAGGCGTCCTGCCGGCCCAGGATGTTGGCGGCCCCGATCCGATCCAGGACCTCCGGTACCGATTCGGCATAGGAGCGAAAGTTGACTATGGCTACGGTCATTGCTGATTCCTCTTACCTTTCACTATTAATGCGATTAGATCCCGACGGTTTTGTAACAACCCCGAGATCAAGGCTTGCGAGACCCGAGGAATGAGGCGTACGTTGGTCCGCCGCAATGACGAGGGTCGAAGCGTAACGCCGATATCGGGCTTGTTACAAAACCGTCAGCGGAAGCGATGCATACTGGGGCGCTCGACGATCTCAGGATCTTCGCTCAGGAATTGCCTCAGAACCGTCCTTACGCCGGCCAGGTCAGCGGGCCGGCACAGGCGGCCGTACAGAAAATGACCGTAGCGGAAGTTGGCGGTGAAGTAGGCGGCGTAGCGATGAAAGCGGCGCCTGCCGGTCTGCGGCCCGTAACAGGCCTCCAGCCGTTCGGTCAACTCCAGCGCGCTTCGCAGGTAGACGTCCGCGCGCGGTCGATAATCCGAGGTCCATTCGGCGAATATCCATGGCCGGGCCAGCGCCAGGCGTCCCAGCGCCACCCCGTCGCAGTTCGTGCGCGCGAGCATACGGGCGCAGTCGCGGCGATCGAATACATCCCCGTTGCCGATCACCGGAATGCCCACGGCCGCCTTGACCTGTCCAATGTAGTCCCATCGCGGCGGCCGCGTGCGGCGGTCGGGCGCCACCCGGGGATGATAGGTCAGCGCGTCCGCTCCGGCGTCTTCGAAGCGCCGGGCCAGGGAAACGGCGGTCTGCGGATCGTCCTGCCATCCGGTACGAAATTTGACGAAGACGGGTATCGATACCGCTCGGCGAATGGCCCCGACGATGGCTGCCGCCCGCTGCGGCGTGCGGAGCAGAGCGGCGCCGCAGCCTTTTTTACAGACGGCGGCCACGGCGCATCCGAAATTGATGTCGACTCCGAAGAACCCCTCGTCGGCGACGATGGCCGCCGCCCGTGCCATGGTTGCGGGATCGTTGCCGAAGAGTTGGCAGACCAACCCGGTGAGGTTCTCATCCGGCCGCCAGGTGAAGCCGCCCTGGTCGTGTCCATTGCCGCAGGGTACCGAGCCGGCCCAGCACATCTCCGAGAATAGCAGCCCGCAACCGCCAAAGTCGGCGACGATCTTGCGAAAGGCGGTATTACCCAGCTTGGCCATGGGCGCCATAAAAAGCCGACCCGGAGCCACGCGGCTGCCTACGGCAAGGGGTTGGGTCAGAAAATGGCGGAGTGTGCGTTCGGTGATCATGGCATTTCCGCCCCGGCGGGATCGGTCCGGGCGTCATTCGAAATACCCGGTTTATATCGCGGATGCCGTTCGGCGGCAACCGGGAGGTGAGAACGCCCGTGGTCTTGAGCGATGAAGGGGTGTTTTCAGGATATCAGTGCGAATAGATTTGGTTGAACAGCTGATTGGCCGCATCTTCGTCCAGCTTTTTAAGGATTTTATACTGCGCCAGGGCGGCGTCGCGTTCGCCGTTTTCGAGGTAGACGATGCCCATTTGGAAATGGGCGGGAACGAAATCCGGGTCGATGCGGATGGCCTCCTTGTAAGCTCCGGTTTCGCGCGCGCGATCGTTCAGATTCGCATAAACCCGACCGAGGCCGTAGTGGGAGGGGGCAAATTCCGGTTTAATCTCCAAGACGGTTTCATGCGCCGCGATGGCCTGTGTGTAAAGTCCCAGCTCGTTGCAGACGAGACCCAGGCGGAAATGGGCCGGCCAGAAGGTGGGCGCCCGGGAGATGATGTCGTCATAGGCGTCTTTTTCTTCCTCGCGGCGGCCCAGTTGCCCGTAGGCCAGGGCCAGGTTGTAGCGCGCCGGGATGTGGTCGGCCTTGAGCGCCAGGGCCGTCCTGAAGGTGTTTACGGCCTCGGTGTAGCGCTCCAGTGTGAGATAGTAGTGGCCCAGCGTGTAGTGCGCGTTGGGGTTGTCCGGGTCTTTGGCGATGACCTGGCGGTAGGCCGCAATGGCCTCGCCGGGCTGGTCCAGCCCCACGTAGCAATTGCCCAGACCGTACCAGGCTTCGGCGTTTTCGGGCTGGTCTTCGACCGCTTCGCGGAAATAGATCAGGGCCTGGTTGTATTCACCCCGGATCGTGGCGCCAACGCCCTTGCGGCACAGATCCTGAACGACCCCGGGTTTGTTGCTGACCTGGCCGTAGGTCCATTCGGCGACGGACGTCCCGGCGGCGAGGGCCTCGAGTTTCAGCAGATTGTCGCTGGCCACGGCAAAATTGAGATTCTGTCCGGCCATGGCCTGAAAGCTGACCACGCCGATGACGCGCCCCTGATCGTTGACCACCGGGCTGCCGCTGGAGCCCTTGGATATCGGCGCCGACATCTGAAAGATGGTGCCGACGCCGGGAATATCCCGGATGGCGGAGACGATCCCCTCGCTGACCGTGTGCTCCAGGCCCAGCGGGCTGCCCACCACCACCACCCTGTCGGCAATATCCGGTGCCGCGGGCTCCACCTCGAGCCAGCGGACTTTGGCGGTTGGAATCTCGACCGCCAGCTTGATCAGGTCGACGGCTTTGTTGGCCGCCAGGACATGGGTGACATTGTGGGTTGTGCCGTCATGCGTCTTGACCGTGGCGGCGTGGGCCCCTTCCAGGACATGAAAGTTGGTGATGAGATGCCCCTGCGGGTTGACGAAAAAACCGGTGCCCAAGCCGGACGCTTTCATTTCGGGATCGAAGGTCCGGATGGTAACCACCGCGGGTTGAACCCCGTCCACCACCCGGCTGATGAGCTGATGTTCGCCATCCGGTCGGGGATGTCCCGCGGCGCAACCCATCAAGACGGCCGTCAGGGCCGCGATGCCTAAATGAACGATTGATTTCAGCCGTTTCGGGTACATGCCGCTCACTATCGGATTGATCGGATCCAGGATCAAAGTAAGGACCACTTCCGGGGGATGTCAATTGGAAGCGGATGACGATTCCGGGGCAGAGGCCGGCGGCGGCCAAAGCGGGCTTAAACGGCTAAACCACTGTCAGCCGGTGGTAAGGCCAAAAGTCAGGATCCTGGGCGGCCCGCCGGTCCTTCATGACCGCCCGGGGCAGAAAATCAAGGATCTGGCGGGCGGTGACACCGTCGGGGCCCAACGCCGCGGCGGCCAGTTCGCCGGCCACACCGTGAACGAAGACGCCCTTGCAGACGGCGTCCTCGAGAGGAAGGCCCAGACCGTACATGGCGGCGATGGCGCCGGTGAGGACATCGCCGGCGCCGGCCGTGGCCATCGCGTCGCAGCCGCTGCGGTTGATGGCGACCCGGCCGTCCGGGAAACCGATCATCGAAGCGGCGCCCTTCAGGACGATGATCGCCTGGAATTTCCTGGC
>JASJBQ010000238.1 GCA_030066455.1 Desulfobacterales bacterium
GGCGGCCGCAGTTTGCGGATCGATGCCGCCGTCTGCCCGAGCTGCTCCTTATCGATGCCCGTCAGCTTGATGATCGTGTTGCGATCGACCGCGGCCGCAATCCCCTTCGGCAGGTCGAAATTGACCGGATTGGAATAGCCCAGGTTCAAAACCAGCGTCTGCCCCTTGACCTCGGCCCGATAGCCGATGCCGTTGATCTCCAGCACACGCTCAAAGCCGCTGGAGACGCCTGTAACCATGTTGTTGACCAGGCTGCGCGTCAATCCCTGCAGTGCGCGGCTCTTGCGGTCTTCGTTCTGAATGACGACCTGGATGACGTTGCCGTCGACCTGCAGGTCCACATCAGCGTGAATCGTCCGCGAAAGGGTTCCCTTGCTCCCCTTGACCGTGACCAGCCGGTCTTTCAGGGACACGTCGACCTTTGCGGGAATCGAAATCGGTTTTTTACCAACGCGAGACATCGTAACTCCCCTTGTTACCAGATATTGCAGAGGACTTCGCCTCCGACGTTCTCCTGACGGGCGCGCCTGTCGGTCATGATGCCCTTGGAGGTGGACAGGATGGCGACCCCCATGCCATTGAACACCGGTTTGATTTCCCGACTCTTGACGTAAATCCGACGGCTGGGCTTGCTCACACGCTCCAACCCGTAGATGGTCGCCTTGTGCCCCGGACCATACTTCAGGTAGACGCGCAGGACGCCCTGCTTGCCGTCCTGGATAAACTTGTAGTTCTTGATGTAACCTTCATCCTTCATGACGCGCGCCAGCTCGATTTTAAGCTTGGAAGCCGGAACGTCGACACTGTTCATCTTGGCCTTCACGGCATTTCTGATTCGGGTTAACATATCCGCAATGGGATCGCTTATCGCCATTTTTATCTCCGTTTAATCTCTACCTTAAGTCGAAGGGGTCAGCTCGTCGTATCGATCCGGCCGCCGTTACCAGCTGGACTTGGTGACCCCCGGAAGTTTGCCCTGAGAAGCCATCGTGCGAAAACAGATTCGGCAGATACCGAATTTGCGCATATAGGCTCGGGGCCGACCGCAGATGGGGCAGCGATTGTAGGCGCGCACCTTGAATTTGGGTTTTCTCTGTGCCTTGTTTCTAAGCGCTGTTTTAGCCAACGTTTCCTCCTTGGTAGGCCGTGCGGGATGCTCACGAGCCAGCGGCTCAACCGGCCTTAATTGCGAAAAGGCATTCCCATCAATTTCAGGAGTTCCTTGCCCTCGGCATCATTGGTGGCCGTCGTTACGATGGTAACGTTCAACCCTTTTATCTTATCGATCTTGTCGTAATCGATTTCCGGAAAAATGAGCTGTTCCTTGATTCCCAGCGAGTAGTTACCGCGACCGTCGAAGGCTTTGCCGGAAATCCCGCGGAAGTCGCGCACGCGCGGCAAGGCAATGTTGACGAGCTTGGTGTAGAAATCATACATCTTGGCCCGCCGCAGGGTGACCATGCACCCAATGGGCATGCCCTCACGCAGCTTGAAAGCGGCGATGGAGCGCTTGGCACGGGTGATGACCGGCTTCTGGCCAGAAATGACCCGCAGCTCTTCCGCGGCCGAATCCAGGATTTTGATATTCTGGATCGCTTCCCCCAGCCCCATGTTCAAAACGATCTTCTCCAGCCGCGGCACCTGCATCGGGTTTTTAAAGCCGAAGCGCTCCATCAGTTTGGGGGCGACTTCCGTTTCATAGAATTGTTTCAGCTCAGACATCATATCCCTCCGGGAACCCTATTTATCTGTCGATGAGTTCCTCACACTTATTGCAGAAACGTACCTTCTTGCCGTCGTCGAGGCGTTTCATGGCAATGCGCACCGGTTTCATGCACTTGTTGCACATCAACATCACGTTGGCCCAATGAATCGGGGACTCGTTTTCAATGATCCCGCCCTGCCGATTCTGGGCGCTCGGCCGCTGATGGCGTTTAACGATGTTGATATTCTCGATCAGTACGCGCTCCTTCTTGGGCAGGACACGCAGGACCTTGCCGATCTTGCCTTTATCCTTGCCGGCGATGACTTTGACTTTGTCGTCTTTCTTAATGTGCGATATATTTTTAACCATGGGTGTCGCTCTCCACAGGCGCAAAGCGGTTACAGGACTTCGGGGGCCAGCGAAACAATTTTCATGAAACCCCTTGAACGCAGTTCGCGCGCCACCGGGCCGAAGATGCGCGTGCCGATGGGCTCGCGGCTGGTGTTCACCAGAACGGCCGAATTGTCGTCAAAACGAATGTAGGATCCGTCTCCACGCCGGATTTCCTTTTTGGTCCGCACGATGACCGCCTTCATCACGTCCCCCTTTTTGACCTTCGCATTGGGGATGGCCTCCTTGACGGACACGACGACGATGTCGCCGATGCTGGCGTAACGGCGGCGCGAGCCCCCGAGAACCTTGATGCAGTAGAGTTGCTTGGCACCCGAGTTGTCGGCCACCGTGAGTCTTGTTTCTGCCTGAATCATTGTCCGAAATCCTTATATCGCTTAGACCGCTTTCGCGATGATCTTGCTGACCCGCCATTTTTTCATCTTGCTGAGGGGCCGCGATTCGGTAATCAGAACCTTGTCGCCAATCTTGCAGCTGTTGTCTTCGTCGTGTGCGGCAAACTGGGTTCGACGGCGGATATATTTATGGTACATGGAATGCTTGACCAAACGCTCCACCTTGACCACGACGGTCTTGTTCATTTTGTTGCTGATGACCGTCCCCACCACTTGTCTTTTCATGCCTCTGTCTTTCATGGCCATTAAGCTTCACTCGTCGCGTTAGGGTTTAACGTCGTTTCGCGGATAACGGTTTTGATGCGCGCGATATCACGCTTGGTTGCCTCGATCTTACGCGGATTCTCCAACTGCCCGGATTCGTGCTGAAAGCGCAGATTGAAGAGGGTTTCCTGGAGCTCGGCCAGTTTCTGGCTGCGCGCCTGGGGATCCATCTCGCGGATGTCTTTCGCTTCCATTATATTTCGCTCCTCTCCACAAACCGGGTCTTGACCGCAAGTTTGTGCGACGCAAGTCGCAGAGCCTCCTTGGCCATCTCCCGGGAGACGCCTTCCATCTCATAGAGAATCCGCCCGGGCTTGATCACGGCGACCCAGCCCTCGGGCGAGCCCTTGCCTTTCCCCATGCGGACTTCTGCCGGCTTTTTCGTAAAGGGTTTGTCCGGGAAGATCCGAATCCACATCTTACCGCCGCGCTTGACATGGCGGGTCATGGCGATACGGGCGGCTTCGATCTGTTTGGAGCTGATTTTGCCGCACTCTACCGCCTGCAGTCCGTATTCCCCGAAAGCCAGGGTACCGCCCCGACGGGCAACCCCGCGCATACGGCCTTTTTGCTGTTTTCTGAATTTAACTTTTTTTGGACTCAGCATGTCCGCTCTCCCCTATGTCTTAATTGCCCGCGGCGGCAATGGCGTCTTTCTTCAGAATCTCACCTTTGAAGAGGAATACCTTGATACCGATGACCCCATAGGTCGTCTTGGCCTCGGCAAAACCGTAATCGATATCGGCCCGCAGGGTATGCAGCGGCACCCGCCCCTCGCGATACCACTCGGCCCGGGCCATTTCCGCACCGCCCAGTCGACCGGCGGCGGCGATCTTGATGCCCTGAGCGCCAAAACGCATGGCCGAAGTAACGGCCCGCTTCATCGCCCGCCGGAAGGCCACTCGCCGCTCCAATTGCATCGCCACGTTCTCGGCCACCAGCTGGGCGTCAATTTCGGGTTTGCGCACTTCCTGAATGTCGATCATGACCTCGTGAGCGGTCAGTTTCTCGATCGCCGTCTTCAACTGGGAGATCTCAGCACCCTTCTTACCGATAACGATCCCCGGCCGCGAGGTGTAAATGCGCAGCCGCACCCGCTTGGAGGAACGCTCGATTTCAATTCGGGAAACGCCGGCGTGATAGAGTTTCTTTTTGACAAAGCGCCGAATCTTGTGGTCCTCAAAGATATAGTCGGCGTACTTCTTATCGGCGAACCAGCGAGACTCCCAGGTTTTGACGATACCCAATCGCAGTCCGATGGGGTTGACTTTCTGACCCAAGATCGTACCTCCTTCGTTAGGCCGATGGTTCGGCCAAGATCACCGTGATATGGCTCGTTCGTTTGAGGATGCGCGTTCCGCGACCACGGGCGCGCGCCCGGAAACGTTTCAGGGTCGGACCCGCGTCGACAATCACATTCTGAATAATCAGATCGTCGACGTCGATATCGTCGTACTGATCCGCATTGGCGACGGCGGATCGCACGAGTTTTTCAAGCATCCCGGCCGCTTTCTGCGGCATATATTTCAGCGTCTCGATCCCCTGCTCGACCGGCTTGCCCTTGACGGCCCCGGAAAGCTTGCGCACCTTGCTTGGCGAAATCCGCATGTATTTTGCTACCGCTTTGACCTCCATCACCGACATCCCTTTTCTATCTGTTACCGCTTGAGTTTGGATTTCTTATCGCCAGCGTGACCATAGAACGTTCGGGTCGGCGAAAATTCGCCCAATTTGTGCCCGACCATATTTTCCGTCACGAATACCGGGATGAATTTCTTACCGTTGTGCACCGCCAGAGTAAGGCCCACCATTTCGGGAATGATCGTCGAGCGCCGCGACCAGGTTTTAATCACGCGGTTGCTGCGCGATTCCTGCGCCTGCTCCACCTTGATCATGAGCTTGGTATCGATAAACGGACCTTTTTTTAACGAACGTGGCATGCTGCCTCCTGATAATTTTCCTGCGGCCCCGTCACGACAACCGCTCCGGGCGTCCTTGGATTTCAGCTACTTCTTGGTCCGATGCTTGACAATGTAGCGATCGGTGCGTTTGTTCGTGCGGGTCTTGAAACCCTTGCTCGGTATCCCCCAGGGACTGCAGGGATGGCGGCCGCCGGAAGAACGTCCTTCGCCCCCCCCCATGGGATGGTCGATGGGGTTCATGGCCACACCGCGGACTTTGGGGCGCCGCCCGAGCCAACGCCTGCGTCCGGCCTTGCCCAGCGAGATGTTCTCATGCATCAGATTCCCCAGCTGACCGATCGTGGCCTTGCATTTGAGCAGGACCATGCGGACCTCCCCGGAGGGCAGCTTGACGAGCGCATACGGATCTTCCTTGGCCATCAGCTGGGCATAGGTACCGGCGCTGCGCACGATCTGACCGCCCTTGCCCAATTTGAGCTCGATGTTGTGAATCTGGGTGCCCAGCGGGATATTCTTGAGCGGCAGGGTGTTGCCGGGTTTGATATCCGCCGTGGTGCTGGAGATGACCTCGTCGTCGACCTTCAGATTCAAAGGCGCCAGAATATAGCGTTTCTCGCCATCGGCATAGTGCAGCAGGGCGATCCGGGCCGAGCGGTTGGGATCGTATTCGATCGCCGCCACCTTGGCCGGAATATCGATTTTGTCGCGCTTGAAATCAACCACCCGATAATGCCGCTTGTGCCCGCCACCGCGATGCCGGCAGGTTATGCGGCCGTTGGTGTTGCGTCCGCCCGACTTTTTGAGCGCCCGCAGCAGGCTTTTTTCCGGTCGGCTCCGGGTAATCTCGTCAAAGGTCGCATAATCCTGAAATCGCCGTCCTGGCGAGGTGGGCTTTACTTTTCTTACCGCCATGCGAAACTCCCTCGTTTAAACCCCTTCAAAAAAATCAATGCGTTCACCGGGAACCAACGATACGATTGCTTTTTTCCAGTCGCGGCGCTTGCCGACGATGCGGCCGCGTTGCTTGACCTTGCCCTTGACCTGCATGGTGCGGACCCCGGTCACGTGGACACCGAAGATGGTTTCCACGGCCTTGCGAATCTGGACGCGATTGGCGCGCCGATCGACCTCGAAAGTCACCTGGTTCGTGTCTTCCTTCTGAATGCTGGTCTTCTCGGTGATGACCGGCCGCTTGATGACATCGTAGGCATTCATGCAAGCCTCCCTTCAATCTGCTTGATCGAAGGTTCAAGCAATACGAGACGGTTGTATTTCAGAATGTCGTATACATTCAGCCCTTCGGTGCGCAGAATCTTGACCTGCGGCAGATTCCGGGAAGACAATTCGAGCTTCTCGTCCTTTTCGGAGGTAACGATCAAGGCGTTGTCGATGTCGAGCTCGGCCAAAATGGCAGCGAAGTCTTTGGTCTTGATGGCGGCAAGTGATATCTGGTCCAAGATCGTCAGACTCTCCTCCTGGAGTTTGCTGCTGAGCGCCATCTTCAACGCCAAACGCCGGACTTTCTTGGGCACCTTGTAGCCCCAGTCCTTGGGATGGGGGCCGAAGGCCACCCCGCCGCCGCGCAGCAGCGGTGATTTGATGTTACCGCGCCGGGCCCTTCCCGTGCCCTTCTGGCGAAAGAGCTTGCGGGAGCTGCCCCGGATGTCGCTGCGATTCTTCACCGCCGCCGAACCGGCACGCCGCTTGGCCAACTGCATCTTCACGACCTCGTGCAGCACACTGGACTTGACCTCGACATTGAAGCAGTCGTCCGCGAGTTCCGCCTGGGACACCTTCTTACCTTCTTGATTGATCACGTCTAAAACAGCCATATCGATCTCTATCTGTAGAAAAGTTTAGTCTCCGCGTCCATGGAGGCCTCGTCCCTAACGGACGGTGCCCCCTGAAACCCGTTTTAGAACTTGAGCTTGTTGACCATGACCAAACCGCTTTTGAAGCCGGGAACCGCTCCCTTGACCAGGAGCAGATTATCTTCGGGCCGGATGTCGACGACCTCCAGGTTCCGGACCGTCTGGCGGTCGTTGCCGTACTGACCCGGCATTTTTTTCCCGCGGATGACTTTCGCCGGATAGGCGCTGCAGCCGATGGAGCCGGGTATGCGATAGCTCTTGCTGCCGTGGGTCTTGCGTCCCAGACGGAACCCGTGGCGTTTGGTGACGCCGGTGAATCCGCGCCCCTTGCTGGTGCCAACGATATCGACCTTTTCACCGACCGCGAAGATATCAAGGTTGATGGCCTGACCGACTTCGTAGCCCTCGGGGGCTTCTACCGGTACCTCGCGCAGCACGGCAAAGCGGCCATTGCTCTTCTTGAGGTGTCCGGCGGCGGGCTTGTTGATACGGCGGGCTTTGACCTCGCCAAAACCGAGCTGCAGCGCATCGTAGCCGTCCGTGGCCTTGGACTTCACCTGGGTAACCACACAGGGCCCCAGCTCGATCACCGTTACCGGGATGTACCTGCCCTCGGGCGTAAACAAACCGGTCATCCCCAACTTCTTTCCGATTAATCCTTTACACATGATGCTAACCGTAATCCCGTGCTAGAGTTTGATTTCCACGTCTACGCCAGGTGAGAGATCAAGCTTCATCAAGGCATCCACGGTTTGCTGCGTCGGCTCGAGAATATCCAGCAAGCGTTTGTGCGTGCGCATCTCAAACTGCTCGCGCGACTTTTTGTCGATGTGCGGCGAGCGCAACACACAGTACTTGTTGATCATCGTCGGCAATGGAATCGGCCCGACGACCTTGGCGCCGGTCTTGTTGGCCGTATCGACGATATCCGTAGCGGACTGATCAAGCAGCTTGTGATCGTATGCCTTCAGCCTAATCCTGATCTTGGTGTTCATTATCATGACGGATTTCTTTC
>JASJBQ010000239.1 GCA_030066455.1 Desulfobacterales bacterium
TTCGACGCCCATGCTCTTTGCGAGAATCTTTGCCAGGTCGATCTCCAATCCGAATATCTTGCCATCGCGGTCTTTCATATTGAGTGGGGGCTGGTTGGCGCTTGTGCCCACCCGCAGTTCACCCGAGGCCAGGATCCGGTCGATGTGGGTTTGGGGCGCCGCGGCCGATACCGAATTTTGCGTGGTCTGGTTTTGCGTGGTCTGGCAGGCCACCAGAAAAAACATCATGAGCAACATGGTAAGGAACAGACGGCTGGTTTTCATGGAATTCTCCTCTGAGATAGGGATCAATGATGTCGGGTCACCATAGTCGTGATGCGATGCCGTTTGCAAGTTATAAAAAAGGTGGACCCATTTTGCCTTCCCGTCTGCGGGGACGAGGCCGGCAGGGCCCCCAGGCCGGGGCGCCAGGGAACGCCAGCGGCGCGCCTTGATATGTTTGGGGCGCCGCTTTTCTCTCGATCCCTTTAGTCCTTGCCCCCTGCGCCGGAGAGTGCTATGAGGCCCTGCGTTTTAATCAATTACGGAGGTCGTCCGACATTGGCCATCAATGCCTACTACAGCCAAGTGCGGCAAATAAAACTTAAAACGATCCAGGATCTGCGTCATCATTTGAAAAACCATGGCCCGGCGCAGCATATCGTGCACGATTGCGAAACGGACTGGTGGTGGTTTGCGGACGAACGCAATCGCCTGCTCGAGGAGGTCTTCAATTCCGGTAGTCGGATCGCCTTCACCCCCAAACCCGATGCGTCCATACCGTCGGGCGAACTCTGGGAGGTTCAAAGCGATCTCGTTTCCGATGTGGAAGATTTCCAGCTGGAATCCCCGTTTCTTAGGGCGCAGTTGAATGTCGATGCGCTCACCGATCTGTTCTGGACGGAATTCCTCAACCAGGAACATGAGCGTTTCGCCTATTGGGATCTGGAAAACCCCGACAACGGATTCGAGGCCTACCTGTTTTATCGGGGGTTGCAGGAAAACGGCGGTTCCAACGGAATCCACGTGGAATGACCGTTGAACGGCCACCATGGCCGACCGGAAGCGGAGTCGACCAAAAACCGGTCCAGCACGTCAATCCCTATGCCGGCCGATGAGAAGGACGACCCGACATGCGCCGGCTTGAAAACGACAATTTCATCAATAAGTTTTGATATTATGACACTATAAACAATTGACTGTTTTACCGCCGTGTACAACACATCCCAAGGAGGTGACATGCAAACCGTCTTTCAACAACACCCCTTCGGACGCACCCTGCTCATCGCCATGGCGCTGCTCTTTACCCTGCCGCTGAGCATTGCCGCCGAGCCCCCGGCCGACATGCAGGGGTGGGAAATCGACAGTCCTTACAACCAGCTTTACGATGCCCGCGAACTCGACTCTTTTAAGGGTTACGTCCGCAAAATCTACACTCTGGTGCCCATGCCGGGCATGGCGCCGGCCACCGCCCTCCTGGTGGCGGAATCCGAGGAGGACCTCAACGTGGTCCACGTCTGCCCGGAATGGTTTGCCGGTCCCGGCGATATCGGTGTGCGCCGCGGCGACCGGGTCAAGGTCAAAGGCGTCTGGGCGGAAATCGACGGGGAATTCGTGTTCATGGCCTCCAAGGTGAAAAAGGGCGACTATTTCGACTTCAAGGTCCGCATCACCAAAGACGGCACGCCGTTCTGGACGCTCACACCCGAGGAACAGGAAAAGCACCGCAACTGATATCGTGTTTCAACGGCCGCCGCCCCGGGAACGAACATGCCGGATTCGCCGGGGTGACGGTAAAGCCATGCACCTCCGCCACGCGCTCGACCGTATGAAAGAAGCCGCATTTGCCGTCGCACCCAACGCCTGATCTCATCTGCCAAAATAGACCGCTCCAAAATGGCATACTCTCTTCAACTTTCTGCTTTCGTTGATAATTCCAATCCAGCCGTTCCAAATTGGAATATCCTCATAACCGGCGTCTAATCATCGGGCGCTTCCCTCAAGCCGCGAATACAGATCATAACAGTCTGAATATTATACAATTTATTTCGATTGTGCCCTCAGCCGGACATGCTGGCATAATGGTTGCTCAAATCTGACACCGGAAAAGCTATAGGCGCCCATTGTCAGGCCGATGACCGCGCTGCCCAGACACCACCGTAAGCGGGCCATCCGCCGGGCACCCATCAAGCTGAAATACGCCCTTTTCGATTCACGTCACTGCCCATCGGAAGGAGCTGCACATGAGTGAACCTGCCCTTGATTTCACCCCCGGCCCGTCGCGGTCATTTCTCGGCACGGTGATCGAACAATCCGGACAACCGCTCACCGCCTGCTACCAGTGCCGCCGCTGCGCCGCAGGGTGCAGCGTCGGCGACGAGACGAACAACCTGACCCCCAACATCCTGATTCGCATGGTCATGCTGGGCGATCGCGACCGGGCGCTCAACAACGCCCTGGTCTGGAAATGCGTGTCCTGTTACACCTGCGGAACCCGCTGCCCCAACGACATCCAGACCGCACGCATTACCGAAACCCTCAAAAAGATGGCCAAGACCGAGCACCTCGAACCGCTCGAGCCACAAATCGCGGATTTCCACGACGCATTCGTCAAATCCGGCCTGCGCTGGGGCCGGGTGAACGAGATGGAATTCATGGGGGCCTACGAGATGAAGTTCGCCCTGCGCAAGATCAAGACCCGGGAGTTCGGGGCCATCGTGGACGAACTCAAAAACCAGGCGCAGCTCGGCATGGAAATGGCCCGCCGCAAGCGAATGCATTTCGGCTTCCAGATAACCAAAGGACGCAGCGAAATCAAAGCCTTGCAACGCAAATCCAAGCAGCGGGCGCAGATTTAGAGCCCTGAAGACGAGGTCTGATATGCAACTAGCCTATTATCCCGGTTGTTCCCTGCAGCAGTCATCGGCACTCTACGACGTTCAAAGCCGCCGCATCTTTGCCGAACTGGGTGCCGAGTTGAAGGAGGTCGAAGACTGGAACTGCTGCGGCGCCACCTCGGCCGGCAAGGTCGACGATTTCATGGCCGTGGCCCTGCCGGCCCGCAACATCGGCATCGCCGAGCAGGCCGGTTTCGACGAAATGGTGATCCCCTGCTCGGCATGCTACTCGCGGACTCTGGTGGCCCAGCAGCGAATGACGGAGGACAGCGGCCTGCAAGCAACCATCAATGCCGAACTGGGCCGGCCTGTCAGCGGTACATTAAAAGTGTCCTCCATCCTCGAAGCCCTCATGGACCGCATCGCCGACGGGGCCCTCAAGGACCGCGTGGTACACAAACTCACCGGCCTGCGCCCGGTCTGCTATTACGGCTGCATGATGACGCGCTTCCCCTGCACGGTGGCGGTGCCCGACGACGTGGAAAACCCCCAGGGCATGGAAGAGGTTCTCAAGGCCATCGGTATCCGGTCCATCGACTGGAATTACAAAACCGCCTGCTGCGGGGCGTCGGCGGCCGTGAACGATCCTGGCACGGCCCACAACCTGATCGCCAAAATCATCAAGGATGCGGTGGCACGCGATGCCAACTGCTTCGTCGTCACCTGCCCCATGTGCCAGATGAACCTGGATGTCCAGCAGGAGGAGATCTGCAAAAAACACGGCATCGAAGAACGGTTACCGGTGTATTTCATCACCGAAATCATCGGCGCCGCCATGGCCATCTCGCCGGTGGAACTGCAGACCGACCGGCATTTCGTGGACGGGACAACGCTTTTGAAGGAGCTGGAGCAACATGACGAACAAGGCAAATAAGACCAAACGCGGATCGGTGTTGATTGCCGGCGGCGGCATCGGGGGGATGCAGGCCGCGCTCGATCTGGCCGACAGCGGCTTCAAGGTCCACATGATCCAGAAGGATTCCTCCATCGGCGGCACCATGTCCATGCTGGACAAGACCTTTCCCACCGGGGACTGCTCCATGTGCATGATCTCGCCCAAGATGGTGGAGGTCGGCCGCCATCCCAACATCGAATTGCACACCCTCTCCCAGGTCACCGCCGTCGACGGGGAGCCGGGTGATTTCAGTGTCACCGTCAAAGAGAAGCCCCGCTTCGTGATTGCCGAAAAATGCACCGGCTGCGGGGCGTGCGAAAAAAAATGCCCCAAGCTCGTGGTGAGCGAGTTCGAGCAGGGCCTCGCCAAACGCAAGGCCATCTACACCCTCCTGCCCCAGGCCGTGCCCAACACCCGCGTGATCGACCCCGAAACCTGCCTCTACACCCAGCGCGGCCGCTGCAAGGCCTGTGTCAAATTCTGCGACACCGACGCCATCAACTTCGACGACGAGGGCAAGGAATACGAGCTCAAGGTGGGCGCCATCATCCTGAGCCCGGGTCTCGAGCGCTACAACCCCAAGGTGCGCCAGGAGTTGGGCTTCGGGCGCTGGCCCAACGTGGTCACCTCGATCCAGTTCGAGCGCATCCTCTCGGCCTCGGGTCCCTTCTCAGGGGAGATCAAGCGCCCCTCGGATGAAAAGCACCCCCGCAAGGTGGCCTGGATCCAGTGCGTGGGATCGCGCGACCCCCACAACGCCAATCCCTGGTGTTCGTCGGTCTGCTGTATGTACGCCACCAAACAGGCCGTGATCGCCAAGGAGCACGATGGCAGCATCCAACCCACGATCTTCTACATGGAGATGCGGGCCTTCGGCAAAGATTTCGACAAATACGTCGACCGGGCCAAAGACGAATACGGCGTGGTCTACCGGCGCACCATGGTCTCGGACGTCAAGGAGGACGCCGCCACCGGGGATCTGGTCCTGCGCTATGCCGATAAGGACGGCACCCTGATCGACGAGGTCTTCGACATGCTGGTGCTCTCCATCGGCTTCCAGCCCCACGCCGACGCAGCTGAATTCGCCAAGACCTTCGGCATCGCCCCCGATAACCACGGGTTTGCCCAGACCACCGCTTTCGGTCCCGTGGAAACCTCGCGACCGGGGGTCTATGTGACCGGCACCTACCAGGGACCCAAGGACATCCCCGAAACCGTGGCCCAGGGCAGTGCCGTGGCCGGACGCAGCATGGCGCTGCTGGGCGAGGCCCGTGGCACCGAGATCACGGTGGAAGAACTTCCCGAAGAAATCGACGTGGTCGGGAAAGAACCGCGCGTAGGGGTTTTCGTCTGCCACTGCGGCATCAATATCTCTCAGACCGTCGACATCCAAAAGGTGACCGAAGAGATGAAAGCGGTCCCCAACGTGGCCTACTCGGATGATTTGATGTACGCCTGCGCACCCGACGGGCAGGAGAAGATCAAAGAGTTGATCAAGGAACACGATTTGAACCGGGTGATCGTGGCTTCCTGCACGCCCCGCACCCACGCCCCCCTCTTCCAGGACACGATCCGCGAAGTCGGCTTGAACAAATACCTTTTCGAGCTGGCCGACATCCGCGAGCAGTGCAGCTGGTGCCACATGGGCCAGAACGAGGTCGCCACCCGGAAGGCCGCCGAGATCGTCAAGATGAACGTAGCCAAGGCGCGCCACCTGCAGCCCATCGAAACCGACGCCGTGGACGTGACCCCGGCGGCCATGGTGATCGGCGGCGGCGTGGCCGGGATGACCTCGGCGCTGGCGCTGGGCGATCAGGGTTTCGACGTCCACCTGGTCGAAAAGGAAACCCGGCTGGGGGGTCTGGCCAACAACGTTTACCGCACCCTGGACGGCAGCGACGTCCAGGCCCTGGTTAAAGACAAGGTGGCCGCCGTCGAGGCCCATGACCGGATCAAGGTTCACCTGGACACCCAAGTTGCCTCCACGGGCGGCTTCGTGGGCAGCTTCAAGACCACCCTGGCGGATGGGGCCCAGTTCGACCACGGGGCCATCGTGGTGGCCACGGGTGGGGTGGAGTACGAACCCACCGAATACGGCTATGCCGACAGCGAGAAGATCATCACCCAGCGCGACCTGGAAAAACAGCTGGCCGACGGGCTCTCCCCCGGACAGCAGCATTTCCTGATGATCCAGTGCGTGGGCTCCCGGGAGGAGCCGGAAAACTACTGCTCGCGGGTCTGCTGCCAGGACGCCATCAAGAACGCCATCGCGATCAAGGAGAAATCACCGGCCGCGCAGGTCACCATTCTCTACCGCGATATTCGTACCTACGGCCTGCGCGAAGACTACTACCAGAGGGCGCGCGACCTGGGGGTGCTCTTCGTGCGCTTCGAGCGGGAGGCCAAACCCGAGGTGATCCCCGAGGGCGGCCGCTTCCGGGTGGAAGCCTATGATTACGTCCTGAACCGCAGCCTGCGCCTCTATCCCGACGTGGTGGTGCTCTCCACGGGCTTAAGGCCGCACCCCACCACGGAGAAAGTCGGCAAGCAGTACAAGCTGACCCGCAACCCGGACGGCTATTTCCTGGAAGCCCACGTCAAACTGCGTCCGGTGGACTTCCCCAGCGAAGGGCTCTATGTGGCCGGCTTGGCCCACGCGCCCAAGAACATGGACGAGACCGTCAGCCAGGCCCTGGCCGCCGCGGGCCGCGCCGGCGTGCTGCTCTCCCACGACAAGCTCGGGGTTTCCGGGATCATCTCCAAGCACGACCGCGAGATCTGCATGTCCTGCCTGGCCTGCATGCGGGTCTGCCCCTTCGGCTCACCGTTTGTGGACGAGGACGGCAAGATCAGCCACAACGAGGTGATCTGCACCGGCTGCGGCATCTGCGCGGGCATCTGCCCGGCCAAGGCCTTCCAGGTCAACAACTTCCGCGACGAGCAGATCCACGCCATGATCGACGCGGCCACCGAAGACATTGCCGAGGAGACGTCGGGTTGAGCCATCGCCGCCGCTGAAGCGGAGACGTCATCGCTAACCGCCACCAACAGGGAGAACGACCACCATGACCGCACAAGCGCAAGCGGCCGTCAATCAGGAAGCCGCACCGGCCATCGAGCCGCCCCGGGAGATCCCGACCGGCTGGCAACCGAGCATCCTCGCGTTTGCCTGTCACTATTGCGCCTTCGCGGCGGCCGACCTGGCCGGCGTGATGCGCCTTTCCTACGCCCCCAACGTGAAGATCATCCGGATGCCCTGCACCGGCAAGCTGGACCACGGCTATGTGCTGCGGGCGTTCGAGCGTGGGGTCGACGGTCTCTTCGTGGCCGGCTGACTGGAGGGCCAATGTCATTTCCTGGAAGGAAATGCCAACGCCGCCAAACGGGTCAACTATCTTAAAACCCTTCTCCCCAAAGTCGGTATCGATCCCGAGCGGCTGGACATGTTCAACCTGTCGGCTGCCATGGGGCCGCGCTGGGCGGAGATCTGCAACGAATTCACGGAAAGGATCCAGCAGCTTGGTCCTTCTCCCATACGGATTGCTATTCAGGCGCGGGAAAGGAGATAACTGCCATGATCGTGGGCGAACAGAAACCTCTGGAAGAAATCTGGGCGAGCATCAAGGACCACAAAAAGGTGCTGGTGTTCGGCTGCAACACCTGTGTCGCCGTCTGCCAGCAGGGCGGCAACAAGGAAGCCGAGATCCTGGCCTCCATGCTGCGGATGAAGGCCACCCAGGAAGGCGCCGATATCGAGATCAAGAATTCA
>JASJBQ010000240.1 GCA_030066455.1 Desulfobacterales bacterium
CATGCTGCCGACACCGGCAGCCCCAAGGACTTGCAGAAACTGGCGACGCTTGATGCCTGATTTCTCTGTGGTCATGACGCTACTCCTTTGTTGGTGAGGCCGGCCCCGGCGAGTAAGGCATGGGCCCGGCTTCGCGTTTCGTTTTCGGAAGTCACACGAATGGCCGCCCGGCCGCGCACCGGGCACTCGTGTTGGCAGACCCCGCAGCCGATGCATCGGTGGGGGTCCACAAAGGGTTGCTGCAACCGGACATGCACGGCGGCCGACGCTTCCTGCCGGAGCGCGGCCATGGCCGGATCGCCGGCCAGCTCGAACCGGTCGGCCTGGTGGCCGGCGATCCGCAGCGCACTTTGCGGCCCTGCGGGTCCGACCAGAAAATAGTCGCCGCCGGCCAAAGGTCGGCGGGTCGGGGGGAGATTTAAATGAATGGACCGCGATCCCACCCGGGTCACCGTCAACCGATCCAGCTCGTCCACCGGCTCCAACACGGTGCGGGTGGTGATGGCCTTGGGGCTGACCGGGCAGTTTTCCTGGCAGACGATGCAGGGGATTCCCATGGCCCAGGGCAGACAGCGGCCCCGATCCACAAAGGCGGTCCCGATCCGGATCGGACCTGTATCGCTAAAACCGCCTCGGCCCATGCGTTCATCCAATGCCAGGGGACGGATGGCGGCCGTGGGGCAGACATGACCGCAGGCGATACAGTTGTGCTGGCAGCCGCTGGTACCCAGCCGAAAATCGAGGCGCGGCGTCCAGAGACCTTCCACCCCCGCTTCCAAGATGGCCGGTTGAATCACACGGGTCGGACAGACGCGCATGCATTGCCCACATTTTATGCATCGGTTCAAAAATTCGGATTCGGTCAACGCGCCGGGCGGTCGCACCAGGTCCGGTCGCCATCCCACACCCAAAGGATCCCCCAAACGGGCCAAGGGCAGGAGGACCGCCCCTGAAGCGCCGGCGGCAATCACGGCCCGGCGGTTTAAATCCGGACCGGCGATCTCTCCTACGGTCGACGGTGGGGTCGCATACCCCAGAATCCGCTCCGGACAGTCGCCCGGGCAGTTGTAGCAGAGCACGCATTCCGCCCACCGGATCTGCTCGGCCGGAGCGCAGGCCCCTTCGCAATGATGATCGCATCGCCCGCAACTGGTGCAGGCATCACCGGCCGTGTCCCGTCGCCCCATCCGCCACAAAGACCATCTGGCGGCAATCCCCAATAAGGCCCCCAACGGACAGACATACCGGCAGTAAAAACGGGGACGCCAGGCCGAGAGGGCCAGGACCAGAATGAACACACCGCCGGTCAGCAATCCGCCGGCAACGACAATGGAACCAGTCCCCGGGGCCAGCAGGGGCAACACCACCAACGAGATGGACCGGTAGACCAGGGGGAGGGGATCCAAGAGCCCGGTCTGCAACCCGGCGGCCAATAGGCGATGTCCCGGCAGCATCACCCCCAACACCAGACCAATGCCGCCGGCAATGGCCATCGTCCATCCAGCGGAAACGGTCCATGACCGATTCCGCCATCGTATCTGGATCAGGACCAGACCGGCCACAATGGCCGCGCTGGGCGGAATCCAACCGCCGCCGGCTAACGTGGCCACCAAAGGCCGGGCAAGCTCGACGGCCGCCATGGTCAACAATCCGATCAGCAACAGGTACTTGATCCGCTGGCCGGGATGGGATTGCCGTCCGGCGGCCCGCGCCCGCCGCCGCTTGTCAGCCCATGCGCCGACCATCTGCTGAAGGGTTCCGAGCGGGCAGAGCCACCCGCAAAAAAAACGACCCACCAAGGCGGTGGCTGCCAGCGTAAGCGCTCCCCAGAGCAATCCTTTGTAAAGACTCCCTGTGGTCAACACCGTGGCCAACCCCACCAGGGGATCCAACTCCAGGAGCCAGCTGACCGGCCAACCCCGCAGTTCGAACCACCGGTCGCCGACGGTGGTAACCAGGCAACTCCATAGCAGCAACAGCAAAAAAAAGGCCTGGCAAATGCGCCTGACAGTGACGAGTCTCATGGGACATCCACGGGATTGAGGGTGCGATAATCGAGAATGCCCAGGCCGGCGTCCGCCGCCTGCCGCAGGTGGGGGAGCTGATCCACCCGCCGCCCTAAAATCTCCGCACCGGCAGCATCCACCGCCACGGGATCGATGCCGGCCACGAGCGTGTTGGTCGCGGCCAGGTCCGTGATCGACCCGCCCGTGGGACCGTTGTGCATCATGGCGGTCACGGCATCTAAAATCACCAGGGTCGGGCGCACCAGGGCCGCCAGTTCGGCGATAATGGTGTGAATGTCCTGATGAAAGACATTCCGGCGACCGCCCAGCAAACCGTACCAGTTTTTAATGGTCATGGAAGCGCCGCTGCGATGATGATCCTTGAGGGGCGCCATACCGATGAGACAATCCGCTTGGGCCAGCGGTCCGACCAGCACCGGCCAGTCCCGGATCAACCGCGCGCCGGCCAGGGTGACCCCGGCAAACCGATCGGCGGTCGGCAACACGACCCGGCCACCGGCGGCTTCGGCGGCCGGCCCGATCCCGGTGAGCCGAAAGCAGCTGGCCGGATCGTTGATGGGGTTGTCGGTGACCACCACATCGGCAGCCCCGGCTTCAAGGCAGGCCATCACCGCCGCCTTCACCAGGTCCGGGTGCGAGGTGGCCGAAATCGCCGGCGGCGAGGCAAAGGCCGCATTGACCTTGATCACCACCCGATCGCCGGGCCGGACAAACCGGTTCATCCCGCCCAAGGCCCCCAGGGTCCGGCGCAGCATAGCGGCACGATCCGTTCCCCTGGCAATGGCCATGGCCAGACCGCCATCGGACGGTTTAGAAAAATCAGGGATACCGCTGAGGGCCTCGGTGGATGGCTCCAATGCCGGAGGATCCGTAGCGTGCCGCCACCATCCCACGCCCAGCGCCGAAACCGAAACCAACCCGGCCTTGACCGACCGCTGGATGAACTCCCGACGATTAAGACCCGTCATCACCGATCTCCTGCAACCGTTTCCGGATTCGTTCGGCAAGGGCCAGGGCGGTTTCCCTGTCCGGGGCCTCGTGCACGCCGATCACGTAGCGCCCCTGGTAAAGCACGACCTCGATGGTATCCAGAATATCGATGACGGCAACGCCTTCCGGCCCGCCCAAGGAGGTGCCACCGAACTCGAGATAAAAATCCCGAATGGTCTCGGCCGTGGACCGCGCCGATGCCGCCGACTCCCGCCGGGCCGCATAGGCGGTGATGCCGGCCCCATTGTGCCGGTATTGCGCCGTGAACACCTGGTTGAAGCCGGCGATACCAAAAGCATCGGAGGCCACCAGGGACCGGCTGCCCGACACCCGGCCCTCCTCCGGAAAGAGGGCCATCTCCGTCAAATTGGCGGCATCCGCGCCGATCCGGTCGACGAACGCCGCCGCCATGGCATCGGCTGCCGTCATCAGGGAATCCGCAGGTTCGGCGCCCACCAGTTCCAGGTAGTAGCGACCGTGTGCCAGAAACCGGCCATTGGGCGTGGCATAGGCAAACGGGGTGGGGCCGCCGGCCTCCAGATCGCCCCGGCGTTGCATACTGAACACGGAAAAGGCGTTGCGGGCCGTGCCCATATCGTAGACAAACACTTCAAACCAGAGGGCCGAATCACTGACCAGGGCAAACCGCTGGGTCTCCAGGGACTGGAATCCGGCGCTGAAATAGAGTTCCGCCTTGCCGTTGATTTTGTCGGACAGCGTCTCCGGATCGAAGCGCTCCGGAGGCGAGAGCGGCTGAACCTCGGCGGGCGCCAGCTCCACCAGGGAGAACGACGCCGTCACGGTTGCCGATTCCGACAGCACCTCCCGGGCGGTCACCGCCGGATTGAACCGCCATTGAACCGTGTATATCCCCAGGGCAATCGCCGCCAATATCACGAGTACGCCGAATCCCACCCATCGCTCCATACGGGTCACGGTATGATTGACGGACGCGGGGGTCATTGGAACCTCCTAGCGGCTTTTCGATGCGAACTTTTCATGTGATCAGATTCGTAAAAAGTTCGAGATACGGCATGCGATGCCCGAGGAGTGAAGCGAACTTGCGGTACGCTGGCATGACGCGAGCTACGCACAATACCGTAACCCTGCTAGTTACGTGCCTCGGGGGGATCGGACTTTTTCCGAGACCGTCGACGATAGTGGCACGATTGCATTCAAAAAAAAAGAGCTTGCCCGTAATTATGGTACTGAATATGCTGAAAACGTTTATCTGCAATGTCACGTGATCCGATTTCGAGTTGCTTCAAGATCTCCTGGATATCCAGGCCTGCTTGTTCCGACCCGATGCGATGAAGTAAGAGAAATTCCGGGAATCAAGGGGAATCATCGGAATAAAGGGGGACGTCTATTGAAGTCCAAGTTATCAGTTCGGGCCGAATTATGATGCTGCTCGTGTTTTAAAATGTTCTGCTCAATACGTATATCGCACAATCTGTGGTAAATGGCTGTTAGGGTGCCAATCTATCAGCAAGGGCAATGATACCCATGCATTTCCTGCCGCGGCCCTGGTTTACCTACCTCTTTACCTTTGCGCTGCTGTGTTTTTCCTGTGTGGCGCGCGACAACGCCTTGCAAGTATCGGACTTGCCGACCGATACCCAGCTATCCCCGGTTGTTCAGATCGGCCATTTTTCCGCTGTGACTTCGGTTGCCTTCTCACCGGACGGACAATACGCCGTCAGCGGGAGCGCCGATCACACGGTTAAACTGTGGAACGTTTTTTCGGGGAAAGAAATCCGGGCGTTTCACGGTCACACCGACGTTGTCAGTGCCGTCACTTTCATACCCGGCGGACAGTATGTGCTCACGGGCGGCTGGGACGGTACGCTCCGATTGTGGGATGTCACGACCGGCGAACCCGTCTACAGCATCCAGGCGCATGATGAAAAAATACTGACCGTGGACGTTTCCCCGAACGGATGGCATGCCCTGTCCGGCAGCGCGGATCATTCCATCGCGGTGTGGCAACTTCGTACCGGATCCAAACGCAAAGTGTTGCGCGGCTATAGAACGACGCCGGAGAGATATGCAAAGGATGAAGCGTCCAGGATAACCGCGACCGGATTTGCCGACCGCGATCACGGCGCCCTGGCCGTTCATTATAGAACCAAGAGGCGCCTGTCTTCCCAAAGGCATTCCCGCAATATCGATGGTCACATCGAACCGGTCAGCAGTGCCGTTTTCGCCCGCAATAACAGATTAATCCTGTCCGGCGGCATGGACAGCACCATACGGCTGTGGGACATCAACGAGGGCCACAAGCGCAATGTGTATACCGACCCTTTGACCAGTATCCTGTCCGTATCCCTATCCCCCGACCGAAAATTCATCCTCTGCGGCGCAAGCGACCATTCGGCCAGGCTGTTGGAAATGAAAACGGGCAGGCTGATGCTAATCCTGGCGGGTCACGACGGACCCGTTTCGGCCACCGCTTTTTCACCGGACGGCAAGCTGATGCTGACGGGCGGCGGCAGCGTCCTGCTGCTACGGGACATACAGCAGAACAAAGCGGTCCACTCTTTCTCGGGTCATGCAAGTCCCGTCAATACGATTTCGTTTTCCCCGGACGGCAAACACATCCTGTCAGGACATGCAGACGGGCAAATTTTACTTTGGGAGACGGCCACCGGATTACGCGTCAATACCCTGAAGGGATCCGCTTCGGCGGTCAATTCCATGGCCCTGTTGCACGCAGGCCGCTATCTGCTCACCGGGAATCAGGACGGCTCCCTCAAGCTGTGGGATACGACCACCGGCCGCCAGGAGCGTGTCTACCGCGGGCAACGATCCCCGGTGCGGGCTGTGGCGGCGTCACCGGACGGCCGCCTCGCCGTTTCCGGAAACCAGGCCGGCCGGATTGCACTCTGGGATATTTACGATGGCAATCGGTTGGCGTTTTACGATGTGGGGCAAGACCCCCTGACCGCGGTGGCATTGTCCCCGGATACGGGGTATGTGCTGGCCGGCACCCAAAAAGGAACGGTTATGGCGCTGGAGCGGTCGTCCGGCAAGCAACTGTGGCGCACCGGGGGAGACTACCCCATCAACCGGCTTGTCATTTCGCCGGATGGCGCCTCTTTCCTATGTGCCACCGAAGGCAAGCCCTTTACGCTGCGTGATATGAATACGGGTCGCACCGTGCGCCGTTTTGCGGGTCACCTGTACGGTGTCAAGACGCTCTTTTTCATCGATGGCGGCCGCAGCGTGGTCTCGGGCGGCGGAGATCAGACGCTCAAACTCTGGAACCCACAAACCGGAAGACTTCAACAGACCTTCAAAGGGCATACGGCCGCCGTCACCGTCGGGGCATGTTCCCAAGACGGTCGCCTGCTGCTCTCCGGGGGGGCGGATCAAAAGCTGATCGTTTGGGATCGGGTCTCGGGCAAGCCCGTGAAAATACTGGCCGGCCATTTGGACCGGCTGAGCGGTGCGTGTTTCTCGCCGGACGGGCAATACCTCTATTCGGCTAGCCGGGATGCCACGCTGCGCAAGTGGCATCTGGCCTCCGGGGTAGAACTGGGCCGCATGCACGGCGCCATCGGTGGCGAGTGGATTACCACGACACCGGACGGCTATTATGCCAATAGCCCGGAAGGCAACCACCTGGTGCATTGGGTCATGCACGGCCGGCTCGAAACCTATTCCTACGAACAGTTCGAGTCGGTTTTCAACAAGCCGGAGATTGTCAAAGCACGATTTCAGGGCCGCACGGAAAACGGCAAGCCGGCCGCCAAACTCTCCCGCCCGCCGGTGCTTACCCTTCCCGGGCATCGGTCAATCGTCCGGACAACCGCGGCGCGCTTTCCACTTGAAATCGATCTGGCGGATCATCGTATCCGCAACCTGCGGATTTTCGTCAATGGCAAGCCTGAGATCGATATCATCCGATCAAAAGATCAGAGCCGGCAGGTGATCGATATACCGCTTTTCCCGGGCGCCAACCGGATTACGGCCATTGCTTATGACGGGCGGGGATTTTCCAGTACGCCCCAATACCTCGACGTGCTTTGCGAACAGGACGAATTGCGCAAACCAGACCTGCACGTGGTTGCCATCGGCGTGAGCGACTATCCTGGACTGCCCGAGGCGTGGCAGCTGGAGTTCGCTCACACCGATGCCAGGGCACTCGCGGCCACTGCCCACCAGTTTGAGAACAAGAGCTATAACCAGGTATACACCACCCTGCTGATCAACCGTCATGCGACTGTCGCCAGGATCTCCGCCGCGCTGGAAGCCTGCACCCGGGTCTCCCGAAATGACCTCGTCATCATCTTCCTGGCAGGGCATGGTATTCGCGACGATGCCGGAAATTTCCATTTTTTGACGAGCGACGGCACCCTCCATAACCCGGCGCAAAACAGTCTGAACTGGTCTTTCATGCAAGATCGCCTGGCGAACATCAGGGGCCGTGTCATCGTCTTTCTGGATGCCTGCCATTCGGGCGCACTGGTCACCGAGACCGTGGTGCCCAACAACG
>JASJBQ010000241.1 GCA_030066455.1 Desulfobacterales bacterium
GTGGTCGACCGCATCCCAGTTCATCTTGACGATGTTCTCGCCCTTCTTGCCGAACATCTTCTTGATCTGATCTTTGAGATAGCCCACGGCCTCGTCCACCGGGATCACGTTGGCCAGTTTGAAGAAGGCCGTCTGCATCACCATGTTGATGCGCCCGCCGAGCCCCACTTTGCCGGCAATCTTGACGGCGTCGATGGTGTAGAACTTGAGCTTCTTCTCGGCGATCGTGCGCCGCATGGACACCGGCAGCTCCGTCTCCAGCTCATCCAGGGTCCAGTGCGTGTTGAGCACGAAGGTGCCGCCCGGCTTGATGCCTTCGAGCAGATCGTAAATGTTCACATAGCTGGCCTTGTGGCAGGCGATGTAGTCGGCCGCGTCCACCAGGTAGGTGGACTTGATCGGCTTTTTGCCGAAACGCAGGTGGGAGATGGTGACCCCGCCGGATTTTTTGGAGTCGTAGGAGAAGTAGGCCTGGGCGTACATGTCGGTGTGGTCGCCGATGATCTTGATGGCGCTCTTGTTGGCGCCCACCGTGCCGTCGGCCCCCAGTCCCCAGAACTTGCAGGCCACCGTACCCTCGGGGGCCACCTCGTAACCGGACTCCACCTCGAGGGAGGTGTTGGTGACGTCGTCGACGATACCCACGGTGAAGTGGTTCTTGGGCGCGGCCGCAGCCATGTTGTCGAAGACCGCCTTGGCCATGCCGGGATTGAACTCCTTGGAGCCCAGCCCATAGCGCCCGCCCAGGATCTTGGGTGTTTCCCCCTTTTCCATGTAGGCCGTGCAGACATCCACGTAGAGCGGGTCGCCGAGGGCGCCCGGCTCTTTGGTGCGGTCCAGCACCGTGAGGGTCTTGGCCGTCGCCGGCATGACCGCGAACAGGTATTCCGGGGCAAAGGGCCGGTAGAGGCGGACCTTGACCAGACCGACCTTCTGGCCGCTGTTGTTCAGGTTTTCCACCACCTCCTCCAGGGTTTCGCAGGAGGAGCACATGGAAACGACCACGCGATCGGCCTCGGGGTGGCCCACGTAGTCGAAGGGATTGTAGCTGCGCCCGGTGAGGTCGCTGACCTTTTGCATATAGTCGGCCACGATGCCCGCTGTTTTGAGATAGTAGGGATTGGCCGCTTCCCGGCCCTGAAAATAGATGTCCGGGTTCTGGGCCGTGCCGCGCAGCTCGGGGCGTTCGGGGTTGGCGCCCCGGGCCCGGAAGCGGGCCACCGCCTCCTGGTTGGTCAGCTTGGCCATGTCTTCGTAATCGATGGCCTCGATCTTCTGGATTTCATGCGAGGTGCGGAAGCCGTCGAAGAAGTGCAGGAAGGGCACGCTGGATTCGATCGCCGCCAGATGAGCCACCAGACCCAGATCCATGGCCTCCTGGACCGAGGCGGAGGCGATCAGGGCGAACCCGGTCTGGCGCACGGCCATGACGTCCTGGTGGTCGCCGAAAATGGAAAGCGCATGGGCGGCCACGGCCCGGGCCGTGACATGAAAGACCGCCGGCAGCAGTTCCCCGGACATCTTGTACATGTTGGGGATCATCAGGAGCAGCCCCTGGGAGGCCGTGAAGGTCGAGGTCAGCGCGCCCCCGGCCAGCGAGCCGTGCACGGCAGCGGCCGCCCCGGCTTCGGACTGCAACTGGCGCACGGTCATGTTCTGCCCGAAGATATTCTTACGGTCGTTGGCGGCCCAGTCATCGGCAATCTCGCCGATGGGCGACGAGGGCGTGATCGGATAGATCGTGGCCACGTCGCTCATGGCGTACGCCACATGCGCGGCAGCCGTGTTTCCGTCGACGGTTTGCATTGTCTTTGCCATAGGTAACGCTCCTTTACGGTTTAAGTATTTGCTAAATCCTAAGTCGGCGCTTGTTTGCAGTCGTCAGGGCGAGAAGGCGGCGAGGATGCCTAAGAGCAGCTACGGTGCATGTTCGCATGGTGGCAAGATTTTTACAGAATCGGCTTATCCATTGGAACTAAATTTAGGGTAAACACCCGGCGTTTAGGGTATCGGTCGATCTCTCCATGGTTTTGGAACGTATCGTAAAAAAACTCAGTTGGTGTGGTGGTGTTCGCCGCGTTGCGGGATTCGGCATCGGATCTTTTAGGATTTCGGTGCGTCGTGAGCCCGTTCAGAATGCTCACCGACTGCGTGCATGCCCCGATTTCCCGCCGTCTCACGCCGTCCAGGCCCCCGATCTTACGCTTTAGATGCGTTCTCTCAAGAAGGGTGAGCGGAGAGCAGACAGCCATACTAAAAGCTTCACGATATCAATGTCAATATCTTGATGCAATTCCTACCGATTAGGGCCGATTTTATACGAAGCAATAACCAACTAGGACGTCCCAAACGCATTAAAAAAGATCTAAAGCAGTCCCTCGAAGAAGTCGTTGCCCTTGTCGTCGATCAGGATGAAGGCCGGGAAATCCTTGACGGTGATCATGAAGATGGCCTCCATGCCGAGTTCTTGGTACTCTACGACTTCGACGTGGGTGATGCATTCCTTTCCCAGACGCGCGGCCGGCCCCCCGATCGAGCCCAGGTAAAAACCGCCATATTGCTCGCAGGCCTCCAGGACCTGGCGTGAGCGGTTGCCCTTGGCGAGCATCACCATCGAGCCGCCGCGCGCCTGGAAGAGGGGTACGTAAGGGTCCATGCGAGCGGCCGTGGTGGGTCCGAACGAGCCCGAGGCATAGCCGGACGGCGTCTTGGCCGGACCGGCGTAGTAGATGATATGGTTCTTGATGTAGTCGGGCAGGTCTTCACCGCGGTCCAGCCGTTCTTTGAGCTTGGCGTGGGCGATGTCGCGGGCCACCACGATTTTACCGGTCAGCAGCAGAGGCGTGGCCACCGGATACCGGGTCAGCGTGGCCCGGATCTCGTCCATGGGCCGGTCGAGGTCGACGGCCACGGCATCCGACATTTCGATGCCGGGTTCGGGCAGGTATTTGGCCGGCTCGGTTTCGAGCTGCTCCAAAAACAGTCCCTGGGGCGTGATCTTGGCCTTGATGTTGCGGTCGGCGCTGCAGCTCACCCCGATGCCGATGGGGCAGGAGGCCCCGTGGCGCGGCAGGCGCACCACGCGCACGTCGTGGCAGAAATACTTGCCGCCGAACTGGGCGCCGATGCCCAGGTCACGCGACATCTTTAGGACCTGGTCTTCAAGTGCGAGGTCGCGGAAGGCATGACCGGTTTCACTGCCCTGCGTGGGCAGGCCGTCCAGATATCCGGCCGAAGCCAGTTTGACCGTCTTGAGCGTCAGTTCGGCCGAGGTGCCGCCGATGACGAAGGCCAGATGATAGGGGGGGCAGGCCGCCGTGCCCAGGCTCTTCATCTTGGCCTGCATGAAGCCCAGCAGGGTTTCCGGGTTGAGGACGGCCTTGGTTTCCTGGAAGAGATAGGTCTTGTTGGCCGATCCGCCGCCCTTGGCGATGAACAGAAATTTGTAGGCGTCGCCCCCGGTGGCGTAGAGCTCGATCTGGGCCGGCAGGTTGCAGCCGGTGTTTTTTTCCTCGTACATTGAAAGCGGCGCGTTCTGGGAGTAGCGCAGGTTGGTTTCGGTGTAGGCCTTGAACACCCCGCGGGAGAGCGCCTCCTCGTCCGAGGCCCCGGTCCAGACCTGCTGGCCCTTCTTGCCGATGACGATGGCCGTGCCGGTATCCTGGCACATGGGGAACTCGCCTTCGGCGGCGATGACCGCATTTTTCAGCATCTCCAGGGCCACGAAGCGGTCGTTCCGGGAGGCTTCGGGGTCGTCCAGGATTCGCTTGAGGGATACCAGGTGGCTGGTGCGGTAAAGGTGCGAAACGTCGCAGAAGGCTGCTTCGGCCAGAACGGTCAGGGCTTCGGGCTGAATCACCGTCACGGGCTGGCCCTCCATCGACTTGACCTGGATGTAATCTTCCGTGAGTTGGCGGTAGACGGTGGTGTCCTCCCCCAGCGGAAACATTTCCTGGAATGCGAATTCGACCATGGTGTTGTCTCCTGCAAGTACGGTTGATGTGGCAATTGGTGAGGTCACGAAGCGTGTCGCCGGCGGCTCAGGTGGGCGAACACTTCGATCGGGGCACTAAAACCAGCTGATTCCGGATGCGCCGGCCGTCGTTCAGCAGGGCGTTTCAACGGCGTCCAAAACCTTCCGGATTTTCTCGCTCAGCTGCTTCATGTTGAAAGGCTTCTGGATAAAGGCGTTGCAGCCGCGTTCCAGGATCTTGGAGGCTTCGCCGCTGATGCTGTAGCCGCTGGCCAGCAGGACCTTCACTTCCGGGTTGAGCTTCTTGAGTTCGTCGTAGGTCGCGCCGCCGCCCATGCCGGGCATGACCATGTCCAGGATGACCATGTCGATGCGGGGCATCTGTCGTCGGTAGATGGCCAGGGCATCCCGGCCGTCGCGGGCGGTCAGCACCTTGTAGCCCAGTTCCTCGAGCAGCTCCTGGCCCACGTCCATGGTGATGTCCTCGTCGTCCACCAGCAGGATGGTTTCGTTGCCCGTGTAGATCCGGCGTGTGGCGCCGTCTTCCTGCGAACGGGTATGATCGGAAGCCGGCAGATAGATAGTGAAGGTCGTGCCCCGCCCTTTCTCGCTGTAGACGTTGATGTAGCCGCCGTGGTTTTTGATGATGCCGTAGGCCGAGGCCAACCCCAGCCCGGTGCCGCGCCCCATTTCCTTGGTGGTGAAAAAGGGCTCGAAAATCCGTTTGCGCGTGGCCCGGTCCATGCCCACGCCGGTGTCCATGATCGAAAGCTTGACATAGGGGCCGGGGACGACCTCGTAAGGGGCCTGGTAGCCGGCGTCCAGTTCGACGTCTTCGGTCAGCAGGTAGATATCCCCGCCCCCGGGCATGGCCTGCCAGGCGTTGACGAACAGATTCAGCAGGACCTGTTCGATCTGGCCGCGGTCGGCTGCCACCGGCAGGGTTTCCTTCAAGTGCGCCTTGTGGATCCGGATTTCCTTCTTGGTGCGGCCGAACATCTGGGCGCTTTCCTCCACCAGTTCCCGAAGGCTGGTGGGCTTGACATTGTATTTGCCGCCCCGGGCGAAACCCAGAAGCTGCTGGGTCAGCTCGGATCCGTTTTCCACATATTTTTCGATGTTCTTCAGTTTTTCGAAATGGGGATGGTCGGGATCGATCTTGGAGATCATCAGCGAGGTGTTGCCCAGGATACCCATCATGATGTTGTTGAAGTCGTGGGCAATGCCGCTGGCCAGGGTGCCGATGGCCTCCATCTTGCGGGCCTGCTGCAACTGGGTTTCGAGGCGCTGCTTCTCGCGGGCCACCTTCAGGTTGGCGGTCACGTCGCGCGCGATGCCCCGGAAACCGACGACACGGCCCCGGGCGCTATTTACCTGGGAGACCGATATCTCCAGGGCGAGCCGATCGCCGTCGGGTCGGAACACGTCAAAACTGCCGAGGCGCTGGGATTCGCCCGTGAGATAGATCGTGTTCAGGGTGTGCTGCATACGGGTGGCGGTATCGGTGCTGGTGTAGTCCCGGGTGCGCAGACCCCGCATCTGGCCGGGCGTCCGGCCGACCATGCGGGCAAAGGCGTCGTTGACGAATGTGAGTTTGCCCTTGAGGTCGATCTCGAAATAGCCCTCCTCCATGGTTTCGATGATATTGCGATAGCGGTCTTCGTCCGCAGGGATCGAGGGCGGGGCGCCAGCCGCCGCTGCGCCCCTGTGGCGGTGGTGCCAGAGACCTGCAGCCAGGAGCACGAAAATAAACAGCGCAGCGCTCAGGCGGCCGGCATCCAGGTGCAGAAGTCTTCGGTGGAAGCTCTCGTCCGGAGCGGCGGAAACAGACACCAGGGCCATGATCACCCAAATGCCGAAGGTGAGAAGGGCCGCGGTCAGAAGGGTCCTGCCGAACCGATGGTTGTCTGAAATTTTGGAGGATCTCATGGATGCTTCTCCGCCGGGAAGCCAAAAAAAATTTATAGGGTAAACGCAGGGACAAGTCAAACCGGAAGGGCGTGGGGCGCCTTCAATTCAATGCGACAATGGCAGCGCGTATGGCTTCAGACGGTGTCGCAAGAAGTTGGTGATACAGCGTGCGAATCCCAAGGAATGCAGCATACAGTCGCACGCCGTGATGATAAAGGGGTTTCGCGTAACGCCGATATCGAGCGATTTACGAAACCGTCGCCTAAAGGTCCACCAGTCGCCCGTGCTCGGCCAGCATTTCCAGTTTGTCGCGGTCGACCAGGCGGATGGTGCGGCCGTTGACCACGATCAGGTTTTTACTCGACATCTTGTTCAGGATGCGCGAGAGCGTCTCGGGAATCGTGCCGATGACGCTGGCCAGTTGGGCCTTGGAGATGTTCAGGGTGAGGGTGTCGGCGCCTTTTTCCTTGGCGCTCAGAAAGAGCAGGTAGGAGGCCAGCCGGGAAGGCACTTCCTTGAGAGACAGGTTCTCGATCTGGACCGTAAACTCGCGCAGGCGGTCGGAGAGGATGGCCAGCATGTTGAGGGCCAGGGACGGGCGTTCGTGGATCAGGTCGACAAAGGCCTGGCGGGGGAAGAATAGCAGCTTGCTGGCGGCGATGGCCTCGGCATTGGCCGGAAAGGATTCCCCGGCAAATACGGCCACCTGGCCGATCGGCTCCCCCGGCCCCAGGATGTGAAGGATTTTTTCCTTGCCTTCCGGGGATACTTTGTAAACCTTGACCTTGCCGGTCATGACCAGAAAAAAACCAAGGCCGTCCTCGCCGTCCGAAAATACGAGTTGGTTGCGGCGATAATTCCGCGCGACGGTTATGGCCTGGAGGCTGTCGAGTTCCTTGTCGGACAGGCCTTTAAAAAATAAAACGTTGGCCAGCAGTTTTCTGATATCGTCTTTCATCGGTCTCCCGCAGCGCTTGACCTTCCAGGGCCCGGCGGCGTCGACTGGGCCTGCCGAGTTTATAGTGCAGATTAATTGACTTAAGTCAATTTTCTGGGCGTTGTCATCTGGTATGGTCGCACCGTGATGAATGCCATTCATTTATTGACATCCGCATCGTGGTATTCTGGAAAAGGCAATATTTTATCGCCCTTGGACATCCAAGGCGGACCGGGCCCAGGCCACCCTAAATACCGTCTGTTTACCCTATATTTAGGGCCCACGGTCAAGCCCATGTGTTAGGGAGAGCGACACGACACGAGATCGCGCGCGAACCACTCTCCAGTTGAATGCGTTTTATCCGGTGTCTGCATTTCGACAGCTTCGCCATCGACAAATGGAATATTGAAATCACAGCGGAAAAACAAAACTGTCTGGCTCTTACCTGGCAATAGCCACGGCATAGCGATCGGGCGAAAGGATACGTATGAAAACAGACAACCTGATGAAATACATTGCAGTGGGTGCTGTCATCGTTTTGATCGGTCTTTCTGCATATGTAGGCAATGCCTCCAACATGATTTCATACCTCTCCGAAGATCCCAAGGTATGTATCAATTGCCACGTGATGAATCCCCAATATGCCACCTGGCAGCATAGTTCCCACAGGGAAAGGGCCACCTGCGTGGACTG
>JASJBQ010000242.1 GCA_030066455.1 Desulfobacterales bacterium
GCGGCAATTTTTGCAGCTTTACTCCCGGGGATGGCGATTTTTTTCCTCGTGGAATCGTCTTTTTGATGCGCTGTCGCGCCGCCAAGGCGGCGATGCGCATAGGCGCAAGGATGGTCCGGAAATTGCAGTAAACTCGTCCATGGATGATGACCGCAGCATTTACTTTTTGAATCGGCACAGAAGAGGATGAATCATGAGCGGATCGATTTATGCCGCCACATCGGGATCGGAAGTACAGCGTGTGCGCATGGATATTTTGACCCATAACCTCGCGAATATGAATACGGTGGGTTACAAGACCGACGAAGCCGTATTTCGAATCAAGGACGAGAATCTCAAAAACGACGGCGGGGACGACGACCAGCCACTCACGGCAACGCTTCCCGTCATTCCCCTGACCACGCGTACCGATTTCTCCCAAGGGCTTCTCCAGCCGACCGGCAACCCGCTGGACCTCGCGATCGAAGGCGACGGGTTCTTCAGCATCCAGACCGAGGACGGCGTGCGCTATACGCGCAACGGATCGTTTACGCTGGGCGCTGGGGGACGACTGACCACCCAGGACGGGCATGCCGTCATGGGGGAGGGCGGTGAAATCAGCATCGACGGCACCGAAGTTGAATTCGATGGAAACGGCAACGTTGTCGTTGATGGGCAAATCACCGACAGACTGCGCATCGTGGAGATCACGGAACCGACCGCCCTGACCAAGGAAGGCTATAACCTGTTCGTTTTAGACGAGGAACGGGGCGCTGAAGAGCCGGTCGATTATGCCAACGTGCATCAGGGATTCCTGGAAGGGTCCAACGTGAACAGTGTCAAAATTATGACAGATTTGATCGAAGTCATGCGCGGTTACGAATCCTATCAGAAAATTATTCGAACACTGGACGAGAATTCTTCCAAGTTGATTGCCGGCGTCGGCAGCCCAAGCTAGTCTTTATCAGTCGAACGGAGGTGGATTATGATTCGCAGTTTGTGGACCGCATCTTCTGGCATGAAATCCCAGGCCGTCAATATCGATATCATTTCCAACAACCTGGCCAATGTGAACACGAGCGGCTTCAAACGCAGCCGGGCGGATTTTCAGGACCTGCTCTACGAAACCCTGCGACCGGCGGGGACATCTTCCTCCGAGAACAGCGAGGTGCCCACCGGGATTCAGATCGGGCACGGCAGCCGACTGGTGGCCAGTCAGAAAGTGTTTACCCAGGGCGACTTTCAACAGACCAAGAATGAACTGGACATCGCCATCGAGGGGAAAGGCTTCTTCCAGATCACCCAACCCAACGGGGAAACGGCCTATACCCGTGACGGAGCGTTCAAGATGGACGCCAACGGCCGCATCGTCACCTCCGACGGCTTTTCACTTTCCCCCGAGATAACGATTCCGACCGACAGTATATCGCTCTCAATCGGTATCGACGGGACCGTGTCCGTGCTTCAGGCCGGTCAATCCCAGCCGACGGAAATCGGCACCATTACCTTGGCGCGATTCGTCAATCCGGCCGGCCTGCACAGCATCGGACGCAATCTCTTTCTCCCGACGAATGCCTCCGGCGATGCCATTGAGGGAACCGCCGGCCAGGACGGTTTGGGAACGCTGGCCCAGGGCTTCATCGAAATGTCCAATGTCAGCGTGGTTGACGAGATGGTCAAAATGATCAGTGCCCAGCGTGCCTACGAGATCAACAGCCGCACGATCCAGGCGGCGGATGAAATGCTTCAGCAGGCCAATACGGTCAAACGGTAAATGGTTACGGTGAACGCCATGGAAGAAAGATCATTGATCAGCCGGCTGGTCTGCGGAATGATTGCAGGCTTGATCCTCGCGTCGATCCCCTGGGCGCCCCCGGCATTGGCATCAAGTGCTTCGGCGCCGGTCACCTTGCAAGCGGCCGAAAGCATCGAGACGAATTCCGCCGAGATTCTGCTGGGACAGATCGTCACGATCCAAACGCCGTCCGACGCTCTGAAAACCCGCCTGGCGGCCATCCGTATCGGCCGCGCCGCCCCGGCCGGTCGGGTCCGCAACATCAGCCGTGACTACATCCTTTTGCGCCTGCGTCAGTGTGGGATCGACCACACGGACTTTGATATTCGCCTGCCGGCCAAGATCGCGGTCCAGCGAAGTGCCATCCGGATAACCCGCGATGAAATGGAAATGATGGTTCGCGACCATTTTATGTCATCGCCGCCCTCAAGCGAGGCGCAGGTCAATATCAAAGCGGTGCGCATCCGGGACGCAATTCTACTGCCCCAAGGCAGGATCAGCCACGAAATCGAGCGCAGTCACCAGAGCGCGCCTTCACGCATGCTGCCGCTGGCTATCGTTTTCAAGGTCGACGGTCGCCTGGAGCGCAAAGTGCCGGCCCTGGTCAGCCTTGAAGTCCTGCAGTCTGTCGTTGTCACCCGGCGACCGATTCCGCGTCTGAAGATCATCACCCCCGATGACGTCACCCTGCGACAGGTCAATGTGGCCGGGCGGAGTGCGCGCATCATTCGCTCCGTCGACGCGGTCGTGGGCATGCGTGCCCGACGGGCGATCAGCATGAACACGGAATTGCACGCCGGGCTCGTTGAATGGCCGCCGGTGGTCAACAAGGGCGACCGGGTGACGATCATCGCCGAATCGGGCCAATTGCGCATTACGACCACGGGGGAAGTCAAAACCACTGGAAAAGTCGGTCAGCAGGTGCGGGTGCTCAATCTGGATTCCCAAAAAACCATCATGGCTCAGGTCGTCGATGCCCACACGGTTCGCGTGTCTTTCTGAGGAGGCCCCATGAACACTGGCAGCATGGTCCAACGGAACCATATCCTGATTATCGTATTGAATGCAGTTCTGGCCCTGGCGCTGATCAGCGGCTGTGCCAGCTACCCCACCATCCAACCGGTCGAAACGCAAGCGCTGCAATCCCGGCAAATCACTTCGCCACCGACGGGTGATGCAAACGCGATACCGCCGGATGAAATGTCTCTCTGGTCGGATGACACGATCATGGTCGATCTTTTCAGCGATACCAAGGCACGACGCATCGGCGATATCGTGACCATCGAGGTGTCCGAGTCATCCAGCGCCCAGAACACGGCGACCACGGATACGGACCGGGAATCGAATCTGACGGCCGGTATCCAAGAACTCTTCGGGGCCGACGTCTCCAAACTCGATAATTTCAATGTCCGCGGCGGCATGGAGAGTGAATTTCAAGGCAGCGGCAGCACTTCGCGCAGCGGCGATCTGAAAGCCTTTATCACCGCACGGGTCGTTGAAGTCCTGCCGGGGGGCAACCTGAAGGTGATCGGATCCCGAGAAATCCTGGTCAACAACGAAAAGCAGTTGATGACCATCTACGGGGTCGTAAGGCCCCGCGATATCTCCCAAGACAATGTCGTGTTGTCCTCCTTCGTTTCCGACGCCCGCATCGCCTACAGCGGCGCCGGTATCGTCGACGATCGCCAGCGGCCGGGCTGGATGGCCAACACCCTGAATACGATTTGGCCCTTCTAAATTGAATGCCAAACCCGAGGCGAGGATGAGATCAATGACCGTGCCCGCGCGATTTCGCCTGTACGCGATAATCATCTTGACCATCACACTGGTTGGCGGCGATTTGACCCCCCGGGCGGCCCAGGCCGCGCGCATCAAAGACATCGCCAATATTCGCGGCGTTCGCCAAAACCAGATGGTGGGCTACGGTCTGGTGGTCGGTCTGGACGGATCCGGCGACAGCACCCAATCCGAGTTCACCCAGCAGTCCTTGTCCAGTCTGTTGGAGCGCATGGGCGTAACGGTCGATCCGGAAGACCTGAAGGTTAAAAATGTGGCCGCCGTCATGGTGACGGCCGACTTGCCGCCCTTTGCCCGCAGCGGCAGCCGTATCGACGTATTGGTCAGTTCGATCGGTGATGCCAAGAATCTACAGGGGGGGACGCTGCTGCTGACCCCCATGAAAGGACTGGATGGCAAGATTTATGCCATGGCCCAGGGACCGGTCAGCACCGGGGGCTTCTCCTATGGCAAAGGAACGGGCACCGGTGTGCAGAAAAATTTTCCGACCGCCGGCCGGGTGGTGGGCGGTGCCACCATCGAGCGGGAGATCCGCACCCGACTGAGCAGCTGGGAATCCTTGACGCTGGCGTTGCACAAACCGGACTTCACCACCGCGACGCGAATGGCCATGGCCATCAACGGCACCTTTGCCGACAGCCTGGCCCAGGCATCGGATGCCGGTACGGTGGAGGTGCGTGTCCCCGAGCTTTACAAGGGGCGCATGGTGGAAATGATCGCCCTGGTTGAAGGCATCGGGGTGACGCCGGACAACATCTCCAAGGTCATCATCAATGAGCGCACGGGCACCGTCATCATGGGCGAAAACGTTCGGATCGCCACGATTGCCATCGCTCACGGCAACCTCAGCATCCAGGTCAATACCACCGAGAATGTCTCCCAGCCGCTGCCCTTTTCGCGAACGGGTGAGACGGTCGTCACCAACGACCGGGAGTTGATCGTGGAAGAGGGGACCAATCCGCTGTTCCTGGTGGAATCCGGCGTCAGCATCGGGGAGGTCGTGCGGGCCCTCAACGCATTGGGGGTCACCCCCCGCGATCTGATCGCCATATTTCAGGCCTTGAAGGCCGCTGGCGCCCTGCAGGCCGAACTGGAAATCATTTAATACCCGCGCGGCCGGCAGGCGCGGCCAGTGGAGACGAAAGGACGTTCATGCCCGTTGACGGAAAAACCCATACAGCGATTCACGGTCTTGGCGGGATGAATCGCGTCGACCGCACCGGTGGATCGGAGAAACACCGAAAGACGGACAACGGCGCGGACGGGGATGCGGCACGGCTCACCAAGGCCTGCGCCGAGTTCGAGGCGTTGCTGGTTCAGAAATTGTTTCAGACCATGCGGGCTTCGATCCCGAAATCCGGATTGATCGATGGTGGATCGGCCGAGGAGATCTATACCGCCATGCTGGATCAGCAGGTCGCACAGGAGATGGCCTTGCGAGGGGGGTTGGGGCTTTCGGATCGCATGAAAGCACAGATCCTTGGGGGTTCGAACGATCTAAAAGATCAGAATGATTGAGGATAGAGACTAAGTCCTAAAGCTCCGGATTGGCCCGGCCGATAATCACCTTGCGGTGGGTCCACTTCGAACCGGGTGTGCCTGCCGTGACGCCAAGGTTGCATTCCGGTCGAAGGCGAGACCGAGTGCCTAACAAGAGGTTCGGTCAGTTTGGAGGTTTTGAATGAAAATCAATGATCAAAGCGCCTACATCAATTTTGACGCGCATGCCAAGAGACCCCAGGATGTGTCCAGCACGTCCGACACCGCCCGCACGGACCAAACGCCGCTTTCCACCGACAAGGTCGTCCTGTCCCCCAAAGCCAGAGAATTGCAAGATGCACGGATGGAACTCGGGGGACTGCCCGACATCGATGTACGCCGCGTGGCGCGGATCCGGCACCAGATCGAAAAGGGGACCTATGACATAGACGGCGGGAAAATCGCCGAGCGCATGCTCGGGGAGATGCATTTGAATTCGCGTTTGTAATCCTTTGGGGCCGGTATTGATCGCGGTCCAGGTGCGTGGAGAACGGTATGGAAACATTGTTGAAGGAGCTCAAGCACTGCATTCATCAGCAGCAGCGGATGTACCAGACGCTTTTGGATCTTTTCACTGCGGAACGTTCGGCGATTCTCATCTCCGATGTGGATCGTCTCAACCGGATCGTCGGTGACAAGGAGCGAGTCCTGCAGGAAATCCGCACGGTGGAAGTCAGGCGGCGTCACACCACCGCGCAACTCGCGCAGCGGCTCCGAACCGATGACAGCGCCATGAGCCTCTCCTCTTTGTGCGGCCTGGTCGATGAACCCTGGACCACGGAATTGGCATCGGCCGGCCGCGAACTCAAGACCCTGATCGCGGCCATCCAGACGGCTTCCGAACGCAATCGTTCACTTTGCCTGCACGCCCTTCAATTCGTCAATGGTTCGATTCGGATGATGACGAACTTGATCGATCCCGAACTCGTTTATCACCCCTCCGGTAAAATGGGTCATGAACGGCCGGTCGGCCGCATGCTCTCGGGTGCCGCGTAACCGGGCGCGAGACGGCTACCAACCAATAATGAGGTTCTGGGTAAACGCAAATGAGCAAAACAGCTGAAAAAGTTATTCCGCTTCTAAACAAGCTAATTGAAGATCTGGACAGTTACAGCCTCAACGATCGTGATGCCTGGCTGAAGATGGCAAATGATGTGCGTGCGCTCGTCGATGATATCCCTAAACAGATGAAACCCCTGATCGCCCTGCTCAATCTCTGCGGAAAAGGCGTGAAGGCCATATCCGAGAAATCACTGACCGACTATCTGGCGGCCATCGATGCCGTCGCCGATGGATTCACAGCGGCGGAGCACTACCTGGACAATGGTGCCGACCGCCAAACGCTGGCCCAGAAAGCCATGGATCGCATCTCCGCGCTTCTTCCCGACACCGATGCTGCGGCGGCACCTGATGCGGACGCAGCAAATGAGCTGCCAACACCGCCAGTATCGGTCGACAGCATCGATGATGTGGCGGCGCTGCTGATCCAGGCGGACGCCGGCAATCGCGACGAATTGGCCCTGATCGCCAGCGCACTGGATCGACTGAGTGCGGAACCCGCCTATAGTGGAGATGCCTGCGGTTATCTTGTCGAAGCCGGTCAGGCTGCAAAAGCGTCGCTGGATACGCAAGCGGAGCCTGGTGAAGATCTTCTGGAGAAGATCGGGCAGCTGATCGAGCAGTCCATGCAGGCGGTGCACGAAATGCAAAAACAGCCTGCTGAGGTCAAGCCGGCAGCGGACGCGGCCGAGACGTTACATTCCGAAGGTTATGAGAACGAGGCCGATGATGACGCAAACGCGATCCCCGCCGCCGCCACACCGGACGAGGAGGCGCCGGTCGACGCGTCGACGACCCATGAGGCGCCCGAAGCCGCTGATGATCGCGATTACATGCCCGACGACCCCGATTTCGAACTGATTGGCGAGTTCATCGAAGAGGGCAATGACCTCATCTTTAAAGCCGAAGAGGCGCTTTTAAAGCTTGAGACCGACCCTGAGGATATGGATGCCGTCGGTATGGTCTTCCGGGCCTTCCACACCATCAAAGGCACCTCGGCGTTTCTGGAACTGGCCGTCATCGCGGATATGGGCCACCATGCCGAATCACTTCTCAGCCGTGTCCGTGATCGTGAAATTCGCTATAGCGGTGGCTATGCCGATCTCTCCCTGCGCGCTCTGGATATGCTCAAGGAGCTGATCAGCCGTGTTCAGGACGCCCTGGGCGGCGCCCCGCTGATGAAACCCGGGGGATACAACGAACTGATGAAAATTTTATCCGATCCGGAAGCGGCCGGTATTTCTGAAGCCCAGGAAGACAGCCCGCCGCCGCGGATCGGCGACTTGCTCGTGGCCCAGGGAAAGGTGACGCGTGAAGACGTCGAGCAGGTGATCGAATCGCC
>JASJBQ010000243.1 GCA_030066455.1 Desulfobacterales bacterium
GGTTGCCGGGTTCAGACCGAATAGCGCTCGACTTCGATCCGGGCCGCATCATCATTGCCGAGGGTCAGGCGGTAGCCTCGGGCCTTGATTTCGATGGCCGACGTTTCCGGCAGGATGCGAATCACCTCCACCATGCTGCCGGGGGTGATTTCGAGTTCGGCCAGCCTCCGGATGGCCCCGCCCTCGCCCTTGACGCGGATGATCTTGCCGCGCTGGTTGAGGCCAAGGTCCTTGAGGGACACCGTGTCCAAGCGCTCGCCTTCGATTTCGAGTTGGCGCTTCTTGAGATCCGCCAAGCAGGCGGCCAGCGAATCGCTGCAGGTAATAAAATTGTCGTCCTGGCCGCAGTGGTTTTTAAAACCCTGGATCAGAGATTCACCGCCGCGGGGGCAGATTTCCAGAAACTCGACGAAGCGGATCAGGCGGTCCAGAATCGTCCGCGACAGGGCGTGCTCCATCTTACAGGCGGCATCCGAAGCCTCCTCCGCGTCGACGCAGAGGACCTTGGTGAAAAAATCCATCAGCGCTTCGTGGCGGCGGACCACGTCTTCGGCGTGCTTGTGCCCTTTGGGGGTCAGGGTGATGACATCATAGGGCGCGTAGTTGATGAACCCTTTTTCGGACAGGGTCCGCAGGGCCCCGGTCACCGAAGAATTGTTCACCTCCAGTCGCCGGGCGATATCCTTGGCGCGGGCCGCCTGCTTCTTGCGGACGATGTGGTAGATCGCTTCGAGATAGTCTTCCATGCTTGCGGTGAGCGCTTCCGTGGTGGCCATGCCGGATCCTCATCGTGGTTAAAAATTTTAGGCAGGCCGAAGTTTACGCCAAAGCGCCTGGGGTGTCAATGCGTTTGAGACGGTCGTAATGCCGCCGGCCGCGGGCACGCACCGCCACCGAGCGTGTCGACCAGAACCCGCCGCGCTTCGTCTTTGAGACCCAAAGCCGCGGGATGAGTTGACGATTGACTCAAAATCAACTAGAGGACATCACGAAGGCCTGAGCCGGTCCAAGACCGACGCCAACGCCTACCAACCCCATGCAATGGAGGAAAGCCCGTGAAAATGACCCGTTTGGGCCTTGTCGCCCTCGTCTTCGTTCTCATGGCCGCACCGGCCCTGGCCGGCGGCAAGCCTCAGGTTCGCCTGGAAACCACCAAGGGCCTGATCGTCGTGGAACTCGATCCCCAGGCGGCCCCGAAGACCGTCGAGAATTTTCTCCGCTATGTCCGTGAGGGATTTTACAACGGCACCATCTTTCACCGCGTCATCAAGGACTTCATGATCCAGGGCGGCGGTATGCTGCCAGGCATGATCCAGAAGACCGGCCATGACCCCATCCGCAACGAAGCGCCCAATGGTTTGCGGAACGTGAAAGGGACGATCGCAATGGCCCGCACCAGCAACCCCCATTCGGCCACTTCGCAGTTTTTCATCAACGCGAAGGACAACCCTTTTCTGGATTTCAAAAGCCGGTCCCGCGCCGGGTGGGGCTACTGCGTCTTCGGACGCGTCATCAAGGGCATGGAGGTCGTGGAGCGCATCGAGGCGGCTCCGACCATGTCGGTGAGCGGTCAAAAAGATGTTCCCAAGCGGGCCATCGTCATCGAAAGGGCCGTTGTGGCGACCCCCTGAGATGAAGGTGCCCGCGCCCCCCCTTTTCTGGGAAACGACCGCTCTGGAGGATATGACCCCGGACCAGTGGGAAGCCCTCTGTGACGGCTGCGCCCGCTGCTGCCTGCACAAGTTGCAGGATCAGGAAAGCGGGCACGTCTATCTCACGATGGTGGCCTGCCGCCTGCTGGACCGGCGAACCTGTCGCTGCCGGGACTATCGGCGCCGTACGGAAAGGGTGCGCGAATGCCTGGTGCTTTCGGCGGAAACGGTAAGCCGGGCCGACTGGCTGCCGGAAAGCTGCGCCTACCGCCGACTCTTGGCGGGTGAACCTCTCTCCTGGTGGCACCCGTTGGTGTCGGGGGATCGTGAGACGGTCCATCAGGCCGGCGTGTCGGTGCGGGACATGGTCCTGTCCGAGGATGACGTCCATCCGACGGACTGGTTCCGCCTGGTGCTGGAAGAGGTCGATCCCCCCCGGAAACGGCCGCCCATTTAGGACCGGCGCGGTGAGGTTCACACTGGACAATTAAGCCCCTTTCTGATTGATTTAGGGCGTCAAAGCCTTATCATTGCAGCATGAAACCACGGCCCGGCAGATTACGGCCTACAGGGAAGCATACGCGCATCGATGAAACAGAAAAAAAAAGCCGGCAAGATCGGACGCAACCAGCTCTGCCCCTGCGGCAGCAATCGCAAATACAAGAATTGCTGCATGGAACGCCCGGGTGCCAAAGCGGAGCCCGTCGAAAGCGTCTATCGCCGCAAGTACAACATCCGCCTCAAAACGGCTGAGGATATCGCCCAAATCCGCAAGGCCGGCGAGTTGGTGATGGCCACCTTCCGCGAAGTCGAAGCCATCCTCGCGCCGGGCATCACCACCGAGGCCATCAACACCCTGGTGCACGAATTCACCCTGCAGCACAAGGCCCAACCGGCGCCTTTGAACTACCGCGGCTTTCCCAAGAGCGTCTGCGTGTCCGTGAACGAGGTCATTTGCCACGGCATCCCCGGCGAGCGGGTACTCAACGCGGGCGACATCGTCAACGTGGATATCACCTCCATCCTGGACGGCTTCTATGCCGATGCCAACAAGACCTACTTCATCGGCACGCCCGGGCCGGAGGCCCGCAAAATCGTGGACGTGGCCCGCAACAGCCTTAAAGCAGGCCTGACAATGGTCAAACCGGGGCATACGGTCGGTGACATCGGCTGGGCCATTCAATCCTATGCCGAAGGCCAGGGCTGTTCCGTGGTGCGTGAATTCGTCGGCCACGGCGTGGGCCTGGCGTTTCACGAAGCGCCCCAGGTGCCGCATTTCGGCAAGCGCCGTACAGGCATTCCCCTGGTGCCCGGCATGGTCTTCACCATTGAACCCATGATCAATTTGGGAGGGCATGCGCTGCGCATCCTGTCCGACAAGTGGACGGCGGTGACGGCCGACGGCTCGCTCTCGGCGCAGTTCGAACAGACCGTGCTCGTCACCGACACGGGGTACGAGAGCATGACCCCCTACGACCTTTGACCGCTGATTGGAAACCGGGCGGGATGTGGCATCACAATTATCATGTTCGAAAACACCGCCATCTACCAGGAAGTGCTCAACAACCTCTATGAAGGGGTCTATTTCCTGGACACCGACCGCACCATTTCCTTTTGGAACCAGGGTGCCGAGCGCATCACCGGTTACGTGGCCCCGGAGGTGATCGGGCGCCCCTGCGCCGACGACATCCTCTGCCATGTGGATCAGGAGGGCACCAGCCTCTGCCAGGAGGATTGCCCGGCCGCGCGCACGCTCGAGGACGGCCAGGCGCGCGAAGCCGACTTCTTTCTCCTCCACAGGAACGGTCATCGGGTGCCCGTGCGCATTCGGGTGGCCCCGATCCTGGATGCCGCGGGCCGCATCATCGGCGCCGTGGAGGTCTTCGCGGACAATTACTCCAGTGAAACCCTGCGCCAACGCATCGACCTTCTGGAGAAGTTGACCGGGCTGGACCCACTGACCCAGCTGCCCAACCGCCGGCGCCTGGAAGAGGAAATTCAGGCCCGCCTGGCGGAGACCCAGCGCTACGGACTGACCTTTGGGGTTCTCTTTGCGGACATCGACCGGTTCAAAACCGTCAACGACAGCTTTGGTCATGCCACCGGTGACGACGTTCTCAAAATGGTGGGCAACACCATGCTGAACGCCCTCAGGCCGTTCGACATCGCGGGGCGCTGGGGCGGTGAGGAGTTTCTGGCGGTCGTGGTCAATGTCGATCTGGAAACCCTGGCCGGCGTCGCCGAACGCATGCGATCGCTGGTGGCCCAGTCGCGGCTGCCGCATGAGGGCGACAACATTACGGTCACCCTGTCGGTCGGCGCCACGCTGGTGCTGCCGGGCGACGACGTCGAATCCCTTCTGAAACGGGCCGACAAAGGCCTTTACCGCAGCAAGGTCGGAGGACGCAATCAGGTGACGATCCTCTGAGTCGCGTGGACGGCCGCCCTGGCCTTGGCCGCGTGAACGATGGCATGCGGTTCCCCATCTTGTGAGGAGACAAGATGATTACCGTCGACATACCCGGTTACCGGTCGATGCAGCTGGCGCATCTCGTCATGGACTACAACGGCACCCTGGCCGTGGACGGTGAAATCGAACCGGGTGTGGCCCCGGCCCTGGAAAAACTGGCCGCGCACCTCAAGATCCACGTTATCACGGCGGACACCTTCGGCCTGGCGGCCGAACGGCTGGCCGGAAGCCCCGTCGAACTCTCGGTACTGCCCCCCGGCGAGCAGGATGCGGCCAAGCTCAATTACGTGAACGATCTCGGCTGTGCGGGCACCGTGGCCGTCGGCAACGGCCGCAATGACCGCCTCATGCTCAAAGCGGCCGGCCTGGGCATTGCCGTGATCCTGGACGAGGGTGCCGCGTTCGAGACCCTGGCCGCCGCCGATGTGGTTTGCCGGGGCATCCTGCCGGCGCTCGAACTGCTGGTCCACCCGCTGCGGCTTACGGCCACCCTGCGCGCTTAGACCGTGTCCATTCAGCATACCGGATTGTGGTTCAGCTAAGGCCGCAGCAAATTTGAAACCGCAGGCCAGATCGGCCGGCATCGAGAATTTCAAGCTGGCGCTAACGCCGGCCTGGGCCCAATGATGCCATAGATGGACGGACATTGATATGGAAAGGTAGCCCGTTTTATCGTGTGGATCCTATTACTGGTCATGATGACGGTCGTTGCGGCAGCCGTGCTGCTTGCCCAGTGGGTCCGCTTCTGCACCGATCGGCCGCCGATCTGCCCGCCGGCCAGCGTCCATCACAGCGTGGCCACGATCTGCGACCGCCCGTCCATCGTCTGCCTGGGCGACAGCATCACCCACGGCCGCGTCAGCGCCGACTACGTGAGGTTGCTGCGCCAGCGCTTCCGCGCCAAGGGCTACCGTTTCATCAATGCCGGCCTCAACGGCGACATGGCCTACAACGTCCTGCAGCGGCTCGATGACATCATCCGCTGCCATCCGGCCCTGGTCACCGTGCTGGTGGGCAGCAACGATGCCTACGCGGCCCTCAACCCCCGTAACGCGGACGAGGCCCGCCGGCATAACGGCCTGCCCGAACGCCCAACGATCGATACCTTCCGCCGCGACCTCTCGGCCCTGTGCCTCAAACTGCGCGAGGCCACGGCCGCCCCCCTGGCGCTGCTATCGCTGCCGCCTTTCGGGGAGGACCCGCGGCACGAAGCCTATCGCCAGACACAGGCCTACAGCCGCACCATCAAGGCCGTGGCCCGCCAGACCGGGGTTGCCTACCTGCCGGTCAACGAGCAAATGGACGCCCTTCTGCGGCCGCACGCCCGGGCGCCCAAACTGGACTTCGACCACATGACCGACGCCCGCTACCTGGGCGTCAAGATCCGGCGTTTCGTGCTGGGCCGCAGTCTGGCCGCCATTTCCCGGCGCCACGGTTACCGCCTGCTGACCGACGGGATCCATCTGAACCCTGCCGGAGCCGCCGTCGTCGCCGACGCCATCGAAACCTTCATTCACATGGTGGAGCAAAATGATTCACTCCGTCTACCGCGATATTGTACCCTATACCACGAGGGACGGCTCGACGATCCGCGAGCTCATGCACCCTGACCTGCACGGCAACCGGGCCCAGAGTCTGGCCGAGGCCATCGTTGCGCCCGGTGCCCGGACCCGGCGGCACCGCCACCTGACTTCGGAAGAGATCTACCACTTCCTGCGCGGCCGCGGAACGCTGCAAATCGAAGACTCGAGTCTGTCGGTAAGGGCCGGGGACACCGCGCTGATCCCCAGCGGCCGCTGGCACCGCGTCATCAACGCGGGGGCCGAGGATCTTGTCTTCCTGTGCTGCTGCAGCCCGGCCTATGGGCATGCGGACACGGAGCTGGAGACGCCAAGCCACGGAGGTCTCAGGTGAGCCGCTACCGCTTCACGATCCTGATGGTGGCCTTCCTGTTCGTCCTGGTGGTCTATCCCTTTCTCGAATATTTCCAATTGCTCCATATTGATTTTATCCTGACTATCTTTATCACCCTCCTGCTGATCTCCTGCATCCATGCCCTAAGCACGAGTCATCGCGAAGCGATCGTGGCGTGCCTGGTAATCATTCCGGCCATCTTCATGGACTGGATCGGCGTCTTCGTCGAAGGCCTTCATGTCGAGATCGTTGTCGACATTTATAAAATCGTGGCCTTCAGCTACATCTGCTACGGTCTTTTGCGCTACGCCCTGCGCGCCGGTGTGGTCGATCGTGAAAAGATCGCCGCCGCCGTCAATGTGTATCTTTTCCTTGGCCTGATCTGGCGCGATCTCTATTCCCTGATCAGCCTCCTGATCCCCGGGGCCTATAACTCGGAACTGCTGTCCCAGACCGATTTTCTCTACTACAGCTTCGTGACCCTGAGCACCCTGGGTTATGGCGACGTCCTGCCCGTGATCGGGCCGGCCAAGGCCCTGGCCTACTTCGAGGCCATCATCGGCCAGCTTTACCTCACCATCCTGGTGGCCCGCCTGGTCGGGCTGCACATCGCCTATACCGGACCGGAGTGCCAGGACCGGGATTTGTAAAGACTAAGGGACACCGCCATGGCCGATGGAGACGAGGAGACCGGCAGATGACCATCGGGCATCGGCCCGAGGCCTTCGTGTTCGACCAGCGGCCGCGTCCGCTACGCACGTTCATGCTGGGGGCTTTCGGCCGGGGATGATCGAGCCCCCCACCCCCGGGGAACGAACCGACCCTTGCGCCCAAAGAGAGGATCAAAATGGAGAACGACCCCATCGCCCAAGCCAACAACGCATTTTTCGAAATCGTTATGAATACGGTCAGCGAGGGGATCACCATTATCGACAAAGATCTTCGGATCAGATTTCAGAACCGGGTGATCACGCAGTTGTATGGGGCGTCCTTGATCGGCCGGCATTGTTACGCGGCTTATCGCGGTCGCAACCAGCCCTGTGAAGACTGCCAGATTCTGGATGTGTTCAAAGACGGCCAGGAACGAAGGCTGATCCGGGATATCGCCCTGCCCGACGGCGGGGTTCTGTTGGTCGAATTGATATCGGTCGCCCTCCGAGATGACACCGGCCATATTATCGGCGCGGTTGAAGTCGCCCGCGACGTCACGGAGCAGAAAAAGGCCGAAGCATTGCTCAATAAAACGCTTGTCGAGCAAAACGAGGTGTTGCGGCATTTGAACCGGGAACTCTCCGATGCAACCGGCTACGTCCGGACCGTGCTGCCCCGGCCCATCACTTCGGGCGCCATTCAAATCGACTGGCGCTTTCTACCCTCGGCCTCCCTGGCGGGAGATTCGTTTGGGTATCACTGGATCGATGAGGA
>JASJBQ010000022.1 GCA_030066455.1 Desulfobacterales bacterium
CGGCCATGATCTGGAAGGCGGCGTAGACGTTGGTGCCGGTGGAGCCGCCGGGTTTGCGGTTCAGGAGCTTTTCCAGGAAATGGATCGTGGCGCAGCGCAGGTGGCGGCGTTGGGCACGCGGATCATGCGGTCGACCACTTGGGGCACGAAGGAGAGGTGCCCCTGTCCACCTAAACGGCCATAAATTCATAAATACGTCTCGTCCTTGTTTAAGATTTGTTGGGTAATTTTTTATTTAAATCGCCATGCCTAATTTTCCATAGCTCCCCCTTTAGTTCCTCTACTGCCCGTCGCGGTTTTAGGCAACTTAAACGCGGATTACGTCTCCTGGTTGGATGAGGTCACCGGAAATCGACGGGTTTGAGGCGCGGATTTCCGCAATTGTCGTCCCATATCGATTGGCAATGCCCCACAACGTATCACCGGAAATGACGGTATGGGTGCGACCGGGTCCTTCAGTTTCGTCATCATCGGCCATATCCGCCCCCCAATTCTCACCGACCTCGACATCGATGTCTGCGACTTGCAGTTCCTTGACCATGGTGCGAAAACGTTCCATCGAAAATACCGGGCATGCCTTGGGAGAACCTTGTGTGATTTGCGCAATCACTTCGTTGTGCCCCATCAGATTACTACGCGGAACGCGGTAGGTCGCCATCAGGTCAAGCACAAGATCCCGGGCCGAATGCAATTGGCCGTCAGTGAAGTTATCCAAAGGGGATTGTCCGTTGGAAGCAACGCCACCGGCTAGTGAGATGCCGATGGATGTGGCATTGAAGCCGGCAACGTGGGCGCCCTTTTTTTCAATCTCGCGTCCCGGCTCGATTTTGCCATTTCTTCTGATGACGAAGTGGTAGCCAATCCCGGACCATCCACGCTGGAGATGCCATCGGTGAACATCGGCGGCACCGATATCGGATGTCGCCGGCGTAGCCGTGCAATGCATAACAATGTGTGTGATTTCTCTCATGGATTAGTCTCCTTTTTTATTGGCGGGACATCCACTTTAGGTGAAAAGTCCAGTATCGTAAAAAGTTTCCATTTGTTGGGTATAGGGTTTCAAATCAAACCCCTTCTCCGCTAACCAGCCCGTATTGTAATACGTATCCAGATACCGATCCCCCGGATCGCAGAGCATTGAGACCACGCTGCCCTTGTGACCCCGGGCGTTGAGTTCGGCCATGATCTGGAAGGCGGCGTAGACGTTGGTGCCGGTGGAGCCGCCGGGTTTGCGGTTCAGGAGCTTTTCCAGGAAATGGATCGTGGCGTAGGTGGCGGCGTCGGGCACGCGGATCATGCGGTCGATCACCTGGGGCACGAACGAGGGCTCCACCCGGGGGCGGCCGATGCCCTCGACGTTGGAGGCCTTGTCGCTGGTCACCGTGCAATCGCCCGAGTGGAAGTAATCGTAGAACACCGAGTGCTCCGGGTCGGCCACGCAGAGTTGGGTGTCGAACTGCCGGTAGCGGATGTAGCGGCCGATGGTGGCCGAGGTGCCGCCGGTGCCGGCGCAGACCACGATCCAGGCGGGCACCGGAAAAGGTTCCGCCTCCATCTGCGAGAAGATCGAGTCGGCGATGTTGTTGTTGCCGCGCCAGTCCGTGACCTGCTCGGCATAGGTGAACTGGTCCATGTAATGGCCTTTGAGCTCGCGGGCCAGGCGGTTGGCCTCGCCGTAGATGTCGGCGTTCTGCACCAGGTGGCATTTACCGCCGTAAAATTCGATCTGGTCGATCTTCTGCTGGGAGGTGCCCTCGGGCATCACGGCGATAAAGGGCAGATCCAGCAGCTTGGCGAAATAGGCCTCGGACACGGCCGTGCTCCCCGAGGAGGCCTCGACGATCGTGGTACCCTCGTTGATCCAGCCGTTGCAGAGCCCGTAGAGAAACAGCGAACGGGCCAGGCGGTGCTTGAGGCTTCCGGTGGGGTGGGTGGATTCGTCCTTGAGATAGAGCTGGATGTTTGCGATGGCCGGCAGCTCCACCTTGATCAGGTGGGTGTCCGCCGACCGCTGGAAATCGGCCTCGATTTTGCGAATGGCCTGGTTGGTCCACGTGCGCATGCTTTGCGTCTCCAGTTGAGGTGGTTCCGCCGCTGGAAGACAGCACTTCGGTCTGATGGGATCGCGATCGTATGCGGCGCCGCAACCGAACGCCGAGATCGTTGAGCTGTGCCATTGCGGCGGAGAGGGGCAGGAAAACCGGCTGCATAAGCGTTTTAAAATCGCTTATGTCTTGATTAAGCTATCGGTCACATACCACCTGATACCGGAACTGTAAAGATATCAGCGGGTGTGCGGTTATTAAGACGAACAGACCTAAAACACAGGATTTGCCAGAACAGACCGGTGGACCTAATATATCTCATATAATCCTGATAAAATTTAACACCATGGTCATATAGCCGGTTTCGTAATAAGCCCGAGATCAAGGCTTGCGAGTCCCGAGGAATGAAGCGTACTAATGATACGCTGGAATGACGAGGGGCGAAGCGTAACGCCGATATCGGGCTTTTTACGGAACCGTCACCTCAGAACCTGAAAGGGAAATCTGAATGAACAGCCCACGTCAAGTATCACCCCAGCTCCAGCCCTGGCTGGAGAATTTCAACCGGCAGGTGGCGGATCTGGTGGCCAAGGGATTCAAACCCACCTCCACCAACGCCCGCGAGGGCCTGGCCGGCCTGACCCGCGCGCTGGTGACCGCGATTCCCGATATCGCCTGGGTTCAGGACGACGTGATCGCCGCCCATCCCTTCGATGTGCCCGTGCGCATCTATCACCCCGATCCGGCCGAGGCCCTGCCCGTCCTGGTCTTCCTGCACGGCGGCGGGCACATGGCCGGCAGCGTGACGGTCTACGACCCGATCTGCCGCAAGCTGGCGCTGGCCGCGCGGCATATCGTGGTGGCGGCCGACTACCGCCTGGCCCCGGAATGCCCCTACCCGGCCGGCGTCGTCGACGGGTATAACGCGGTCAAGCACCTGTGGCCGGTGCTGCAGGCGCGGGGGCTCAAGTTTCGCCAAGAGCTGGCGCTGGCGGGCGACAGCGGCGGCGGGGCCCTGAGCGCCAGCGTGGCGCACCGGGCCCAGTTCGATACCGGCATTGAAATCCAGCGCCAGGTCCTGATTTACCCCAGCCTGGATTACACCATGCGCTGGCCGTCCATCGCGCAGAATGCGACGGGTTATCTCCTGGAGCGGCGGCGGATCGCGTGGTACTTCGACCATTACTTCCCGGCCGGCACCAACCGCCGGGCGGCATCGCCGCTCTACATGGACTTTGGCGAGCGGCTGCCCGCCACCCTGGTGATCACGGCCGAATTCTGCCCGCTGCGCGATGAGGGCCGGGCCTATGTGGAAAAACTGGTTCAGGCCGGCATCGAAGCCGAACACTGGCATCTGGACGACATGATTCACGCGTTTCTGAACCTGGAGGATCTGGTCAGGGACACCTGCCAAACGGTTTACGCCCGCATCGGACGCTTTCTCAACCCAAGCTAGGAGTCGGATCGCTGTTGTTTCCGCTTGAAGAATCCAGTAGGGTTGAACGCGCTGCAATAGAAGCCGCATCATCGCCCTTAAGATGTGGGTGGAACGACAGGTCGGCGCCGGCGCATCCTTACGATTTCCCCGGTGGCGGCTTGCCCGCGCGCGATTGTGGCCCGGCGTCCGCTGGCCGTCCGGTTTTCGGCGTGGTTCAAAGCGAAAGGAGACCTCGATGACCGACATGCTTCACAGGGCCGTGTTCGCCCTGGTGGTGCTGCTGGCGCTATCGGGATGTGCGCGTCTGCTCGAGAGCGTGGACACGACCTACAACCGCAGCGTGGATTTCGCGGCCCTGGAAACCTACCGCTGGCAGGCCCTGCACGGGACGGAAGCGACCGATGAGGGCGAGCTGGCGCTGATCCGCCGGCTCGTTGACACCGATCTGCAGGGCAAGGGGCTGCGGGCGGTGGAAGCCGAACCCGATTTTCTGGTCGTGGTTGTGCTCAGCAGGGCGCGCCAGGTCGAGTCCCAGGAAATTCACCGCTCGATACCCGGAGACCGGCGGCACATTACCTCGCCGCCCGTGGGCGAGGACGGGAGTGGTCCCGCCTACTGGGCTTACGAAGAGGGTACCATGGTGATCCATTTCGTCCGGCCGCAGACCAACCACATGGTCTGGCGGGGAACCTTCAAGACCGACCTGGATTCGGCCACCACCCCCAAGAAGCGCGCGGCCGTCATCGAGAGGGCCGTCAGAAAAATCATGAAAGCCTTTCCGCCTTCCTAAAGCGACGGGGCCGCAAAGATCGTCCGGCAAGGACCTGTACCATGTGCTTCAAACCAAATCGGATGGCCCTCCTTCTGGGGGCATGGATTACTTTGACGGCGCCCGCCGTCGCCATCGCCGCGCGCCCGGCGGCGGCCATCAAAGCCGACATCCTCGCCATGGCGCAACGCTATGTCGGGCAGGGCGACCCGGATTTCAAGAAGCAGCAGGCCCTCGAGGTCCTGGTGGCCGAACTGCTGACGGCCGCCCCGCAGCCGCCGGTGAGGGACCGGCTGGACCTGCTGACCGGCCCCTGGTACCAGGTCTGGGGGCCCTACGACTACCGCGGTGGCGACCGCGGCACCGTGGATCCCAAAATCACGGTGGACGAGATCTACCAGGTGGTCTTCCGGGAGGGCTACTATTACAACGTCAACCCGGTGCGGGGGAAGGCGCGTATCGCGCTGCTGCGCGGCGAATACCAGCTCGTGCCGGGCCACGCCGACATGCTCAAGGTGCGCTTCACACGCTTTCCGGGCAACAAGGGCCGCCCGGAAGACATCCCGCTCTGGGAGCTGGCCGCCATGGCCGAAGCCGGCACGCTTCCCGCCAAAACCACCATCGTGCCGGGTTTCATCGTGCGCTGGTTCTTCGGCGGCGGCTACCTGCGCGAGGTCTACACCGACGAAGACCTACGCATCACCTACGGCGGCGACGAGGTGGACGACCGCAGGGCCGAGCACATCTATATCATGACACGGCCCCAAGGCGTCGCCCAGGCGGCCTTCGGCGAGGCCCGCGCCCGCTAGACGTCCCAGTCGGACGGCGAGGCCGTGTTGTACCGGGTAATCTTCTTCTCCGGGTCCCCCTTGAGCAGATAATACGCCCCCTCGTAGATCTTCCAGCGGCACAGATCGATCGGCGTCACCTCGGAGGCGTTCACGGTGCCCACCGCACCGGCGACCTCCAGGCCGGCCGCCACCAGCTCGGAGCAGAAGAACTTGCTGAAGTCCTCACGGTTGTAGCCGGGGCCGTGAAGGCCGAAGGGCAGCTCGTCCATCGCGTCCAGCGCCGATTTTATCGCCTGCGGCATATCGTACGGTTTGCGTTCCTTGGCCTGGTTGAACATGAAGTTGAAGAAAGCCTGCCGGTCGAATTTTTCCCTGCGGATTTGCTCGTTCATGGGCAGCCACCAGAGCTCGCCGTCGTAGGTATCGAGGCGGTCGCTGAAACGCGAGATGTTCACCCCGTTGAACCCGTGCAGGGACGTGGATTCGATGATCTGGTTGAAGAAGCGCCCCGTGTCGTCATCCGAGACCCGGGTCTGCAGGATGACGCCGACGTGCGAGACCTCCGAAAAGGTGGCGAATTTGATAATCTCCGAAAAATGGCCCTTGCCCCCGAAGGCGATGACATCGCCGGGCTGCATTTTCGCGCGGGCCTCGTCGTATTCGATTTTTACGGCGCTCATGACATACCTCCTTTGTGTATCGTTGGTTATAAAGCTGAGAATCGTATCGCAACGAAGACGGACGGGTTTCCCCGGGTCGGGTGTTCAGCCTGTGCCTCAGGTTTTCGAAGGTGTGGCGCGGAAGAAGCCGGAAAGATCAGCCGCTTGAAGAGGACCGGGCGCGCTAGCGGGAACTGAACACCAGAAGCGCAGCAAGTTTTGTACCGCTGTTTTGCGGGAATTATGGGGTAAACTATCCGTTTATAGGTATTTCCTAAATTTGACATTGGCAAGCCAGGGGGCAGGTTCGGCTGCCTACTTCCTTGACAGACGCCCAACAGGGCGGCGACGAAAAGGCGCCCGCAACCGCGGCGGCTTGACCGGAGGGGAGGCGTGATTTGCCTCGGCCGGGAGCGGTGACTATTATCCTGGGGCTTGATTCTGACGTCGTTTGGTTGACCGGCAATGAACCTCGAAAAGAAACTATCCATCCTGGCGGACGCCGCCAAATACGATGTGTCCTGCGCCTCCAGCGGCAGCCGCCGCCGGAACACCAAAGGACGCCTGGGCAACGCCGCCCCGTCCGGGATCTGCCACACCTATACCGAGGACGGCCGCTGCGTATCGCTGCTCAAGATCCTGTTCACCAACGTCTGCGTCTACGACTGCGCCTACTGCGTCAACCGCAGCGGCAACGACGTCCCCCGCGCGGCCTTCACGCCGGATGAGGTCGTCGACCTCACCATCGACTTCTACCGGCGCAACTACATCGAGGGGCTCTTCCTGAGTTCGGGCGTCGCCCGCAGCCCGGACGACACCATGGAGCGCCTGGTGCGCACGGTGCGCGACCTGCGCGGCCGCGGCTTCAACGGTTACATTCACCTCAAGTGCGTGCCGTTTGCCAGCCGGCGCCTGATCCGGCAGGCCGGCCGGCACGCCGACCGGCTGAGCGTCAACATCGAGCTGCCCACCGACGAGAGCCTGCAGCGGCTCACGGTCGCCAAGACCCACGCCAGCGTGCTCGACCCCATGAACACGATCCACGAGACGATCGCGGCCACGCGGGAGGACCGCCGCCGGATGCGGCACGTGCCCGTTTTCGCCCCGGCCGGCCAGAGCACCCAGCTGATCATCGGGGCCAGCCCGGAATCGGACTACGAGATCCTGCACCTTTCCGACCGGCTCTACCGGCGGCAGGCCCTGAAGCGCGTCTACTACTCGGCCTACATGCCCCTGGAGCAAGCCGCCGCGCGGCTTCCGGCCGTGGAGAAACCGCCGCTCAAACGCGAAAACCGTCTCTACCAGGCCGACTGGCTGATGCGGCTCTACGGGTTCGATCTGGACGAGGTCATCGGCCGGGACAACCCGCACCTCGACCTGGCCATCGACCCCAAGCTGGCCTTTGCCCTGCGCAACCCCGCGCTCTTCCCGGTGGACGTGAACACGGCGGCGCGCGAGATGATCCTGCGGGTGCCGGGGATCGGGATCAAATCGGCCCACCGGATCGTGGGCCTGCGGCAGCGGGGACGCATCCGCTTCGAGCACCTCAGACAGATGGGGGTGGCGCTCAAGCGGGCCGCACCCTTCATCCTTTGCGACGGACAGCCGGCCACGCAGTGGTCAAGCAATGCCGCGCCCGATCCCGACGAGGCCCCGCGGCGGCAGGACGTCGCGCCGGACGCCGGGACGGATGCCACGCCGACGGTTTTCGTAACGGACGGCACCTTTGACGGGCTTCTGACCGCGATCTTCGAAAGCTATAACGGCGGCCCGCCCCCGTCGGCCGTCGCGCCCGCTGCACGGAGCCAGCCCGGGCTCTTCGAGGCGCGCGTGGCGATCGTCACCGATCCGCACAAGGCCGACCGCGTGTGGCGGGGGCTTAAAACCCACCTGGGCGCCAAGGGGCGCCGCCGGGTCCTGGACGCCTTTCTCTCGGGGCGGGATGGCGTGGAGACGCTGATCGCCATTTACGTGCGCGACGCCGTCCGGGCCGCAACGACCGGATCGCGCGCCGCCGATCTCAGCGCCCGGATCGAAATCGATCGCCTTTCGCAGCAGGTCCGCCGCGAGGCCCACCGGTTGAAGGGGTTTATCCGCTTCCGGCAGACCGGCGACGGGCGCTACCTGGCGCTGACCGCCCCCCGCTATGACGTGCTGCCCCTGGTGCGGCGGCATTTCGAGACCCGCTACGCCGACCAGGAGTGGATCATCTATGATACCCGGCGGCATTACGGTCTGTGTTATGACGGGAGGCGCGTCCGCCGGCTGTGGCTGACGGACGCCGAGCTGAAGGCCCTGGAGCGGGCCGGCGAGGATGAAAAACAATGCCAGGTCCTGTGGCAGAAGTATTTCACCGCCGTCAATATCCCCCAGCGCCGCAACCCCAAACTGCACCGCAGTCATCTGCCGCGCCGTTTCTGGCGCTATCTGCCGGAAAAACAGGGCTGATGCCCGGCAACCCATCCGTGCCGGCGGCGATCGAACGACCGGCAGCGGCGCGCGCCCCAAAGACCGGGCGGACTGTTTGCCACCGGAGCAAAAATGGCCCCGATACGGAATCATCACGCAACCCGGCGCTAAAACCGAAATGACAAGCCCTCTATCGATTCTCTTGATCCATCCCCCCGTGGCCAAGCCCTGCGAGCCGCCGGCCGGGATCGCGCGGCTGGCCGGGGCGCTGCGGGCGGCAGGGATCGACTGCCGGGCCTGGGATGCCGGCCTGGAAGGCCTGCTCGATCTGATCGGACGGCCGGTGGCAGCGAACGATACCTGGTCGCGCCGGGCCGCCAGGAACCGGGACGCCCACCTGGCAGCCCTCTGCGCGCCCCATCTCTATCAGAACCGGGACCGCTACCGGCGCGCCGTGATGGACGTCAACCGCCTGGTCGGCCTTGCAGGCGCTGAAAGCGGGGCCCGCATTTCCCTGTCCGACTACGGCCACCCCGCGCTATCGCCCGTGCGCAGCCCGGACCTGGTGCGGGCGGCCGAAACCTTTGCGTCCAACCCGTTCTACCCGCATTTCTCCCGCCGAGTGCAAAGCTTGTTTGCAGACCGGACGCCGGACGTCGTCGGGCTTTCCGTCAATTTCATGAGCCAGGCCCTGTGCGCCTTTGCCCTGATCGGCTTTATCCGCAGCCTGGCATCACAGACCCAAATCGTGGTCGGCGGGGGGCTGGTGACCTCCTGGGCGGGAATCCCGGGATTCAAAAACCCTTTCGGCGGGCTGGTGGACGCGCTGGTGGCCGGACCCGGGGAGGAGGAACTGATCACCATCTGCGGGGGGACGCCCCTGGCGGGCGGCGCCGGCGCGGGCGACGACTTCACCGGCCTGGACGGGGGCCGCTATCTGGCACCGGCCGCGGTGCGGCCCTTCAGCACATCCCGGGGCTGCTACTGGAAGAAGTGCGCCTTCTGCCCCGAAAAGGCGGAAAACGGCGCCTACCGGCCGATGCGGCCGCAAGACGTATCGGCCGGCCTGGCAGCGCCGCGCTCGGGCCGGCCTTTCGGCCTGGTGCATTTTCTGGACAACGCCCTTGCGCCCCGTTTGATGGCGCACCTGATCGCCCATCCCCCCGGGATTCCCTGGTACGGGTTCGCGCGCATCACGCCCCACCTGGCGGATCCGGACTTTGCCGCCGGGCTGCGGGCCTCGGGCTGCGTCATGCTCAAACTGGGGGTGGAGTCCGGCGACCAGGCCGTGCTGGACGCGCTGACCAAGGGGGTGGACCTGGCCACGGTGTCGGCGGCGCTCAACAACCTCAAGGCCGCCGGCATCGCCACCTATATCTACCTGCTCTTCGGCACCCCGGCCGAAACCGAGGATCGGGCCCGACGAACGCTGGCCTTCACGCTGGAACACGCCGCGGCCATCGACTTTCTGAACCTGGCCGTCTTCAACCTGCCGGCCTACGGCGAGGAGGCCCGCACACTGGAGACACTCCCTTTCTACGACGGCGACCTCTCGCTCTACCGTGAGTTCGTTCATCCCACCGGCTGGAACCGGGATGCGGTGCGGCGCTTCCTGGCCCGCGAGTTCAAACGCCCGGCGCCCATCCGCCGGATTTTGAATAATGATCCGCCGTACTTCACGTCCAACCATGCCCCCTTCATGGGAACGGGGCTGTAAAAGGCTCGATAGCGGCGTTACGCGCCGTCCTCGTCACTGCGGCGTACATTGAGTACGCCTCGTTCCTGCGAACGACGCAAGCCTTGCTCTCAAGCCTTTTACAGCCCCGTTCGAACGCTCATGAAAAAACGATGGCGGCGTTGCGCTTCGGCCCTCGTCATTGCGGCGTACCGACGTACGCCTCATTCCTCGCGCCTCGCAAGCCTTGCTCTTGACCCTTTTACGAAACCATTCGCGAGTGTGCTTTAAGCATCATAATTTGAACGCATAGAAAGATAGTCCTTGAGATATTATGTTTTTTTAAATACTTGCAGTTGCTCAGACGGATGTTCCGTCAATTGGAAGACGTGACAACAAGCAATGCCCCAACATCGTCGCAAACATAAAACCTCACGTGCGCCGGCAAGGCTTCTTGCGGCCGTGGTGGCCAATGACGCCGGAGAGATCTTCGACCTGGAGGGGTATGCCGCCGTGGGCATGGCCGGGCCGGTGCTGACGCCCCTGACCACCCGGCTGGCGCGGCCCATCCCCCACGGCAGCGAGTTCATGTTCCTGCCGGACCGGCTCCCGGTGGTGTTCGACATCGAGGCCGGCAAACTGGTGGCGTTGGAGGAAAACCCCTACGCCCCGGGGGAGCCGCTCTTTCCGGTGGCGGCCTTCAATTCGCCGGGCTACGTGATCACCCAGCTTAGCTGCTACGAGGAGACGGACGGCGCCGGTATCCTGCCGCTGTTCTCCTACGGGGCGGTGGGCTGGCACGGGGAGGGCTTCCACACCGCGGTGCTGCAGGTGGACCGGGAACGCCGGCAGGACCTGCGCCTGATGCCGCGCAAGAAGGTGCAGGCCGGCGTCCGGCATTTCCAGCAGCGGATGCCGCAGAACCGGCTGCGTCGGCATCTGGAAAAATGCGCCCTGCAGTATGGCTGCCCGGCGGCCAAGAATTTCTTCATCGGCCGCTGCGAGGCGCCCCTGCCCGCGTCGCCGGCCTGCAACGCGCGCTGCCTGGGCTGTCTCTCGCTTCAGAAGGGGTCCCCGATTCCCTGCAGCCAGGACCGGATCGATTTCACCCCCGCGCCCGAAGAAATCGCCGAGGTGGCGCTGGCTCACATCGAACGGGTGCCCGACGGGGTGGTGAGCTTCGGCCAGGGCTGCGAGGGCGATCCCCTGCTGGCGGCCGAGGCCATCGAACCGGCCATCCGCCTGATCCGCAACGCAACGGATCGCGGCACGGTCAACCTGAACACCAATGCCAGCCTGCCGGACACCGTGGCCCGCCTCTTCGACGCCGGCCTGGACAGCATGCGGGTGAGCATCAACAGCCTGCGGCCGAACTGCTACCGGGCCTATTTCAAGCCCCGGGGCTATACCTTTGCCGACGTGATGCTTAGCATCGAAAATGCCATGGCGCGTGGCGGCCACGTGGCCCTCAACTACCTCAACCTGCCCGGCGTCACGGACACGCCCGAAGAATTCGCCGCCCTGGAGACTTTCCTGGAAGAACGCCCGATCCAGCTGATCCAGTGGCGCAACCTGAACTACGACCCCCGGCGCTACTACGCGGCCATGAAAGCGGTCGCGAAGCACGGCACGCCCATGGGGGTGGCGCAACTGCTGAAAAGGGTCAAAAAACGCTTCCCGAATCTGAAACACGGGTATTTCAATCCATCCTTGAAAAGTGAGACGGATTCGTAAAAAGCCCGATAGCAGCGTTACACTTCAGCCCTCGTCACTGCGGCGTACACTCAGTACGCCTCGTTCCTCGGGCCTCGCAAGCCTTGCTCTCGGGCCTTTTACGAATCCGTTGGGGCCTATCGGTTCGATCCGTCGATGCTCGGCGCGGGACAAAGGGCCTATATGGCAATCCATTCGGGTTTATATTGAGACCATACTCGTGTAGCACGGTGTTCATTCACGGTCGGTAGGTTGCGGTCTCCGGCAAGGCCGCAGCCCAACGGGTACCGCAGGCGTAGCTGCGCTACGTCGAGGATAAACGTTGGGGCGAGAACGCAGGCGGGGATCGCAAGATGCCGGCCGTGGATGAACACTCACAGAGAGGCACCTGATGGAATGGATCGAAGCCAAAATCGAATTCGACATTGCCGCCGATGCCGCGGCCGAAGAGCTGGTCGCCGATGTCTTCTACGCCTTCGGTGTACGGGGCGTGGTGGTGGAAGACCCGGAAACCGAAGTTCCGCCCGACGCGCTGATGGACGAGGACGTCAGGGCCCCCGTCAACAGCGTGAGCGGTTATTTCGCGGCAAAGACTTTCGATCAGACCCGGCGGCGGGCCTTCGAGCAGGCTGTGGGCGCACTGGCCGCGCGCCTGACCATGGACTACCGGGTGCTCTACCGTTCGCTGGCCGAGGAGGACTGGGCCGAATCCTGGAAGGCCTTTTTCTGGCCGGAAAAAGTTTCGTCGCGCTTCGTGGTCAAACCCACCTGGCGGGACTATGCCGCCCGGCCCGGCGAGATCGTGATCGACATCGACCCGGGCATGGCCTTCGGCACGGGGGGCCATCCGTCCACGGCCCTGTGCCTGGGGTTGATGGAGCGCCTGCTCACGCCGGGCGACCGTTTTCTGGACGTGGGCACCGGTTCGGGAATCCTGATGGTGGCCGCCGCCCACCTCGGGGCCGCTGTGCTCCACGGAGTGGACAAAGACCCCCTGGCCGTCGAGATCGCACGGAAAAACCTGCGGCGCAACCACGTGGCCGAAGACCATTGGCAGATCTGGACCGGCGATCTGGCCCGGGAGGCCGGGGGGGGCTACACCTTCGTGGCCGCCAACATCTACGCGGCCGTGATCGTGAACCTGCTGGACCACCTGGGGGCCGCCATAGCACCGGGGGGGCGCTTCATCTGCTCGGGGATCACGGCGGACCAGGGCGACACCGTGCGGGAGGCCCTTCAGGCCGCGGGATTTGATATCCTGGCGGTCGAGGAGCGCGAGACCTGGTTGGCCATGGCGGCCCGCTGTGGCCGTCCATAATTGGCATCTTTTAGCCCAGGCCGGCGTTCTCGCGCCATTGAAATCCTCGACGTAGCAATACTACGCCTCCGGTTTCAAAATCGCTGCGGCCTTGGCCTGAACCAAAATTTACCATTTCTGAACGGCCACAGGTACTCGGGTTGCTAAAGGCCCTCAATCTATTGTTGGTATCGGCATCGGGCTTCGAACAAAAGTTAAAATCAAAATAATTCGATTCCGATCCCGATAGCGATTCCGACGCGGATAAAAGGCCGGACCCGCGCCGGCCAAGGGTTGTGCTTGCCTACCGGTTGCGGTAGAACCACACACCCCCGGCAGCGGGGGCCCGGTTCGGTCAAAAAACAGATGGCAAGGAGCGACGCTTGTCGGGTCTTCAGGAAATTCTGGTTCTCGTCCTCATCGTGATCGTGCTCTTCTTCCTGCCCCGCCTGGTGGCCCGGCCGACCCGGACCGCCCGGCCGCCTGTCCGGGTCAAACCGATTCCCGGCAAATGGCGCCTGGCGCTGTTCGCATCGGCGGTCTGGCTGGTCGTCACGGCCCTGTGGCTCAAGCCCTGGGGTGGCAACCTGATCCTGTTTACGGGCGTGGGCGCACTGCCGGTTCTGCTTTTCTGGGGAGGGGTCTGGGTGCTGTCGGGATATGACCGGCGCAAACCCTGAAGGCGCCGCCGGGATGGCTAAGCCCAAAGCCCGATAGCTGCGTTACGCTTCGACCCTCGTCGCTGCGGCGTACCGATGTACGCCTCCCTCCTCCGGCCTTGCAAGCCTTGCTCTCGGGCTTTGGGCTTAGCCATCCGGTCGCAGCAATTATTCTGAAGCGCCCCCTGCGCACGGCTGGAGCGGTGCTCAATAACATCCCTTCCAGATGAAGCCTCCGATAAGCAATCGAGCCGAGCCGGATTGTCTGCGAACGACCGGGACGGCCGTGATGACCGCCCTTCATCGGTGAAAAATTTATTGAATTTAGGCTGTAGCATGCGCCTCAGGCCAGGGCGGCCTGGAGGGAGCCTTTGCGGGGGCGCCGTGTGCGGGAGAATGGCCGGCGGCGGGCATGGCCACCACCCGGCTTTGTGCCTTTGCCCATCCAGGCGGGACGGCGGTTCCGGGAAGCCGTTCGCGGCGGGCGGCTGAATTCGCCGTCACGCCGGGGCGCAGGGCGCAGGTAGTCGAAATCCTCGAGATACCGGCGCTCCAGCGGGGCGCCCAGGACACGCTCGATACTACGGACCATGCCCTTGTCCTCGGGGGTCGCCAGGGTGAAGGCGTCGCCGCTGCGGGCCGCGCGGCCGGTGCGGCCGATACGGTGAATATAGGCCTCGGGGGTGTCGGGAATGTCGTAGTTGATGACGTGCGACACCCGGCTCACATCGATGCCGCGGGCGGCGATGTCGGTGGCCACCAACATTTGAAACGTGCCGTCCCGGAACCCGTCCAGCGCGGCCCTGCGGCGGTTCTGGGACAGATTGCCCTGGAGCGAGGCCGCACGGTAGCCGGCGTTTTCGAGTTTGCGGCCCAGGGTGCGGGCGCGGTGCTTGGTGCGGGTGAAAACAAGCACCGAGGCCGTGTCGGTGTGCTGCAGCAGCTCCAGCAGGGCCGCCGTCTTGAGGTGCGGGGCCACCGGATAGAGGGCATGGCTGACCGTGACGGCCGGGGCCACACGGTCCACCTGGACGGTGGTCGGCCGGTGCAGGACCTCCCGGGTCAGCTTTTTGATTTCTTCCGGCATGGTGGCCGAAAACAGAAGGGTCTGCCGTTTGTCGGGCAGGCGGGCCACAATGCGCCGGATATCCGGAAAGAATCCCATGTCGAACATCTGGTCGGCTTCGTCCAGGACCAGCACTTCGAGGCGGGACAGATCCACGGTGCGGCGGTCGATATGATCCAGCAGGCGCCCCGGGCAGGCCACGAGGATATCGACGCCGCGGCGCAGGCGGTTGATCTGGGGATTGATGCCGACCCCGCCGTAGACGGTGGTGCTGCGCAGACCGCTCTTGCGGCCCAGGGTTTGGAACGCCGCGTTGATCTGTTCGGCCAGCTCGCGGGTGGGTGCCACCACCAGGGCGCGCAGCGTGCCGCGGCGGCCCTTGATCAGGCGGTTCAGGATCGGCAGCGCAAAGGCGGCCGTCTTGCCGGTGCCGGTCTGGGCCAGGCCCATAACATCGCGCCCCTGCATCACAGCGGGGATGGCCCGGGCCTGGATGGGGGTTGGCGTGGAGTAGCCGGCCGCGGCGATGTCGGCGGCCACCTGGGGGTGAAATTCGAACGTCTTGAAATCCATTAATTAAAAAAGTCCTTCGGGTTGTGCGCTTCCAAAAAAAAAGCCCCGGGGTATTCCGGGGCTCACGATGCAATCAGTTTTCTCCTGGAACAGCGGTTAAGTTGGCAGCACACTACGGGCTTAATCGCCGATTGTCAAGCGATCAGCAAACTATCCGGCATTAATTCCTGTTCAGATGGGCCTTGAGGGCCTTGGCCGTGTGGGATTGTCGGGTCTGGCGCAGGATGTTCGCCGGGGGCCCGGCGGCCACGATCGTCCCGCCCTGGTCGCCGCCCTCGGGACCCAGGTCGATGATGTAGTCCGAGGCCGCGATGAAGTCGAGGTTGTGCTCGATGACGGCCACCGTGTTGCCCCGGTCCACCAGGTCCTGGAGCACGTCCACCAGACGGCTGACGTCGGCCAGGTGCAGGCCGGTGGTGGGCTCGTCCAGGATGAAGAGGGTGTGGCCGCGGGCAGGTTTGACCAGCTGGCGGGCCAGCTTGATGCGCTGCGCCTCGCCGCCCGAGAGGGTCGGGCTGGGCTGGCCCAGGCGCAGGTAGCCCAGACCGATATCACACACGAACTGGACGGCCCGGCGGATCGAGGGGATGGCGTGGAAAAACTGCAGGGCCTCGGCAAAGGTCATGGCCAGCACGTCGGCGATCGTCTTGCCCCGGAAGGTGATGGCCAGGGTCTCGGTGTTGAAGCGCGCCCCCCGGCAGATCTCGCAGGGCACGTAGACGTCGGGCAAAAAGCTCATGGCCACCTTGGGGTGCCCCTGACCCTGGCAGTTTTCGCAGCGCCCGCCCGTGAGGTTGAAGGAAAAGCGGCCGGGCTGGTAGCCCCGGGCACGGGCTTCGGGGGTCAGCGCGAAAAGCTTGCGGATGTCGACCAGAAAACCCACGTAGGAGGCCGGCACCGAGCGCGGGGTGCGGCCGATGGGGCTGTGATCCACCTCGAGCACGCGGTCCAGGGTCTGCCACCCGGTAATCCGGCGGCAAGCGCCCGCCGGGTCGTCGCGCCGGCCCAGAAGGTTCACCAGGTTCTTGTAGACCACCTCCTTGAGCAGCGACGACTTGCCCGACCCGCTCACCCCGGTGACGCTCACCAGGCAGCCCAGCGGCAGGTCGGTTTTGACACGCTTGAGGTTGTTGGCTGCCGCCCCGTGGATCTTGAGCCGCGGTGTTCGGGCCCTGACGCGCTGCCGCGAACCGTTGCCGCTGTGACCGGCGCCGAGAAAAGCCCCCGTCACCGATTCCTTGGCTTGGCGGAGATCTTCGAGCCGGCCCCGGGCCACGATCCGCCCCCCCAGCTCGCCGGCACCGGGGCCCAGATCGATGATGGTGTCGGCCGCACGGATGGTTTCTTCGTCGTGCTCCACCACCACGATGGTGTTGCCCCGGTCGCGCAGCTCTTTGAGGGCGTCCACCAGGATGCCGTTGTCGCGCGGGTGCAGCCCGATGGTGGGCTCGTCCAGGACGTAGGTCACACCGGTGAGGTTGGAGCCCAGTTGGGCCGCCAGCCGCACCCGCTGGGCCTCGCCGCCCGAAAGGGTGTCGCCGCTGCGGCCCAGGGAGAGATAGCCCAGCCCCAGGCGGTTGAGGAGTGCGAGTCGGGACAGGGTCTCGGCCATCACCGGCGCGGCCACGGCCTGCTGGTGGCGGGGAAAGCGCCAGCGTTTGAGCTCCGCCGCCAGCGCCCGGGCCGGCTTCTGGACCAGATCCCAGATCGAACGGCCGCGCACCGTCACGGCCACGGCCTCGGGGCGCAGGCGGCTGCCTTGGCAGGCCGGGCAGGTCGCACGCGGCCCGTCGTCCTCCTCGCCCCCGGTCTGGCCCAGGCCGTGGCACTCAGGGCAGGCCCCCTGGCGGCTGTTGAAGGAAAACAGGCGGGGGTCGAGCTTCTCCAGCCCGATGCCGCAGTCCGGGCAGACGCCGTGGCGGCTGAAGATTTCCTCCTTTTTCCCCCGCAGGACGATCAAACTGCCGTCGCCCTCTTTTAACGCCCGGGACACGATGCCGGCGCGGTCCTTGGCGGCCAGGCTGCCCACCACCAGCTCGATGGTGTGCTCGTGGTAGCGGCTGAGGGCCATGCCCGCTTCGATGGCCGTGAGTTCCCCGTCCACCCGGGCGCGTTTGATTCCTTTTTTGAGCGCCTGGCTGAAGATCTCCTTGTGGAAGCCCTTGCGCCCGGTAATTTTGGGGGCCAGGATCCAGCCCGGCCCCTTGGGGAAGCGGGTGTCGAGCTGCGCCCGGATCTCGTCGGGCGACTGGGCCGTGAGCGCCCGCCCGCATCCGGTGCAGTGCTGCGTGCCCAGCTTGCTGTAAAGCAGGCGCAGGAAATGGTAGATCTCGGTCAGGGTGGCCACGGTGGAACGGCGGCTGGCATGGCTGATACGCTGCTCGATGGCCACGGTGGGCGCCAGCCCGGTGACGAGGTCGACCTCGGGCCGCTCCAGAATCTTCATGTACTGGCGCACGTAGGGGGCCAGGCTTTCCAGATAGCGGCGCTGGCCCTCGGCGAACAGGATGTCGAAGGCCAGGGTGGACTTGCCCGAGCCGGACACCCCGGTGAGCACCACAAGCTCCCGGTGGGGGAGGGTGACGTCCAGATTTTGCAGATTGTGTTCCCGGGCGCCCCGGATGTGGATCGTTTCGGACGCGGGTGCGGGCAGGTAAGCCGCGGCCGCCTCGGCCACCGCATCCGCCGGTGGCCGGAGGACGCTGTCCTTTCCTTCAGCCGCCAGGGCCGTCAACAGGAAACGGCCGGTGTGAGAATCCGGGACCCGGGCCACGGCTTCGGGGGGGCCCTGGGCCACCACCCGGCCGCCGGCGTCCCCGCCGTCCGGGCCCAGGTCGATGACCCAGTCCGCCGCCTTGATCACGTCCAGATTGTGCTCGATCACGAGCACGCTGTGGCCCCGGTCCACGAGCGTCTGCATCGCTTTGAGCAGGATGCGGATGTCCTCGAAGTGCAGGCCGGTGGTGGGTTCGTCGAAGATGAGCAGCGGGGCGCCGCCGGTTTTGGTCTTGCGCCGGGGCGCCAGGAAGCGGGAGAGCTTCAGGCGCTGGGCCTCGCCGCCCGAGAGGGTGTTGAGGGGCTGGCCCAGGCGCAGGTACCCCAGTCCCACGTCCGCCAGCGGGCGCAGTGCGGCCGTGATCTGGCGGCGGTCGGCGAAGAAGGCCAGGGCCTGGTCCACCGTCAGGTTCAGGATTTCGTCCACGTTGCGGCCGTTGTAGGTCACGGCCAGGATTTCGGGTTTGAAACGCCGGCCGCTGCACCCGGGGCAGGCCACGTAGACGTCGGAGAGAAACTGCATTTCGATCTTTTCGAACCCGTCGCCCTTGCAGGTGTCGCAGCGCCCGCCGTCCACGTTGAAGGAAAAATGCCCCGGCCCGAAGCCCCGGGCGCGGGCGTCGTCGGTGGCGGCCAGCAAACGGCGGATGGGGTCCATGGCCTTGGTGTAGGTCAGGGCGTTGGCCCGGGGGGTGCGCCCGATGGGACGCTGGTCCACCAGGGCCACGTCACCGACGAAGCCTGCGCCCTCGAGCGCCCGGTGGCGGCCGGGGCGGCCCTGGGGGTCGCCCAGGTGCTTCTTGAGCGCCCGGTAGACGATCTCCTCCGCCAGGGTGGACTTGCCCGAGCCGGACACCCCGGTGAGCACCACGAAGAGCCCCAGCGGGATGGACACGTCGATCTCCTGGAGATTGTGCTGGGCGGCGGCCTGGATCGTGAGCCGCCGTTTGTTTGGCGGGCGGCGCTTGTCCGGGGCGGCAATGGTCTTCGCGCCCCGGAGATATTGCCCGGTCAGCGAGCCGTTGATCCCGGCGGTGGGCCCGAAATACTGGATTTCGCCGCCCTGCTCCCCGGCCAGCGGCCCCATGTCCAGGATATAGTCGCTGGCGCGGATGATGTCCGGATCGTGCTCCACCACCACCACGGTGTTGCCCAGTTTGCGCAGCCCCTTGAGGATCCCGATCAGGCGGTGGTTGTCGCGGGGGTGCAGGCCGATGCTCGGCTCGTCGAGCACGTAGAGGGTGTTGACCAGCGAGGAGCCCAGGGCCGAGGCCAGCGAGACGCGCTGGACCTCCCCGCCGGAAAGGGTGCGCGACTGGCGGTCCAGGGTGAGGTAGCCCAGGCCCACGTCCTGAAGGTAGCGCAGGCGGCCGCGGACTTCGCCCAGCACCAGGCGGTCGGCCTCGTTGCGGGCGGTGTCGCCGAGCCCGTCGAAAAAGGCCATGGCTGCGTCGATGTTCAGCGCGTAGATATCGGCAATGTGTTTACCGGCCAAGCGGTAGAGCAGGGTTTCGGGCTTGAAGCGTGTACCGGCGCAGTCCGGGCAGGCGTCGTAACTGCGGTAGCGCGACAGAAACACCCGCACGTGCATCTTGTAGGTCTTGGTTTCGAGCCACTGGAAAAAGCCGCGGATGCCGTAATAGCCGTCCGTACCGTC
>JASJBQ010000244.1 GCA_030066455.1 Desulfobacterales bacterium
GTCTGCACCGGTGTCGAAGAAAAAATGGGGCTGCACGGCAGCCCGACCTGCAGCATGTCCCTGGGGGCCGACGGTCCCTGCCGCGGCCTGCTGCTGGGAGCCGAAAACCAGGGCATGTCCATCATGTTCCAGATGATGAACGCGGCCCGGCTGGGCGTCGGCCAGCAGGGCTTCCTGCACGGCTCGGCAGCTTATCTTTACGCGGCCGAATACGCCCGGACCCGCGTCCAGGGGCGTGAGCTCACGCCCGGCAACCCCACAGGCGCGTCGGTCCCCATCATTCGCCACCCGGACGTCCGGCGAATGCTCATGCGCATGAAGGCGCTCGTGGACGGCATGCGCAGCTTCACCTTCTACGTGGCCTACCTCTTAGACCTGGAAGCGACCGCAGCCGATGCCGAAGACCGCGCACGTTACGGCGGCCTGATTGAGTTATTGACACCCGTGGTGAAAGCCTATTGTTCCGAACGCGGCATGGAGGTTTGCGATCTGGCGATGAATGTCTTCGGCGGTTACGGGTATACCAAGGAATACCCCATCGAGCAGCTCATGCGTGACTGCAAGATCACCACCATCTACGAGGGCACCAACGGCATCCAGGCCATGGATCTGCTGGGACGCAAAATCGGCCTACGCAAGGGCGAAATTTTTATGTTTTTCATGCAGACCGTGCGCGCCGGCATCCAGAAGACCGAAAAGATCGAGGACCTGCGGGCGCTGGGCGAGAAGCTCGAAGCCGCTCTGAACCGCTACGGCGAGGTTGCGGTCTTCCTCAGCAAACGCGCCAGGGGGGCCGATATCAAGCTGGCTTTTACCCAGGCCCACCCGTTTCTGGATGTCACCGGCGATATCATCCTTGCCTGGATGCTGCTCGAACGGGCCGTTTGCGCCTATCCCCGCCTGCAGGCGCTGACTGCGGATGCTCCCGATGCGTCCCAGATGATCAGCGCCCATCGTGATGCGGCCTTTCTGGACGGCCAGATCAAGACGGCCGCCTATTTTATCTCCTCGGCGCTGCCCGTCACCATCGGCAAGATCAAAGGCATCATGCAGGGGGACACCGCCGCCATCATGGAAACGGCTGAAAGGACCTTTGGCGCCTGAAGGCCGCCCGCCCTTCCACGATTTGACTTCCATTGCCAAAACCCGGCAACTCGGCTATGAGACAATGCATTTCCGGCGGCCCGTCAACGTGCGCCTGTTGTGGAGAGCAAACCCATGGACCTTCCGAATATCTGGGCCGAAATCGACCTCGACGCCATTGCCCACAATGTGAGGGAACTGCGGCGCATCACCCGGCCCCAGGCCCGTCTGATGGCGGTGGTCAAGGCCGATGGTTACGGGCACGGTGCCGAAGCGGTGGCCCGGACGGCCCTGGCCAACGGCGCCGACATGCTGGCCGTGGCCCGCATCGACGAGGGCGCCCAGCTGCGCCGCGCCGGCCTGAAAGCCCCCCTTCTGGTGATGGGTCCGACATTCCCCGCCTTCGCCGAACGCATTATCGCAAACAACCTCATTCAGGGGGTGACCTCTCTGGAGGATGCACACGGCCTGGCTGCCCGCGCGGCCCGGTTGAACCGCGAGATCCCCGTCCATCTCAAGGTCGATACGGGCATGGGCCGCCTGGGCCTCGTTCCGGACTGCGGTGTTCGCGGAAGCGATCCCACCCTGCCGCCGGTTGAGGAAGTCCGCACGCTGCAAGCATTGACCGGTGTACGCCTCGAAGGCATCTTCACCCATTTCGCTGCTGCCGACGAGGCCGACAAATCCTTTGCCGACCTGCAACTCGAGATCTTCAGCACCTTCCTCGACCAGCTCTCCCGGGCGGGCATCGACACCGGCCTGCGCCACGCCGCCAACAGCGCCGGGGTCATCGACCTGCCCGAATCCCATTTCGATGCCGTCAGGCCCGGGATTGCCCTCTACGGTCTCTACCCCTCGCGCGCGGTCGATTGCCGGCGTATCGAGCTCCGACCGGCGCTCGCGCTCAAATCCCGCATCTTGCAGGTCAAGGACGTTCCGGCCGGTTTTCCGGTAAGCTACGGCATGACCTGGCAGGCACCGCATGCCACCCGGATCGCCACCGTGGCCACCGGCTATGCCGACGGCATCCAGCGGCGGCTTTCCAACCGCGGCCACATGCTGGTGCGCGGGGTCGCGGTGCCCATCGTGGGACGGGTGTGCATGGATCTGATCATGCTGGACGTGGGGGCCGTCGCGCATGTGGCCGCGGGAGACGAGGTCGTGATCATCGGCCGCCAGGGCGATGCGGAAATCAGCGCCGACACCGTGGCCGACCTGCTGGAAACCATCAACTACGAAGTCGTCTTCACCAATTTCGCGCGCGTGCCGCGCCGCTATATCGGGAAAATAGCCTAGAACGCTCCAATTGACGGGGCGAGGGCCGCCCCTACCGCGGGGCGGGCGCCGACGGTCGGCGGTCAGGCGCTTTTAGCGGGGAATACCATCTTTCCGCTCAAACGGACATCGTAGCCTTCCAGCGTATCCGACAGCTGGCGGAAGCTCTTCTCCGTCAGCAAACCCAAAAAGAGTTGCACGCCCGGGTCGAAGAAGCGCTCCTTGGTCACCAACAGGTCGTAGCGTTCCCAGCGCAAGGGGATGAAATCGAGCCCCAGCATGCCGGCCACGGCCCGGATGCCGGGCCCGGCGTCGGCCCGTCCGGCCGCAATCTCCAGCCCCACATCCAGATGGCGGGCTACCTCACGATGGTAGCCGTCGAGGGACGGCCCTTCGATGCCCGCCTTTTCAAGCTCGCGGTCGAGCAGCAGACGCGTACCCGTGCTGTTGGGCCGGTTGACGAGGCGCAGTCCCTGGATAGCGAGGTCGGCCACCGAACGAATCCCGCGGGGATTGCCGGCCGCCACGAGAATGCCCTGCTCACGGCGGCAAAAATTGACCACGGCCGGTGCATGCCCGAGCTCCCGGGCGGCAAAATCGAAATTGTATTCGTCATCCTCCTCCTGCAGCAGGTGGCTGCTGGCCATGTGGCACATGCGCCGCCGCAGAGCCCGCAGCCCCCCCAGACTGCCCAGATTGCCGAAGACCGCGACATGCTCGGGATGAACCTGGTTGAACAGGCTGATGGCCTTCTCCAACAAGGGGTCGTTGCTGCCGGCCACGATCAGAATCCCCTCATAAGGCGGCAGGTCCTTACGGGGTTCGGGGTAATTGATCGTGTTGGCCTCGATCCACTGTTCGACCAGGTGGCGCGGGAACAGCCATTTGCCGGTGATCTTGGTGGCCGGCAACCCTTTTTCGGCCACAAGGGTGTAGACCATCTTCTCGTTGACGCCGATAAAGCGGGCGACCTCCTTGGTCGACAGCATGTAGTCCATGTCTGTTCCCCATTTTCTATCGGCCGCGGGTCGGCCGGTATGCAGGCCCCGGTGAGAGGGGGTGCGGTGGACGGCTGCACGGCACTATATTTTTGTGCCGCAACCCTTGTCAACACGGCGTGATTCGATCCCGTCGTTTGCCGTCGGCCTGTTAGATTTCTTTCAGAAGCTTGTTGCCCGGCGAGCGCTGGACCGATAGCCGCAGGTCCTCCAGGGCGTCGGAGAGGGCCACGAATTCCGGGGACTCCGGCATGGGGATGCCATTGACGCCGCGCGTTTCGAGCGCCTCGAGGATAAAGCTGATGCTCAGTTGGTCGGCGTCCCGCGCCGGTATGAAGCCCTGCAACTTGCTGTCGACCAGTTGGACTTCCCTGAGGATGTCGCTGTCGGTCAGTTCACGCAGCACGCGGTGGGTCAACGGCAGCGGAAGGCCCAGATCGTCGGCGATCTGATCGCTCTCCACCGGTGTGGATCCCTGACCGAACTGCCGAACGATGTACAGGCAGATGCGCAGGGCCACCAGTTTGCGCAGCCCCGGGCTGGCATGCGAAGTGTCCTGTTCGAATTCGTACTTCCCGACATTCTGGGTGGCATAGGCAATTTCGCCCCCCAGCAGCACGATCAACCAGCTTGCCTGCAGCCAGACCAGCAGAAGGGGCAAGGCGGCGAAACTGCCGTAGATGGCGTTGTAGCGGGCGAAACCGATCTGAAAGGCAAAATAAAAGCCCTGCAGGATCTGGTAACCGGTACCGGCGATGATGCCGGCCACCAGGGCCGAACGAAATTTGACACGCGTGTTGGGCATGACGAGATAGATCAGGGTGAACAGCACCCACACGAGGAGATAGGGCATCAAATTGTAGGAGAAATAAATCAAAGGGCTGAAATAGCCCAGGAGGGCGATCTTCTGGGTAACATTGGTAATCTGCGTCGTGACGAAGACCGTGGCACTGCTCTGCAGGATGACCAGGACCGGGCTGAGGAGCATGATCGCCAGATAGTCGCCGATTTTGCGGGCCAGCGTCCTCTCGCGCTTGACCTGCCAAATCTGGTTGAACGAATGCTCGATGTTGCCCAGCACCTTGAATACCGCCCAGAAAAGGACGACCAGACCGAATCCGGCGATGACCCCGCCCCTGGCGGTTACCAGCAAACTGTCGGCGAAAACCACCACCCGACTGACCACTTCCTCCTGCCCCGGAAAATTCTGGTAGAGTTGCCTTTCAAGCATATCGTGGAAACCGAAGCCCTTGGCGATGCCAAAGGCCATGGCCACCACGGGGACGATGGACAGCAGGGTGTAGAACGTAAGCGAGGAAGCCCTGAGCATGCAGGCGTCTTCGCGAAAACCGCGCAGGGCCAGCAGCAGGATGCGCAGACTCCGTATCCAGAGCCTTTTGAGAAAGGGCATCTCCTGCACGCGTGCGCGCCAGATGTCGCCCGCCACAAACTGCACCAGTCCGGTGAACTTGGCTTTGACTTCACCGATCGATTTGGTGGGGTTGGCCATTGCGCCCGCTTATCGCCAGGGGTTTTTGGGCGTGGGATGCATCGGATCCGACGTCTGCGACAATCGACAGACGGCCTGCTTGGCAGCATTGATAACGGCAGTATATGGATTTAGCGGCCGATTTGCAATCTTGACCGGCAACAAGCTTCCGGGGCCCGCGAATACCGCCGCCGGTGGCGTTTTGGTTTACAGCCCGATGAGGGCTGCTATAATGGTCGTCAGTTGGCCCACCTCGACCGCCCGCCGCGTTAACCCGTGTGCCCGCCCTGGCGAATTTGCGATCCGATGAACCCTGTAAGCTTATCCGATACGTTGAATTGGTCGATACCAGAGGAGAACACTGAAATCGACACCCGGAGCAATCGATGACTGCCAAGCCAACCAAAACCAAAATCAGGGGACAGCTCGTGCTCGGGCCCATTCGCCGCCGCCAGGACCAGCAGCGGGTTGGCACTTTCCTACGCCGACTCCTGCCCCGCACCGCCCCGGATAAAATAGCGGCCCTGGTGCGGGGACCCCAAACGGCCTTGCGGCTCAATCTCAACCCGCGCAGGATCCAGGGACTCGTCGACCACCTGAACCAGCTCGGTTGTCCAGCGCGTTTCGTCCCCGTATCGACATCACCCGCGGAACAAAAACCAGGGGCGCCCGTCGACCGCGCCCAGGTCCACCAGGCCATCCTCAAAGGGTTTCAGGGACCGGTGGAAAGGATTCCGATCGCGCCGGTCTATCGCCTCGGCTTGGCGGTTACCGCTTGTGCCATGCTGCTGCTCCCCCTGATCTACCTCGGATTGGTCGCGGCATGCGGATACCTGCTGTATTATCACATCACCACGCACCACGCGCTCTTCCAGACTTCCGGCAGTACGCGGGGTGCGCTCCTGATCTATGTCGCACCGATCGTCGTCGGGGCACTGCTGCTGCTCTTTATGATCAAACCCATCTTTGTTCGACAGACCGGCAGGCACCGCCGAATGGCCCTCGAACCCGACCACGAGCCCTTTCTATACGGCTATGTGCGCAGGGTGGCTGAAACGCTGGGCGCGCCTGTGCCGGTGGCCATCTATACGATGATGGAAGTCAATGCCGCTGCCGGCCTGCGACCGGGACTGCGGGGTTTGCTCAAGAACGAGCTGGAACTGAGTATCGGACTGCCATTGGCCGCCGGCAGCAACCTTCACCAGCTGACCGAAGTGATCGGTCATGAACTGGGGCATTTCGCCCAAACCGCCGGCATGCGGCTGACCTACATCATCCGTTGGGTCAACCACTGGTTTGCCCGGGTCGTCTACGAAGAGGATGCCTGGGACATGCGGTTGGTGCGCTGGAGTAAGGATCTGGATTTTCGCCTGGCCGTCATCTTCCACGTGGCACGCTTTTTCATCTGGTTGACCCGCAGAATCCTGGCCGGCCTCATGCGGGTCGGCGAAATCATCAGCTGCTTTATGATGCGGCAGATGGAATACGATGCCGACCGCCATGGCCTCTCCTTGGTCGGCGCCGACGTCTTCCAATCCAGTTCCGAGCAGCTGGGTATCCTGTCGTGGGCCCATCAGTGGGCCCGCAACGATCTTCAGCGCGCATGGCAGGAGGGCCGCCTGGTGGACGATCTACCGGCCCTGATTTTCGTCCGCGCCCACCAGATCGCGCCGGCCGACAGGGAAAACTACCTCAATCACTTATTTGCCGACCGCCGGCGCAGCGTTTTCGACACGCATCCCACCACGGCTGAGCGGATCGCCGCCGCCCGGCGCTTCAGCCCTTCCCCGCAATTCGTTCTGGAGACGGAGGCTCCGGTATTGAAACGGCTCCTGGCCCAGGAGCCGCCACCAAATACCGATGGGCTCTACCAGTCGTCCCCGCCAGCATCGATCCTGTTCACCGATTTCACCGCCACCTGCCGCCGCGACACCGCCGCCTACTACGAGGACGTACTTGGCCAGAAGATACCGCCAGATCGTATCATCCCCTTCACCCAACTGATTGAGAGCCGTAACCGTGAAGCCGAAGACCATGAAGCGCTCGCGCGAACCTACGCCGGGGTTTTCAACATCCTTCAGGCCCCGCCGAAGTTCGGGCTCCCGCTCGGCAAGCCCGAGGCCCCGAAAGCGACCGTGGCGACGATTCAATCCCTGAAGGCCACGCTGGCGGCAGAGAAAGCCCGCTACGCACAGGTCCTCAAACAGCTAAGCAAAATCGATGAGCGCGAACTTCAGCTGGCGCGGGCACGCGTCCTGCTAAAGGCCGGCCTCGGGCTGCGCGAACGGGATTTCGGTCTAACCACAGCCAGTCTCGAAGCGGTGGCCCAGGCCGACCAGCGCGCCACCCTGCAAAAAGAAAACCTGCGGCCAAAGCTGTCACCCTTCGAATCAGCCGCCTTCACGCGTATCGAGAAAAGTCTGTCTCTCCTGAACCACCCGCCGATCGCGAAGCGCTTGTCCGAAGCCGAGACGTTCCGCCACCAGGCCGAACGCTGCATGCGGACCTGGAACTTGTTGGTCGACCATTATGAACGCTTTACGGCCATTGAACAAA
>JASJBQ010000001.1 GCA_030066455.1 Desulfobacterales bacterium
CCGGCCCTCCACCCGGTCGACCGCCCGCTCGTTGAAAAGGGGCTGATCCCGGCCGCCTGCCTCTACACCATCCGCCCCGGCGAGCCGGTTCACGACAACGTGGCCGGCCGGTTGGCCTTCGCGGAAGCCGACATCATCAAGATCAAGGGAAATGCTGCCGATTGGACCTGCTGCTTTCTGACGGAGGACGGCCGCGGCTGCCGGATCTACGCGGACCGACCGGAGGAATGCCGTCGGATGCAGTGCTGGGACACCCGTGCCATCGAAGCGTTCTATCGGCAGGAGCGGCTTTCGCGCGAGGATCTTCTGGGGGGGGTTACCGGGCTCTGGGAACTGATCGCCCACCACGAGGAGCGCTGCGCCTATCACCGGCTGAAAGCCCTCGTCCCGCCGCTTTCCGGCTCTTCTTCAGCGCGAGAGAAAGCCATGGACGCCATCCGCGACATGGTGAGCTACGACGAAAGCCTGCGCGCGCTGCTGGTCGAACAGGGGCAGGCCGAAGCCGATATGCTCGACTTCCTGCTGGGGCGCCCCCTGACTCGGACGCTTTCCGGGTTCCACATTCAGGTGGATCGCACGGACGACGCGATCCGGTTGACCTACTCCCCCATCAGCTGAATCAACCCTGTCGTTGCCTGACTAACATGACCAAAAGTTTTTAATCGTACGGCCTGTGAACGAAAAAGGTGGGTATACGATCGCTCTCATGACCTTACCCCTGTTGGATGCCAGGGGTTTGCAGTCGTACACTACGGCTCCACCCTCGGCGCCTTGGCTGTAAAGCCCTCTGGCTTTTGCAGCGTTAGGGGCCATCTCGCCACGGACGCTCATGCAATGCAACCCAACTGGTTATGGGCGCGTGACGCTCAGTCCTGGTCCAAGGGGGGAGAATAAAGGTCCGGCCGGCGGTTGGGCAGGAAATAACGCATGCGGTGGCCGCGCACGGCCTCGAGCTCGGCGCGCTTGAGGTCCACGCACAAGAGGCCCTCCTGGCCGGAGACGTCCTGGGCCAGAATCTGCCCCCCGGGGCCGATGGCCACGGCCACCCCCGGAAATTCCAGCCCTTCGCCGTTGCGGCCGCTCTGGTTGCAGGCCACCACAAAGACACCGTTGTCGAACGCCCGTGCCTGCAGGTGCCGACACCAGGAGGTGAGCTTTTCCTGCGGCGTGCCGCGCGGTGAAGCGTGGGGCAAGAAAATGACCTCCGCACCGTCCAGCGCCATGCGGGTGGACAGCTCCGGGAAATGGGCGTCGTAGCAGAGTTGGATGCCGAATCGCCAGCCGTTGACCGTGAAGAGCGGCAGGTCATCGCCGGCCGAGAAGATGTCGCGTTCGGGAGGGGCCACGTGGGTTTTGCGGTAGACTGCCGGCGGCTGCCCAGGGGCAGTCACCAGCTGGCTGGCAAACAGTCGGCCGTGGGCATCCACTTCGGCCAGACCGGCCAGGATCATCAGGCAGGTATCTGCGGCCAGTGTCTCCAGTCGCCCTACCAGGGGGGCTGCCAGGGATTGGGCCTGCGCGCGGACGGTTTGGCGGGTGCTGTAACCCGTGAGGTTCATTTCCGGGAAACAGACCAGATGCGCCCCCGCGTCGCGCGCCTGGCGGGCGAGTTCGGCCGTGCGTTCGAAATTGTCCGCTGTCCGGCCCAGAGGGGCCGCCATCACGGCCGCGGCGATGCGCAGGTCGCCGGCCATCAGACGTCGAATTTGGCGCGGATTTTAAAAACCCGGGTGGCCGGCAGATTCATGATGACATCCACGCCGGTGGCGTCGCGGATGGCCGCCAGATTGGCCTCGATTTCCTCCATCGAGGGCGCGATGAAGGTGAACCAGACGTTGAAGCTGTTTTCCCGCAGGTAGTTGTGCGTCACGCCGGGGTAGCGGTTGACGATGCCCGCAAACCGGTCGACATCGTCCGCCGGCACCCGGGCAGCGCAGAGGGTGCTCACGAATCCCAGCTTTTCAGGCGAGAAATTGCCCCCGATACGACGGATCAGGCCTTTGGCCTTGAGACGGCGAACGCGCGCAATGACCTCGGCCTCGCTCATACCGATTTCCTGGCCGATGGTTTGGTAGGGCTGTGCGGTCACCGGGAAATCGGACTGGATCCGGTTCAGCAGGCGTCGATCGTCGGCATCCATCAGGTCGTTTTTGGGGGGCATGAGGCGCTTCCTGGTTTCGGTGGTGGTCCTTCATTGCATGAAGAGGTGAACCCGGCGGCGGCGCGGCCCGTCGAATTCGCAGAAAAAGATCCCCTGCCAGGTTCCCAGCCGCAGCTTACCGTTGCGCACGGCCACCATTTCCGAGGCGCCCACCAGGGTCGACTTGATGTGGGCGGCCGAGTTGCCCTCCATGTGCCCGTAACCGGCTTCGAAGGGGATCACCTGGTTGAGGATTTTGAGGATATCGGATTTGACGGTGGGGTCGGCGTTCTCGTTGATGGTGACGGCGGCCGTGGTGTGGGGCACGTAGATCATGCAGATGCCGTCACGCACACCGGCATCGCGCAGGGCGGCCTGGACATCGGCGGTAATGTCGATCAGCTGGGTGCGGCTCCCGCTCTTGACCTTGAGCTCCATGATGTACGCCCTCCCCGATCGCAGAAACGACTAAAAATCTGTGGTATGTGCCGCTACAGACGGAGTCGAAAAAAGCTCGAGAACAAGGCTTGCGAAGCCCGAGGAATGAGGCGTACTAAAGTACGCCGCAATGACGAGGGCTGAAGCGTAACGCCGTTCTCGGGCTTTTTACGACTTCGTCAAATGAAAAGGCCCTGCCTGGGGGCAGGGCCTTGCAATCGCTCTTTCGCAACAGCCGTCATGGCTGCCGCATTAGACGCAGCCGGTCGGTTTCGGGAGGCCCGCCATCTTACAGGCACCCTTGCCCGGACCTGAAGGGAAAAGTTCATAGATGTGTTTCAGTTTGAAGCCGGTGACTTTGGAGAGCACCCGCACCATCGGGGCAATACCGTTCTTCTCGTAGTACTCCTGAAGAACCGTGATCACTTTACGATGCTCTTCGCTCAGCTCGTCGATCCCTTCCTGGCTTTTGACGTACTGAACCCACTCTTCGCACTTGCCGTCTTCGTAGTGACCGATGAAACCGTCTTCGTCCACCTCAAACGTCTTGCCCATGAATTCAACGTTGGCCATTTACCTGAATCCTCCTTTATATGAATTTTATTTCGGCATTCCGCCGGTTATACTCAAAGGGCTGGCATTAGATTCGAGTCTGTTTATAGCATTGACCATTCAATGTCAATATAAAAGCCGTATTTCCGGGGCATTGTTGGCGGCCGTGCAGCGGTGCCCGCTCCAGACCGGCCAGAAGTAATTGTCGGCCCGCGAAAGCTGCCTTTGACCCTTGCGATTGAGCCTACACTCGGTTTATTTAATTCGTATGCGCACCCCTTCCGATCATCCCCGCATCGTGGTTATCTGCGGCCCCACCGGCATCGGTAAAACCTCGGCCGCCATCCGCCTGGCCCGTCATTTGGGGGGTGAAATCGTGGGGGCCGACTCGATGCAGATCTATCGCCGGATGGATATCGGCACGGCCAAACCGACCGCTGCGGAACAGGCCGCGGTGACCCACCATATGATCGACGTGGTCGAGCCGGATGAACCCTTTGACGCCGCCCGCTATGCCACCATGGCAACGGCGTGCATCCACCGGTTGCATCGGGGGGGGATCCTGCCGGTAGTGGCCGGGGGCACCGGATTCTATCTCAAAGCCCTCGAATTCGGGTTGTTCGACACCCAACCGCCCGACCCGCAGATCCGCCGCCGGCTCGAACGCCAGGCGGAAAAAGCGGGCCTTGGCGCATTGTATGCCGCCTTGCAACGCCACGACCCGGCAAGTGCCGCACGAATCCACGCCCACGACCGTTTCCGCATCATCCGTGCCCTGGAGACCCTGGAAAACACAGGCCAGCCGATCTCCGCCCTGCAGCGCCGCCACGGCTTTGCCCGGAAGCGTTTCGAGACCATCAAAATCGGTCTGACCATCGACCGCGAGGCCCTGTACGCGCGCATCAACCGGCGGGTCGCGGCCATGCTTGCCGAAGGGCTGCTGGGTGAGGTCCAATCCCTGCTGGAACAGGGTTACGGGGCGGATCTCAAATCGATGCAATCCATCGGCTATCGGCATATGTGCGAATACCTGGCTGGGCAAACGGCCTGGGACGCCACCGTCGACCGGATGAAACGCGACACCCGGCGCTACGCCAAACGGCAGTTTACCTGGTTCAAGTCCGATCCCGACATCATCTGGTCGGCACCGGAGGCGGTGGCGCGTCTGGTGCCGCAGATCGAAAAGTTCATGGGCCAGGGCACGCCACCCTGACCGGCGCCCCCGTCACAGCGCCGCGTCCAGAATACCTTCCAGATCGCCCGTCGTCAGCGTGACGGGGTTGCCCTTCATACTGCTGGCCCGCCGGGCCTTGGCCACGGCCTCGTCAAGCGCACTCTTCTTGAGACCCAGCGAAGCGAGCCCCGGCAGTTCCAACCGGGCGACCAGGCGACGAATCCACGCGATGCCATCCTCGATCCGGGCATCCGCGCGGCCGGTCAGCAGCCCCGCCACTTCCCGGTAGCGGGTCAGCACGGGAGAGCCCGGCGCCTGAACCCGCAGCGCCGCGACATTGGCCGCCATCACCGCCGGCAGCAGAGCGGCGCAGATCATGCCGTGGGGGGCGTGAATCATACCGCCCAGCGGGCCGGCGAAACCGTGTACCGCGCCAAGGCCGGCATTGGCCAGGGCCAGACCCCCGAACAGACTGGCCAGCGACATGCCCACCCGGGCCTCCAGATCAGCGCCATCCTGAAAAGCCCGCAGCAAATACCCGGCACCCTGCGCCAGGCCTTCCCGGCAGATGCCGTCCGTCAAAGGATTGGCCTTCGATGAGGTCAGCGCCTCGATAAGCTGGGTGAGGGCGTCCATCCCGGTGCCGGCCGTGACCGGCGGCGGCATGGTCAGCGTCAGCTCGGGATCGACGATGGCCAGCGAAGGCATCATGTGCGGGCTTCGCAGGCTGACCTTGACCTTGTGCTCCCGGGCGGACAACACGGCATTGCGGGTGACTTCGGCCCCTGTACCGGCCGTGGTGGGCAGCACGATGCAGGGCCGTGAGGGGTGGTTCAGGCCCTGCCCCCGCCCCACGACTTCGAGATAATCCATGAGTTCGCCCGGATTGGCCAGCATGGCGGCCACGGCCTTGCCGGCGTCGATGACGCTTCCGCCCCCCACCGCCACCACCAGGTCGCAGGCCGCTTCACGCGCCCTGGCCACAGCCCTCGCAATCATTTCGACATGCGGTTCGGTGTCGACATTGAAAACGAATGCTTCCACGCCGTTGGCTTCGAGATGGGCCCGCAGCGGCTCCCAGCGCGACGCATCGCGGCCGGTCACGAACAGCGCCCGCCGCCCCACACTTGCCGCCGCCTCTCCGAGACAGGCCGCCTCGCCGCAACCGAACCGGATCCGGCCGGCCGTCTGAAACTGAAAAGGGTTCATGGAAACCTCCTTATCGTGGCTGTCAGGCCTGCGGTCGACGGGGATGGATCACCGGGAGACGCTTTACAGGATAAGTGTTTTATAATACGAAAAGACCGCAAAACGCGCCGGGATGCCGCCTGCGGGCTCCCCCCCGCAAGCACGCACGCGATAGACTGCCGTCAATCGATGGGGCGAATCGCGGTGGATGCGGCACCCGCAGGTTGCACCGACCGGCGCGCCGATGCAGCCCGGACCAATCCGTCAACAAGGAGCCACCTCCATGCCGAAAACAGCCATCGTCACCGGCGGCACGCGCGGTATCGGTAAAGCCATCGCCATCGAACTGGCCGGCAGCGGCTATCACGTGGTTGCCAACTACCATTCGAACGCGGCGGCCGCCGATGAAACCCGAGCGGCCGTCGAAGCCATCGGCGGGACGATCGAAACGCTGGCCTTCGACGTGGCCGATGCCGAACAGACCGCGGCGGCCATGAAAGCCATCATCGCGCGGGCCGAGTCCATCGACGTCCTGGTCAACAACGCCGGCATCACGGCCGACAATCTGTTCCTCATGATGAAGCCCGGCCAATGGGCGTCGGTGGTCGACGTGGCGCTCAAGGGTTTCTACAATGTCACCAAACCGGTCATCAAGAAAATGGTGCGCCAGAAAAGCGGTGCGATCGTCACGATTTCATCCGTAGCCGGGATAACGGGCAATCGGGGCCAGGTCAATTATTCCGCGGCCAAGGCCGGCCTGATCGCCGCCAGCAAGTCCCTGGCGGCCGAGGTCGGACGACTGGGCATTCGCGTCAATGCGGTGGCGCCCGGCCTGATCGAAACCGAAATGATTCAGGATGTTCCGGTGGACGATCTCAAGCAGATGATCCCCATGGCACGCGTCGGCCAACCGGTCGAAGTGGCAAAACTCGTGCGCTTCCTGTGCTCGGAGGACGCCGCGTATATCACCGGCCAAGTGGTCGGGGTCAACGGCGGCATGTGCTGAGGTCTGCATGGCGGCAACGCCTTGCGAGCACGCCACCGTCCGCGGATTGGTCCGCCATTATTTGGGCGGCAAACTCCGGGCGAACCGATCGCCAAGCGTCAGCCAGACCTGCAGTTTCGCCCGTCCGCGGCATCCGGGCGGGGCCACCATGATCCAGCCTTTCATCGGCCGGCCGGTGATGTCCAGCGGACGAACGTGCGCCTGCCTAAGATAGGGCGCCGCCGCCTCGGCGCCGCCCAATCGAACGACCAGGAAATCCTCGTAGATCCCGAAGCACATGTTGCCCTGGCGGAAATAGCCGATCCCGCCGAACATGGCCTTCTTCGCGAATCCGAGTCCCGCCGAAAGCTCGTCGATACGCGTTTCGAGCCGCCTGCTATACCCCAAATTTGCCTCCTGCCCGATTCCGGGATAAAATGAACCCGTTAAAGATGCGGAGCAAACGACCGATAACCAACCCCTGGCCGCTTGAGGCCCAAAACAGGCATTGGACGCCGCCGACCATTTCCAAAGGGAACGACCTGCGATGAACCCGATCAAGACCGTTACGCTTCTGGCCCTCGCGGCCCTGCTGCTAGCCCTGAACGCCTGTGCCACGAGCCATGGACACCGGCCGCAGGACAAGCGCCGGGCGATCATCGAAATGCAGAATGAAACCCTGGCCAACCTCTATAAGGTACGTCCCCAGGCCAGATCCCAGATTGCAACGGCTCCGGGTTATGCCGTCTTCAGCAATGCCAACGTCAATGTCATCTTCGCCAGCTTCGGCGGCGGTTACGGCGTCGTCCAGAGCGCCGGCGACCAAAACCGGACCTACATGAAAATGGGGGAACTCGGCCTGGGTCTGGGCCTGGGTATCAAGGATTTCCGAGCCGTGTTTGTTTTCCACGACCAGGAGACCATGCAACGCTTCGTCGACAGCGGCTGGGAGTTCGGCGGACATGCCGACGCCGCCGCCAAGGCGAGCGACATGGGAGCCGCCGTTGGCGGTGAGGCACTCATTGACAATATCACCGTCTACCAATTGACGGAAGCCGGCCTGGCCCTCCAGGCAACGGTCAAGGGCACCAAATACTGGAAAGACGACGCCCTGAATGCATCCCCTTGATCCACCCGATGGCCGGCCTGCGGCGACCCGCTGGATCTCTGGGGCGGCCTCAATTGAGATCGGCACCCACCTTACCGCCGTTTCGCTTGAGCCACGCAGCGTGTCGCGCGGCTTCATCGCTGCGCCCCAGGGCGCGCAGCACGACCACCAGACTGTGGCGCGCCGCCTCACTATCCGGGTTGATTTCGACCGCCCGTTGCCAGGCGCCAACGGCATCCTGCGGCCGATTGAGCCGTTCATAGCAAAAACCCAAATTGAGCCATGCCTGATCGTCTTCAGGGGCCATCGCCAGGAGCACATCGAAGGCGGCGGCCGCCTTCGCGTAGCGTCCTTCCTCCGCATTCAGAATACCGACGTTGAACCAGGCCGCGGCGTAGGATGGGTCAATCAAAACGGCTTGCTCAAAGACCCTGAGCGCCAGAAGTTGCCTGCCTGTCTTCTGGTAGCAGATGCCCAGATTGTAAAAAATCGTGGCATCCCCGCCTTCCAGCATCAACCCCTGCTGATAGGCTTCGATCGCCTGCGCATAATCACCGACCACGGCCAAACTGTGACCAAGGGTAAACCATTCGCTCGCCGCCGAGGGGGCTTCACCGCTGGATGAAGCGACCGCATCGTCCGACGGCAGCATCAGGGTCAACATCTCCTCATCCCCATTGATGCGGGCCAGGCGGTAGGGTGTCTGCCCCCGCTTGTCCTTCACCCAGATGTCGGCGCCGTTCTCCACAAGGAGCGCCGCCATTTCGCGGTGCCCTCGAAAAGCCGCCAGATGAAGGGGCGTGCGGCCGTCGTGGTCCCGGGCGTCGACCTCGGCACCGGCTTCGATCAGCAGCGCCGCGCATCGCCGGCTGTCGGCATTGGCGGCGAGATGCAGCGGGGTTTCGCCCTTGGAACCACGCCGATGGACGATCCGCCCGTCGTCCAGCAGGTGCGCCATCCGCTCGATGTCATCATGGCGCAGGGCGTCGCGGACCGAGGGGCCGCAGCCGGCGGTGCCAGCGAGCATCGCGAGGACCAGGCCGAGCGCTGCCAGGGTAATCAGGAGCAGGAGGCCCCGGCCAGCACTTGGACTTTGCAATCGCAAAGCCCCCCCACCGCTGTTTTGGGTTGATGACATCATTCAGGGCTTGGCAGGCCGGCAGGCCACACGGTCTTTGATGCGTTTGACGTGCCCCCGGCCGAGTCCCTTGACCTCGCAGCCCAATTCGAAAAAGCGCTCAATCTGGCCATCGTCCAGGAGATTGAAACAGTCGACGACGGCAACCGGACGGCCGGTCATGTCCACCACGGCCTCCGGGTCCAAATGGCGATAGGGTGCGTGTCCGACGGCCAGGACGACCGCGTCCACGCCCTCCAGTGCGTCGTCGAGACGATGATGGACGACCACATCGCGCAATCCTTCCTGATTGCGGAAAAACCGAGCCATCGAATAACCGGGGCGGGGATAGCTGTCCTGTTTTTCAAGCTCCCACCAGCGCTTGACATAGGGGTCGTGGATCACGGTCTCGGCGCCCATCTCGGCCAATTTGCGTACGATCAGCTCGGAACCGCTGTAGCGGGTATCCCCCACATCCTGGCGGTAGGACGCCCCCAGCAGCGCCACCCGGGAGGCGGCCACGATTTTGCCCATGTTGCGCAGGGCGTCCCGGACGAGTTGCACGGCCCGCAGCGCTCGGGTGTCGTTGATATCGATCGCCAGGGGCGTCATCTTAAAAATGTCATCCTCGAAACCCATGAGGGTATGGTAGGCCCAGACCCCCAGACCGCCGTCCTTGGGCAGACAGTAGCCCCCAATGCCCGGACCGGGAAAGATCATGTTGGAATGGGTCGGACGTACTTTGATGGCTTCAACCACCTTGTGCAAATCCACGCCGTTGCGCTCGGAAAAGACGCTCCACTCGTCCAGAAAAGCCAGAATCGTGGCCCGGTAGGCATTTTCCACAATCTTGCAGGTCTCACTCTCAATGGGCCGATCCAGCACGGTCAACGGATAGTTGTCGACGTCGATGATGGCCGCGAGAAACGCAACCACCTTTTCCCGGGCGGCGTCATTGATGCCGCTGCAGACCCGCCAGAACTCACGGATCGAGGCGACATAGTCACGCCCCGGCATGACGCGCTCGAAGCTGTGGGCCAGACAGGGTTCAGCCGCTTGGAGCCCCCGCGCTTCGAAAGCCTTCTTGATGATCGGATAGGCCACGTATTCGGTGGTGCCGGGCGGCACGGTGGTTTCGATCAAAACCAGACATTCCGGGGGAATTTGGCGGCCGATCACGTTAAGGCTCTCTTCTAAAGCTTTGATGTCCGCCTGACCGTTGCGAACATCTCCCAGGTTTGCCTTGAGGTAGTCGCACTGCACGTCCACCACCACGACATCGGCGAACTGCAAGGCGTCGTAGGTAAAGGTGGCCGTGAGGGTCTGCCGCGTATGGACACAACGTTCGATGAGCGGCGCCACTTCGGGATCCTCAGCCTCGACCGGAGCCTGACCGCGGTTGAGATACGGTATTTTCCAGTAGGACCGTGTCGATGGCCTCTGCATGCCAATGACGAAATAAGGCGCTTCACCCGCGTCGTTCGGGGGCGCGTCCGCCACCACGCCGGCCATCACCGCGCCGACAAAACCCACGCCCATGACCACGACGATTTCACGACCGGTACGGCGATGGCGCCTGATCAGCTCTTGCAGCCGCATAAATTCACGCGCATAGTCCTCCTCGCGCGGCAGCTCAAAGGATTCTCCCGAGGGAGAGAGCGAGACCTTTCGGGCGCGATCGGTATTTGTCATATTCCAATCCTTTCCGGTCGAATGGCTTCCGGGCGGGCCCGGCGCTGCGGCAAGGCACGCCGATGTCAGGGGCGTTCCCGAAGAAAGATACACACGGCCCCGTCGGTCAGCCTTTCAGGTAATGCTGGTAGGTGCGTTTTATCCCCGCTTGCAGGTCGATCCGGGGGGCCCATCCGAGCCGCATGCAGCGACGCGTATCGAGCTGTTTGCGGGGGGTGCCGTCGGGCTTGTCCGCGTCCCAAACGATCTCGCCGCTGTACCCCACCACGGCGGCCACGGTTTCCGCCAGCTCCCGGATGGTCAGATCGCGTCCGGTGCCGATGTTCAGTAAACAGGTTTCCGGCCGCAGGTTGTGCGCCGGAACGCCGGCCTCCGCACCGCTGCCGGAAAGCGGCGCGGATGTGAGCGCCTCGGCCAGGGCCTCCACCGGCAGATGCATCACGAACAGACAGGCGTCGGCCATATCGTCCACATGCAGAAATTCGCGGTAGGGACGACCGCTGCCCCACAAAACCACCCGCGGAGCGGAGCGGCCGTCAGGGCCCAGGGAGTCCCGGACATCCGCGGGGATTGAACCATAGCGGGCCTTGTCGGCGGCAATGGCATCCCAATCGCTGTTCTGCGCCAGCTTTCCCAGGTGAAACTTCCGGATCAGGGCCGGGAGGACATGCGAGGTTTCCAGATCGTAGTTGTCCCCCGGTCCATAAAGATTGGTGGGCATGATGGAACGGTAGTCGGTGCCGTATTGACGGTTGTAGGATTCGCACAGCTTGATCCCGGCGATCTTGGCCACCGCATAAGGCTCGTTGGTGGGCTCGAGCCAGCCGCTCAGAAGTTCTTCCTCCTTGAGGGGCTGAGCCGCGTGTTTGGGATAGATGCAAGAGCTGCCCAAAAAGAGAAGGCGCCGCACACCGGACTGAAAAGCCGCATGGATCACGTTGGCCTGAATCATCAGGTTCTCGTAGATAAACGCCGCCGGATAGGTATTATTGGCCTGGATGCCGCCCACGCGTGCAGCCGCCAGCACCACCTGATCGATGGGGTGATCTTGGAAGAAGCGGTGAACGGCCGCCTGGTCGGTAAGGTCGAGCTCGGCACGCCGCCGGGTGATCAGTCGATCGAAGCCTTCGGCCTGCAGCCGCCGGCAGATGGCACTGCCGACCATACCGCGGTGCCCAGCCACAAAGATAAGTGCCTGTCGATCCATCGGGCGATCCCTTAGCTTTTTATTCGACATGCTGATAGGTTGTAAATCCGGCGATATCGCACAGGCGATCCCGGTCGGCCTCCTTCAGGTCTTCCTGCATCATGGTCGCCACGAGGTCGTCGAAACTGGTTTCAGGCACCCATCCCAGCTTTTCCCTTGCCTTGGAGGCATCCCCCAGCAGGCAGTCCACCTCGGTGGGCCGAAAATAACGCGGATCAATGCGCACCACGGCATCCCCAGGGCGCAGGGCCGACCCGCCATCGGCATCGACCTGGGCCACGATCCCGGCTTCATCCGCGCCCTGTCCTTCCCAGCGCAGGGCCACACCCACCGCTGCGAAGGCCTTTTCCACCATTTCGCGCACCGAATGATCCTCACCTGTGGCAATGACATAGTCTTCCGGTGCATCCTGCTGCAGCATCAGCCACATGGCCCGGACGTAGTCTCGGGCATGACCCCAATCCCGCCGGGCATCGAGATTGCCCAAATAAAGACTGTCCTGCAGCCCTATGTGCATGCGGGCCACGGCCCGCGTGATCTTGCGGGTCACGAAGGTCTCACCGCGGATGGGCGATTCATGGTTGAAGAGGATGCCATTGCAGGCGAACATCCCGTAAGCTTCGCGGTAGTTGACCGTTATCCAGTAGGCGTAGACTTTGGCTGCCCCGTAGGGACTGCGGGGGTAGAACGGGGTGTTCTCGGTCTGGGGGATTTCCCGCACCTTGCCATACATCTCGCTGGTGGAAGCCTGATAGAATCGCGTTTGTTGTTCCCGACCCAGGATGCGGATGGCCTCAAGGAGCCGGAGGGTTCCAAGCGCATCGGCGTTGGCCGTGTATTCGGGGGTCTCGAAGCTCACCTTGACGTGGCTCTGGGCCGCAAGGTTGTAGATCTCGTCGGGCTGGACTTCCTGGATGATGCGAATCAGGTTGGTGGCATCGGTGAGATCGCCGTAGTGCATCGAAAAACGCACATTCTGTTCATGAGGGTCTTTGTATAGATGGTCGATCCGTGCGGTGTTGAATGAGGAGGAACGGCGTTTGATCCCATGGACCGCGTAGCCCTTGGCCAGCAGCAGCTCGGCCAGATAGGCGCCGTCTTGACCGGTGATTCCGGTAATCAGTGCTTTTTTCATCTAAGGTTGTCCTGTGTTTGGCGATCAATAGGGTTGGGCTGAAAAGGCATGGCGGCGCCGGGCGCACAGCGGTGCCCTGGCCAACCGCCGCCGCGCTTTCAGCGGCCGTAGTCGTCCTCGAAGCGCTGGATATCGTCTTCACCAAGATAGATTCCTGTGCGCACCTCGATAATTTCCAGCGGGCGTTTTCCGGGATTCTTGAGGCGATGCGGCTGCCCCAGCGGGATATAGGCTGATTCGTCTTCCTTGAGAATAAAATCCTCCTCGCCCCGGCGCACTTGGGCCGTCCCCTTGACGACGATCCAGTGCTCGGCCCGGTGATGGTGCTTCTGGAGAGATATGCGCGCACCCGGATGGACCGTGATGTGCTTGACCTCGAAGCGCTCCGCATCGATGATGCTTTCGACTATCCCCCAGGGCCGGTAGACCCGGCGATGACGGATGCACTCCACCCGCGGGCCGGCTTTAAGCTGCGTGACCAGGTGTTTGACATCCTGGACGCGATCCCGGGGGCAGATAAAAACGGCATCGGCCGTTTCCACCACGACGTGGCGATCGACCCCGACCGCCGTGACGAGCCGGCTGTCGGCCAACACGTACGATTGGGTCACATCGTGCAGAAGGGTGTCACCGCTGGTCACATTTCCGGCATCATCCTTGGCGCCCACATCCCAGAGGGCCTCCCAGGAGCCCAAATCGTTCCAGCCGGCGTCCAGGGGCACCACGGCACCGCGGCTGGTTTTCTCCATGACAGCATAGTCGATCGAATCGGACGGACAGTCGCCAAAGGCCTGCGGATCCAGCCGCAGGAAATCGAGGTCGGATGTCGCACGCGCCACCGCTTGTTCGCACGCACCCAAGATTCCAGGCACAAGCCGCTGCATCTCCTCCAGAATCGAATCGGTCCGGAAGAGAAACATGCCGCTGTTCCACAGGTAACGACCGGAGGCGAGGTAGGTTTGCGCCGTCTGGCGGTCGGGCTTTTCGACGAAGGCCTCGATAGCGGCGGCCTGATCACCGCCGTCCGCGGTGTCGAAGGCTTTGCCTTTGTGGATATAGCCATAGCCTGTTTCCGGTGCTGTGGGTACAATTCCGAAAGTCGCCAGATAGTTCCGGGCGGTCAACCCCTGGCCCGCAGCCACCGCCTGATGGAATGCGGCCGGTTGCTCGATATGATGATCGGCCGGAAGAACGAGCAGGTCGTCCTGGCGCGAGTGCCGGGCCAGGTAGAGCGCCACCGCGGCGATGGCGGGTGCCGTGTTGCGGCCGACCGGCTCCAGCATGATCGTCTGCGGGCGGATGCCGATCTCGCGCATCTGTTCAGCGATCATGAAGCGGTGGCTCTCGTTGCAGATGATCACCGGCGGGGCCAGATCGGCCATGCCCGCCAAGCGGTCGAGCGTGCTTTGAATCATACTGTAACGGCCGGTCAGCTGCAGGAGCTGCTTGGGGTGCAGTTCCCGGGATAAGGGCCACAGCCGGGTGCCGGCCCCACCGGCGAGAATGACAGGCACGATCATGATGATTCCTCCAGTCGACACGAGGAGCTAAACACAGTGAACGGCCGGCGCGACCCCGGCGACAAAGCCCCGGATTCAGACGGATTTTTCGTGTGGTTTTAAGTCGCCGCACACGCACCGGACAAACTGCTGGCGATATTTAGCACCGAATCCTTCCAATGGCAATCCGCGGCAGCTGACCCGGGCGGCAGAAAGAAAGCGACGCCTTAATCGGTCGAGGCCGCCGGCGCATCGGTCAGGCGCTGCGCCGCAGTCGACCCAGCGGAAGGGGTTGCCGTCAGGCGGTCGAAATAGCGAATCTGCAGCTCGACGATCCGCAATTCCTCCTCGGCCTGCCGACGGGTGTGGAAGCCGCCCTTGTGCGGGTCGACCTGGTAGTGCTTTTTGACCAGTAGCCGCAGCGTCTCCCGGCGGTAGCGCAGTTTCTCCAGGCCGGCCGTGGCGGTCTCGGTTGCCGTCGATGCCTCAGCGCCTGAGGCCGCCGCGTCGGCCGCGGAGGCTTTCCCGTCTTCGGGCGGGATCGGAGGGTCGACCGCTGTTGGGCCGCGAATCATCCGCGCCAGTGTCTTCCGGCCCTGGATCCAGTCGGCGAGGGCGCGGATCAGCTTTTCCTCCAGTTGCGCCAGTTCCACCACATCGCCCTGCTTTTCGGCAGCCTGCCGCTGGTCGTCGATCTCGAAGATCTCCATTTTTTTCAACTGAAGCAGTTTGCGGACGTAGGCCTGCTGCTCCTCCGGCGACATAAGCGGAGCGATTTCGGTCGCGACGTAATCTTCCCGCTTAAAATCGTCCAAACGGAAACGGCGTTTGTGCGCATCAGCGATGCGGCCCAGAATTTCGTCCTCCAGGGAGGCGGGTTCCGGGCTGGAAGGGTGCTCAACGATCGCCTCGATCTTGTCCCGGGGAATGCCGATGCGGGCATCGTAGCGGTAGTAGTAGACCCAATCACCCGCCGTTTCGTAGGCGGTGATGTCGACGCGGCGGCCGTCCTTGAGAACCAGGGTATATCCCTCCGCGGCCGGGAGCCGTGCGGGATGGACCAGGCTGGCGGCCATGCACAGCAGCATTGCCCATCGGCGCAGTGTCCGGACCCTCTCTGCCGCCCCCGGCGATTCAGGCGGCGGCAGGCACGAGTCTCCCGGAGCGGGGAGTGACGCAATGGTCGGCATGGGTCGCTCTCCACGTACCGTCCAGCCCCACGGCATGGCTGGCGATCAAATCGCCTGCACGCGACGCTTGGTATTTGGGTGACGGCGCTTTCAGGCAGCGGCACCCTGAAAGCGCTGGCGGGCAATCAGGGCGGCGCCAAGAGCCCCGACGGTATCCGGGTTTCCAGGCACGACCAGGGGCTGCCCCAGCACCTCGGAAATGGCCCGGACCACACCGCCGTTGCGGGCCACACCTCCGGACATGGCCACGTTGTGCGCCTCGATTTCGCCGCCGATCCGCTTGACCAGCGCCGCTGTCCGCGAAGCGATGGCACGATTCAGCCCGGCGACGATCTCCCGGGTCTCGGTGCCACCGGCAATCAGTGAGACGACTTCACTCTCGGCAAACACGGTGCACATGCTGCTCAGGGTCAGGTTTTCCCGGGCGCCGTGGTCCAGCTCCCCCAGTTCGGTAATATCCACCTGCAGGGCACGCGCCATGGCTTCCAGGAAACGTCCCGTCCCGGCGGCGCACTTGTCGTTCATCGCGAAATCCCTTACCCCGCCGTGGCGGTCGAGAAGAATGGCCTTGCTGTCCTGGCCACCGATATCGATCAGGATATCCGTATCCGGGTAGAGGGTCTGGATGCCCCGTGCGTGACAGGTAATTTCGGTTACGGCGGCCAAGCGGCCATCGACGCGATCGCGGCCGTAGCCCGTTGACACCGTCGCCCGGATAGCCGTTTCCTCCAATCCGGCCGCATGCAGGATTTCCCGCCGCACCCTTTCGATGGCTTCCAGATTACGGGCGCCGGTCGGCACCACGGTGTCCGCCAGAAGCCGGCCTTGACCGTCGATCAGAACGCCGTCACAGGACAGACTGCCGATATCGATACCAAGAAATGCCTCCACGCATGACCTCCCCGATCGGATGAACCTTTGGGCGCAGACATTTCACCCGCAGCCACTCAACCGCAACCCAGGCTGCTCGCGGGTCGTGAACGCTCGCCCCATGAATAAATACCCATACTACGGATAGCTATGGGGTTGCCAGGCGATATTGTACCTGCAGGTCTGCGAGCACGGTCGGGGTTGACACATCAACGGCCTGGTCTACCCTAAACGTACGTATGAGGTTCGAGTGTTACTATCCAACAATTAACCGAAATGCTTATCATGCCATCGCGTTCATCGAAACCCAACCTAACATGAAGATCATCCGTAACGCCGATCTTACTTTCGAGCCGGCCGCCCATGAGAATCCCCTCGATCCCGGTTGTCTCAAGAAAATCCTTATGCGCCAAGGGGACATTCCTGCGGGTCGCTTGCAAATGGTGAATTGGGTGTTTCTGAAACCGCAACGGGCATTCGAAGCACATTACCATCAAAAAATGACAGAGCTGTTTATCATCCTTTCAGGCCGGGTGGCCGTTCACGTGGACGAAAGGAATGATGTCCTCCTCAAGGGTGATGCGATCGTCATACCCCCCGGAGCGGTTCACACCATGGCGGCTCTCGATGGCCAGGCCGCGCATTATCTGGCCATGGGTATTGTCCACGGCGAGGGCGGCCGCACGGTCGTGGTTTCGGGCTGAAGCCATTCACACGCAGGGGAAACAGAGGAGAAAACGCCATGGAAAGTGTCGGCCGCACGATCGTCGTCCTGGCCTTGGTCGCCACCATGACCGGCTGTCAAACCCCCCAGCCGATCACCACTGTTGCCTCGGTCGACCTCGAGCGCTTCATGGGTGACTGGTACGTTATCGCCAGTATCCCTACTTCTTTCGAAAAGGATGCCTACAACGCGCTCGAGAACTATCGCCTGGACGCGGACGGCACGGTGGCCACCACCTTTACCTATCACAAGGGCGCCTTTGACGGCCCCCTCAAAACCTACACATCCAGGGGATTCATCCGGGGCGACAGCGGCAACGCAGTCTGGGGTATGCAGTTCATCTGGCCGTTCAAGGCTGAATACCGCATCATCTATCTGACCCCTGACTATACCCAGACCGTCATCGGCCGGTCCAAACGCGATTACGTATGGGTCATGGCACGGACACCGGCCATACCAGCCAACGATTACGAGCGGATTCTGACGTTGTTGACCGATGTGGGCTATGATCTGCAACGGCTGCAACGGGTCCCTCAACAGCCCTTGGATCAGCGCTGATCCCATCCGATCTTCCGCAACAGCCTGTTGCTTTGCGTCGATTTGTGAGTAATGTTTTTCATTTCGAATTTAATCAAGGAGAGGCACATGCAAAAAGTTGAGCAGGGGCTTTATATCAGCGTACATTATAAAGGGACCCTCGACAGTGGCGAGATCTTTGACAGCAGTGAAGGACGGGCGCCGCTCGAGGTGCAGATGGGCGCCGGACAGCTGATACAGGGTTTTGAAGCCGCCCTGGCGGGCATGACCCTGAACGAGAAGAAGACGTTTACGCTGGCACCCGAGGAAGCCTACGGGATGCGGGACGATAAGCGCATGCACCATTTTCCGCGGACCGAAGTACCTCCGGAAATGAACCCGCAGGTGGGCCAGGCCATTGCCCTGACCGCATCGGACGGCCGACAGATTCCCGCCCGTATCGCCGCCGTCAACGACGAACAAATCACCGTCGACCTCAATCATCCGCTGGCCGGCGAGGCCCTGACCTTCGACATCGAAGTGGTGGGCATCAGCCCGACGGCAACCCAGAAACACGCCGGCTGCGGCGGGGGCTGCAACTGCCAGGCCGAAAAATCCGGCTGCGGCTGCGCTGAATAGGGGCGCCCCTGGCCCCGGGTTCCTGGCAGGCATGAAACCCGGGGCTGTGATCATGCTGGCCCCAAGCGAAAAAATAGTGCGGTCGCCGCTACGCACACACCAACAACCTTAATCCCCCCATGTCTACCCATCGGCCCAACATAAGACATCACCGCAAATGCCGTGGTTGCCTCCCAGTGGCCACATTCCGCAGGGTGCGCACTTGACAACCAGGCTCCGGGTCTTAGGCTAAATTTTAATTTGTCTAAAATTTGTCTAACTTAAAATGAGAATGGTGCTAACATGTTTGACAACCTCGACCCCGTGATTCTGGCGCGCATTCAGTTTGCCTTTACCGTTTCGTTTCACATCATCTTCCCGGCTTTCACGATTGGTCTGGCCAGTTGGCTGGCCGTGCTCGAATGGCGCTGGCTCAGGACGGGCAAACAGATCTATGCCGAAATATACAAAATGTGGGTCAAAATTTTTGCGGTGGCCTTTGGAATGGGCGTTGTTTCGGGTGTGGTTTTGAGTTTCCAGTTCGGAACAAACTGGTCGGCGTTCGCCGATCAAACCGGCAATGTGTTGGGTCCGCTGCTGGGCTACGAGGTGCTCACCGCGTTCTTTCTCGAAGCCTCATTTCTGGGTGTCATGCTGTTTGGGTGGAATCGTGTCAGTCCCCGAATGCATTTCGCCTCGACCGTCATCGTGGCCGTGGGCACGCTGATTTCGGCCTTCTGGATCTTGTCCGCCAACAGCTGGATGCAGACACCGCAAGGATTTCGGGTGGGCGAAGACGGTTTGTTCTACCCCACCGACTGGCTGGCGGTAATTTTCAACCCGTCTTTCCCCTACCGCTTCGCCCATATGACGGTGGCCGCCTACCTCACCACCGCTTTCGTGGTGGCCGGGGTGGCATCGTTCTATCTCTGGCGCGGCCGGCACGTCAAGCACGCCCGCGTCATGATGGGCATGGCCATGATTATGGCCATCTTCGTCGCCCCGATGCAATTGGTGATCGGCGATCTACACGGCCTCAACACGCTGGAGCACCAACCCGCCAAGGTGGCGGCCATGGAAGGTTTGTGGGAAACCCAGCGCGGCGCTCCCATGACGCTCTTTGCCTGGCCGGACCAGGAAGCTGAAAAAAATCGCTGGGCCATCGAGATTCCCAAATTGACGAGTCTGATCTTGACGCACGAGCTGGATGGCGAGGTCAAGGGACTCAAGGAATGGCCCAAGGACGAGCGGCCACCGGTGGCCTGGGTTTTCTGGTCTTTCCGCATTATGGTCGGCATCGGCATGCTGATGATCCTCACCGGGCTCATCGCTCTGGTCCTTCATTTCCGCAAACGACTATTTGATACCCGCTGGTTTCAGTATTGGTGCATGGCGCTGGCACCTTCAGGCTTCGTGGCCGTGTTGGCGGGCTGGTTCGTCACCGAGATCGGGCGTCAGCCCTACATCGTTTACGAGGTTTTGCGCACGAGCGACATGGTGTCCCCGGTGGCGGCCTCCTCCATCGCCATCTCTTTGACCGCTTTTGTCATCACGTATGCATTCGTCTTCGGTGCCGGTACCTACTATATCCTGCACCTGATCAACAAGGGACCGGCATCCGAGGAAGAGGCCTACGGGGCCCACGGCGTCAAGCAGCCGCCGATCGTGACCAAACTGGTCACGCGCGAGGGAGGTGGACATGCTTAACTTCGAAGCCTTTCTGGACCTGCCCCTGATCTGGTACGGTCTCATAGCTACGGCCCTGCTGCTCTATGTGATACTGGACGGGTTCGATCTGGGGGTTGGTATTCTCTTTCCCTTCGCCCCCACCGACCAGTGCAGGGATCGCATGATGAATTCCATCGCCCCGTTCTGGGACGGCAACGAAACGTGGTTGGTGCTTGCCGGCGGGGGCCTTTTCGCGGCCTTTCCACTGGCCTACGCGATTCTAATGCCCGCACTCTACGTCCCCATCATCGGTATGCTGCTGGGCCTCATCTTCAGGGGGGTCGCCTTCGAGTTCCGGTTCAAGGCCAGCGGCAAATCGCGGCGCATTTGGGACTATGCCTTCCATTTCGGCTCGCTGACCGCGACCTTCATGCAGGGTGTCGTGTTGGGTGCCGTGGTGCAGGGTATCACCGTGGAGGGGCGGCAGTATGCCGGCGGGGCCTTCGACTGGATCGACGCCTACAGCGTCATGGTCGGTGTCGCGCTCGTTTTCGGTTACGCCCTGTTGGGCAGCACCTGGCTCGTGATGAAAACCGACGGCGAAACCCAGACCTGGGCGCGTCAATCCGGTTCTTATGTCCTTGGATACGTCGGCTTGTTCATCGCCGTGGTAAGCATCAGTATGCCCGCGATGAACACGGATGTGAGAGCGCTCTGGTTCAGCCTGCCCAACTTCTTTTACCTGCTTCCAGTGCCGATGCTGACGGCGTTGTTTTTTGCGTTCATCTGGCGCGATCTGCACAAAGGAAACGAATTGCGGCCCTTCATTCTAAGCATCGGCGTTTTTGTGTTAAGCTATTTCGGGCTCGCCATCAGCCTGTGGCCCTGGATCGTACCGACGGCCGTGACTTTCCGCGACGCTGCCGCCGCACCAGAGTCCCAGTCCTTGCTTCTGGTCGGCACGGTCATTCTGTTGCCGGTGGTATTAGGCTACACGGCCTACTGTTACTATCTCTTCCGGGGAAAGGCGTCGCATGAAACCGCTTACTAAAAAACAACGGCAATGGTGCTGGTTTGCGTTGCTGTGGTGTGGCGGACTAACAGCTACCCTGATTCTCTCCTACGCCATGCGCTGGGTCATTCGACTTTGAATCATTACGCTTTATTGCAGCCGTCAGCGTTTTCTTAGGTGCCAACCGCCGAGGCCTCGTAAAGCGGGAAAAGTTCACCAAATAGAATCGCCACCTCCGCGGCTACTTCCCGACCCTGATCGATGACATCTTCTTTGGGCACGCGTCTGGCGATCATCAAGTCGATCCACGTGTCAGATGACCAGCTGTCGATGGCTTCGGCCAATGTTTTCATTTGCGTGGCACCGGAATCATCGTTCGCCTGCCAACTCTCCGCCCCCGGCTCGAGGATCCCTTTGAAGCTGCGCTGGTGGGCATCGTATACCACCAGGCCCTGCTCCCGGGCGACGCCCCGCAGCCATTCGTCGTTGGCCTCGTGGCGCAACCAGGCGATGAACCGGTCCCAGTCGGGCGAAGCCTTGCGACCGGGATCCGGGCGTTCGACATAAAAACCCCAGGCCAGGGTTTCCTGGTCGGCGCGGGCAAAAAACTTGGCCGGGTAGTCCACGCTCTTTTTTTTCCAGTGATCGCTGTCGGCCCAATGGACTTCGTTGCGGCGCTTGGCCGCCCAGGAATTGAAATTCAGCCGCGAAGACTGCAGTCGTGATGTGACGGCACCACCGAACTGGTTGCGGCTGCGCCAGGGGGTGCGGCTGATGGCCTTCTTGAAATCTTCGAGATGCAAACCTTCGAAGGTGGCGCCTGGTTTGCGGCTGGCTGCGCTTCGCGCCTTGCTGCTGGATGCGGCCGCCTTTTTTTCTTTCATCTGCCGTTCCCAGCGTCGTCGCTCCTGGATACGGCGCTGAAAACTGACCGTCGTCTCAATCGATTCGCCGCTTTCCCATTCGATGACCATGGTGTTGCGTTCGATGGAAAGGACTTTAAAGGGGCCCTTTTCGTTTTCGTATGTTTCCCCAACGACAAATTCGATCGGTTGCACCGCATCCATAGAATCTTCCATGCTCTCCTCCCCCGTGATAGGAATCGCCCGTTGGATGGCGCGACGGCGAATCCTTCATAAAAAACAGCCTCCAATCGTCCCGGGCCGAGCCGAGCGAACGGACGCCTCAACGTGTAACGCTGCCCACAGTGCGCTTGGTAACTGTAAACCAATTATTAACATAAGTCTAAAGTTGGATATTTCCAGTTCACACGGCCGGCCCCTGGGGGGGGTTGCCGACGACCACCGCCTTGCAATCCCAGGACGGCATTGATAGCACGGAACAGCGCCTGAACGCACGCCAAGACGGCTAAGCCTGGAGTACCAGAATATGACGCTGCTGGAACGGTTGACCGGAACCGCACCCGAAAAGCTGGAACACAAGGCCGATCGCCTGCTCGCTGCCGGGCGTTGGGGTGAGGCCAAGCTCGCCTATGAAGACGCCCTGGGCAGGCTAAACCGGCGCCCCGGCGCGGATGCCGAGATGCAAAGCCGCCTGGAAACCAAAAGTCGACGTTGCCGCAATGCCCTGGCCCGCGAACACCGACAGAGCGCCGCAGACCTTCTGGAGGGCGGATTCCTGGAGGAAGCCCGGGACATGCTGGTACTGGCGATCGATGTCAGTGCCGACGAAGGCGATCGGGACGAATGGATGCAGACGCTCGAAACGCTCGCTGCCCAAGAAAATGGGTTGCAGGGTCGTGCGCCGACCTTGGCGCCTCCTGCTCGCGCGATTGTCTCCGCAACCCTGCATCCCGAGGACGAAGAGTATTTCCACGCACTATGCCACACGCTGCCCGATGCCATACGCCGGGCTTATCAGGATTACGGCGAGGATTTTAAATGCGGGTATATCGCACTCAACCGGGGGGATTTTTCAACCGCGGCCCGGCACCTCGAGCGGGCCCGCGGACAGGCCAAGCAGCCGGACAGCCACATTGCGCTTGAATTGGCCACAGCTTACGCCAACCTGAACCGCTACACCGAAGCCCGCAGCCTGCTGGGGGCCTATTTGAAGCACCACCCGGACGCGCTGCCCGCCTACCGGCTGCTCTGCGAAATCCATTGGGATTTGGGCAACTTCGACCAGGCGTTCCAGCTGCTGGCGGGGTTACCGCCCGAGCTGGCCGCATCACGGGCCGCCGCCAGCCTTGAAGGCGCCACCTTTGAACGTGCCGGCAGGCTCGAATCCGCCCGTCAACATTACCGCCGGTTTCTGGACACCTATGGCTGGGACCCCGAAATGGGTCATCGCCTGGCGCGCGTCTGCCGGGATCTGAATGCAACCCAAGAGGCGCTGGCGCTTTATCGTCTGCTCGTCGAAAACGGCCGAAGTTGCTCCGCGCGTATCGCGCCCCGGATCCGGTACGAATATGCCGAGCTGTGTATTGAACAGGGGGCGCAGGACACGGCCCTGCTGGAAATGTATCTTGCCCTGGCTCGGGAGATCCCCGACCGGGCGGCGCATTGTTACGCCCGGGTAGCCCAGCTCTACCGCCGCCAGGGGCACACGCATGAATCCCGCCGTTTTCGGGAGCTTGCCCGGCGGATCGAGGCGACCACCGCGGCCACCGGCCGGGAGGGCGACACGCCATGACCATCAAGAAGGGGGTGGTGATCGCCGGTATCGCGCTGGCCGCCATCACGGCGGCCTGCATCCTGGTCTATCAGATGCTGACCAGCGGCCGGGTCGAACCGATGGGTCTATTGTTGCTGGCCGCCGTGATCGCGGTCATGCTCCCCATGGTCCGGACCCGGTATTTTCCGAGCCTCGCCGACTGCCGGGCCGAGCTCGATTTCCACGCCCAGCGCCAAGCCGTTTTCGTCCGCCAGCTTTTGGCGGACAGACTCGGGCCGGAACCCGCCCAGCGGATCGAGACGGCGACGGGTGCCGAGGAAATCACGGCGTTGATGGCCCGGGCGGCGCAGAGGGAGGATGCGGATTTGATCTTTGCCCTGCAGATTATTTGGTCGAACCATCACGAACGAGCCGGCGATCCCAAGGCGACGGCCGCAAGCCTGACCGAAGCCCTGCGATACCGTCCGCATGATTTTGTCGTGCGCTTCCGACTGGCCCGCAGTCTGGAATGGCAGGCGGATCCTTCCGGCGCGCTTGCGATCTACCGCGGAATTCTCGCCGACACGGCGGGATTGTCCCGCGCCATGATCAAGCTGACCCGCCGGCAAATGGAAACCCTTGAAGGGAGATGACTCAACCCGCCAGATAGAAGCCGATCGCTCGCGAGTTGGCGTCCGTTTAAATTGACGGCTTTACGGAAAAACCGGCGCCGTTCGAGGGTCACGGGATATTGATGGCCGCACGGGCATTTCACCCGTACGCGGGACGCCCCCGCCAACTGCGCGTTGCGGGACACCTCCACCGTACGGGGGCACTCGCATTGCGGGCAGACGAAAGTGGCCCGGCCTTCACGGGTGACAAACACTTTTAAATCGCTCATCACGACACCTCTGTTTTCAGACCGGCGTGTCAACAGCCGGTCTGGCTTAGGGGATCGAAAATCAAGAGGAGATAGCGGTCGGCGAAAACAAGGCAGCGGTGAGATCCACAACCCGACCTCAGGCGAGCATCAGCGGCATTCGATCGTCGTTGGTTGGATTATCGCCCCCCTGGCGATAAACTTGACCCTCGAATGTCTTTAAAAAACCCGATCGTAAGCAAATGGAAGGCCTCGGAACACGGACGGCTTCGAATCGCGTGCGCCATGCCGCAGGGGAGCTGGACGTAGAGAACGCCTCGAGCGCTCTCGATCAGAGAGGGGGCGCGATGCTAAACGGCGGCGTGCGGACGGACGCCGGCATGTCCTTCCCGCTCCGGCCACAGAACCGGGCCTGGATGTCGTAACGCCCCGGTTTGAGATCCGCAGACAGGCGCCAGCGGATAAAGGCCATCTGGTCGATATCGGCCAACTGATGACAGTCGCCCGCGGTCAGCATCTCGAATTGCGGTCTGAATGTGCGCGTCGACTGGATTTCTCCGGCGGCCGAATGGCGGCGCAGCTCAAAATCGGCCGCCACCCCGATGGGGAATGCGGTCATGCGGATGAATCGCAGGGTGACGACGCTTTCAGGCGGGTAGATATCGTAGTCCGTCACCAGCCCGATCAGTTTGTTGTCATCCGAAATGCCGGTCCCGACCCCGGAAGTCTTCTGGTCCCAAGACCTTGCCGGGCCCACGTCGATGTGCACGCTCTCCCCCTGGTAATAGCCGGCCCCGCCGAATTTAAGCGTCTTGACGCGGCGCCAGAGTTTCCGGGACGGGACCCCCGCCATGACCAGGTCCGCCGCCATCCCGTACTGGTGCAGACTGGCTTTGGCCGCCAGCCCTCCGCCCTGCCGCACATTGCGGTTGTAGGCTGGGCTGCGATAGCCCGAGGTGATCGTGATTCGGGCGCCCGGTCTCATTTCGTCCTCCAGGTAGTCCAGATATTCGATCAGCCGCAGCGAGATGTGGGGGCGCTCGGGCCGATAGGGCGCGTCGAAGACGAGGTGGAGCGCCTCAAGCGCCTCCGGGTCGTAGCTTCCGTTCGCAAGACGGTAGCGCCCCTTGTAAGTGGTGCCGTTTTTGCGACTCTCCAAATTGATCCAACCGTCACCGCTGAAAAAGAAGCGGCTGACACCTGCAACGTCCTCCTCGGCGGCAGCGGGCAGGGCCACCCCGATCAGCATAATTACCGGCAGGATCACGGCCAGTTGTCCTTGGATTGGGGATCGGGTCGTGGTTGGCATTGGCGTGTCGACATTCCAGGCGCTCGGGTTAGCGGTCACGGCATCCGCCGAGCCCTCACATCCGCTTTCCGATTGAAGGTGCTAGCCTTCGATGGGTTCTTCGCTCGGCGCGTCGGGGGCAACCGTGGCGGGGTCCCCGGCGTCCGTCTTCTCGACCATCGGAATCATCAATTTCTGCCGGGCACGCAAATCCGCCAGATCGACATCGGCGTTGTAGTGCTTCAGCAGCCAGAGAGGGATATCGAATTTCTCCCGACACAGGGTCCAGTAGCTGTCGCCGCGCTGAACACGGTAGGCCTCGAGTTCGTTGACCCGGTAAGCCGCAAAGAAATCCTCCTGCAGGCGCTTGTGGTACTCGTAGCGCTGCTCTTCGAAAGCCTCCCGAGTGGTGCGCGCTAGCGGTATCCGGACCTTCTGGTGCAGGTGCAGGGTGCGCCCATAGGACAGACCGTTGAGCCGCCGGATCGCCTGGGTGCGCACGCCGGCCCACTCGGCAAAATGTCCCAGGGTTTCCTCCACTTCCACGGCAAGGATGCCCACCGTCTGCCCCTTGAGGTCGACAATGCGCTCGAAGCGCAGGTCGGCGGCTACGATTTCGCCGCTGGGTACCGCCGGCCTTTCCGCGGTGCCGGCTTCGGCCGCTTCGGGTTCGGGCGAAGTCAGCGGTACGACCGAAGCCAGAACGGGACGGGGCAGGTTCTCGGGCTCGACGGGCGCTCTTGCCACCACGGCCGGTTCGGGCGCCGAGGGCGGCGTTGCCGGTTTATCGGCCTTGACCGGCGGTGGCGATGGCGCGGCAGGTTCGCTGGTCGCCACCGGCGTGGGGGGGGTCGGTGGCGGCTTGACCGCCACATTTTCGTCCGGCAAGGGCAGCCGCAGGGTCTGGCGGGGATAGATCGTGGCCCGGCGGTTCAGATTGTTGGCGGCAATCAGGTCCGAGAGCCTTACCCCGTGGACGCGGGCTATCCGGCCGGCGGTGTCGCCGCGCTGCACCGTATAGAACCGACTGGCTTTCTGGGCCGGGTGGTAAAGGCTCGCTGGAATGGCGGCCCATGGCTCTCCGGCGCCCCCGTGCGCGTAAAGACGTAGGTGGTAGCCCTTGGGGACGTATTTTTGCCCGTTGATCACCGGCGGGCGCAGGGCCAGGTTCAGCGCCCGGAGCGTCTCGGGTGCCGTACCGAAATGACGGCAAAGATCGTCGAAGCGGGCATAGCCTTCCAGGGCCACGGTTTGCGTCGGCACGGGTTGGTCCAGGACGAGGGCGTCAAAATATTGGTGCCGGTTGGCAGCCACCTGACGGGCGGCCAGAAACTCCGAATAAAAATTGCGTGAAGCGAACTTGAACGTGCGGCTGCGATAATGGCGAAAGATGCTCGGGTAATCGCCGTGCTTGCGTTTCGCCCGGTGGACACCGGATGCCCCGTGATTGTAGGCCGTGATGGCCAGTGGCCAGGTGCCCAGCCGGTCATGGTTTTCCTTGAGCAGACGGGCGGCGGCATGGGTCGCCCGGATGGGATCGCGGCGCTCGTCGATTTCATAGCCCACGGTCATGAAACGCTTGCCGGTCGATCGCGTGAACTGCCAGATGCCCGCCGCACCGAATTTACTGTAGGCCTTGGGGTTGAAGGAGGACTCCACGTGCGGCAGATAGGCCAGATCCTGGGGTACGCCGTAAGCCCTAAGAATCGAACGGATTTCTTCGATGTAGGCCCCGGAACGAACCAGGCCGGCCCGAAAACGGTCTTTCTGGCCGATCTGGCAGCGCACCCGACCGGCGGCGCGCTGAAAAGTCCTGGCGCCGGCATCGGGGCCGAAAAGCGCCGCCACCCGACGGGCTTCAGGATTTTGGGTCTCGGGGTCGGCGGCCAGCCGCTTTAGCAGATCGCGATAACGCGCCCGGGCGCGCTTCATGCGCTGGCGGTTGGTCTTGCGCGCGCCGGGCACGCCGTGCGGTTTGAGCTTGATCACCTCGTAGACGACGCCCAGGTCGACGCTGTCATGAACGACCGCCCGGGTGGTCGGGTAGGTCGAATAGATTTTTATCCAAAATGATACATTGGGTTGAATGGCTTCATAAGCCGGAAAGCGATCCTCGGCCGACGGCGTTGACGGCAACAGAAGGGTGCCGATCAGCGCTAGCGCGGCCAGCAGTGTTGTCTTGGCGTGCTTCATCAGGGCAGTTCCTTGTCGCAAGCTATGAGAGTATTTATGGGGAGAAACAATCTGCAAATACCGTACCATGAAAGCGTCTTGCCGGCTGGCATTCAGATCCCGAGGCCGTTTGGCAATCGATGGAGACGGCCACGGCATTAGAGAAAAAAGAGACTCAGCCGGGGCCAGTAGGTGATCATCAGCACCGTCACCAGCAGAACCAGCATGAAGGGGATCGTGGACCGGTAGAGCGTGGCCACCGGTTTCTCGAAACGGTAGCTGGCAATGAACAAATTCATGCCCACGGGCGGGGTGAAATAGCCGATCTGCATGTTGGCCAGAAAGATGATGCCGAGATGCACGGGGTTGACCCCATAGCTCACCGCCACCGGCAGGATCAGGGGCACCATGATGACCAGAGCCGAAAAGATGTCCAGAAAGGCCCCCAGCAGAAGCAGCAGAAGGTTGAGCAACATCAGGAAAACGATTTTCTGCCCCACGTGCTGCTGGATCAGCGCAAACAGCCGGGCGGGTACCTCTGCATCGATCAGATAGTTGGTGAACGCCAGCGATACCCCGAGAATCAGCAGGATCCCCCCGACCATCACCATGGCGTCGCGCATGATGGCCGGGAGCTCCGTCAGGCCGATCTCGCGGTAGATGAAGACCTCCACCACCACTACATAAACGGCCGTAATGACGGCTGCCTCCGAAATGGCCAGGAACCCGCTGTAGATGCCGGCCAGCAGAAAAATCGGCAGGGGGATTTCCCAGATCGCCTCGCGAACGGCGCTGAGAGCCGCCGCCGCCGAGAAAGGCTCCGGGGCACGGGCTTTGTTGCGGTTGGACCAGAGGCTCCAGCACGACAGCAAAACGACCATCAGGATTCCCGGAATCAGGCCGGCCCAGAACAGGTCCTCGATGGCGAAGACCGGCCCGACGCCGAGCTGCTGCGCCACAACGCCGTATAGAATCAGGGGGACCGAGGGCGGGAACAACAGCCCCAGACTGCCGGAGGACGTCACCAGCCCCAGGCTGAAACGCTCTCGATAGCCATCCTGGATCAGGGCCGGATAGAGCAGGGCGCCCAGGGCCACGATGGTGACCCCTGAGGCCCCGGTAAAGGCCGTAAACAGGGCGCACGCCACCAGCGATACGATGGCCAACCCGCCCGGCAGCCATCCCAGAAAAACCTGGGTCAACCGCACCAGACGCTGGGATGTTTGGCTGTGCCCCACGACATAACCGGCCAGGGCAAAAAAAGGCAGCGCCAGGAGCAGGGGCATGTCGGCCAGGCGGTAGATCTCGATGGCCACGGCCGAAAGATCGATTCCCCGGAGATGAAAGCCGGCCAGGGCCACAGCCAGCAGAACGGTAAACAGGGGGGCGCCCAGAAGGGCCATCAACGCAAGGACTGCAAACAGAAGCGCCGTCATTGGGACGCCTTTCCGGACGATCCTCGAAGATGGACAGCGAGCTGAATCAGATAGCGCAGGGCAATCACGGCGAACCCCAGGGGTAAAATAAGCTCGCAAACCCAGAAGGGTACGCGGCCGAAGGCCAGATCCCCGACAGTGTATTCGAACCAGACAAACCTCAGGCTGACCCCGCAGGCCACCAGGCAGACGGCAGCGGCGAAAGCCGTCGTCAGGCCGTCGGCGACACGTCTCAGGGCGGGCGGCAGGAATCGCGTCAGCACGTCGATATTGATGTGCTTGCGCTCACGGGTGGCGGCCATGGCGCCGGCCATGCCGATCCAGAGCACCAGGACGCGTACGAGCGCATCACCCCAGATGATCCCGGTTCCCATGGTATTGCGCAGAACGATCTGGAACAGGGCCAGCCCCAGCGTGCCCATGAGAAGGGCGGCAATCAGGAGGTCCTCCAGCCGGTGCAGGCGCCCCAGCGTGCGCTCCAGGCCCGCGCCGCCGCGATCAGGGCTCGGATAGCGTGGATCTGGTGCGGTAGTCATTCAGGTGGCCTTCCAGCTGGCGGACGGCGGCGGGGCTCACATGCCCGGCAGTGATAATCTTGCGGTTGACCGAAGTGGCCAGCGAATACCATTGGGCGCTGGTTTCGGGGGTTGGCTCGATGAAAGTGATCCCCTGTTTGCGGAGTGTCTCCAAGGCCTTGTCGTTGTCCAATCGGTTCATGGCGTCCATTTCGCGCCAGGTGCGCCCCATGATTTCACGCACGGTTTGGCGGTCCGCGGCGTCGAGGCGCTCGAAGGCCTTGCGGTCCACGGCGAGGATGCCGTAGAGATAGACAAGCGGTAGCTTGGTGAGATATTTCAGCTGGGTGTGCCACTGCAACACGACAGCACCCACCGGCGAGATGGCCACCGTATCGATCAGGCCGGTCTGCAGACCAGTGCGCACGTCGGCGATGGGCAGGGATATCAGATTGATTCCCAGGCCCCTCATGGCCTCCACGACCATTTTTTCGTTGGCGGGAATCCATGCTTTCAGATCGCCGAAGCCATCGATACGTTCCACCGGCTGGCGGGACATCACGTAGGCAAATCCACCGTCGGCGAGGCCGAATACCACGAACCCGTTTTGGGCCAGGCCTTCGATGATGACGGTGTCCATTCGCTCCCGAACGTAGTCGACTTCAGCGCGCGATTTGAACATCAGCGGCAGACTGTAGATCCGGACATCACCATAGTAGTTTGCCAGGGTACCGCCGGAGAAGGCGCCCCCCTGGAGCTGACCGACACGAATCTTGCGCAACACCGCCCGGTCGTTGCCCATGACCCCGCCGGGATAAAACTTGAAGCGGACACGGTTTTCCGTAGCCTGGGCCACTTTCTGAGCCCCTTCACGCATCTTGCGCATCCAGTTGGAACCGTCCGGCGACAGGGTCGCGATCTTGAGCACGCCAGCCTGGGCCAGGGGCGCGACCCCTGCGATGAGTACCGCGACCACCAGGCACCAGAGCTTTTTAAACGCCATGGATCTACCTTTGCTTCCTGGATTGTTGTTGGTTTAAGACTCGGGCATCTGCAAACTAACAACCCCCGAGCGGGTTGCAAGGGCGCCCGGGACCGTCGCGGCAGTCCAAAGGCGACCACTTGCCGGCAGCCCCCGTCGGGTACGCGCCCCTGCCGGTTAAAAATAGTCGTCGGCCGATGCCAGCAGCGCCCGGGCCTGATCCTGGGCCATCGTATTCTGAAGAACCATGCCGGGAACCGCCGGGTCCGCGGCCAGGACCTCGTTCAGCAGGCGGTCGTGCAGGGGACGGTCGTAAACCATGCGGGCGTACTGCCGGGCAAAAACCACCTTGGCCATGAGATTGCGGCCAGCGGAGATCGCAATGGCCCTTTCGAAATGGGCACGGGCCGTCTCAGGCCTCCCTCCCAGCGCCGGGGGCATCAGGGTATTGAAGGTGCCCAGATAGAGGTGCGCCCCCCCCTGGCGGTATCCCTCGTCCAGCACGACCACCCGCTGCATGATGGCTTCGACACGCGCCAGCTCGGCCAGGGCGTCAAAATCATCGGCGTGGGCTTTGATCCATCCCGCCCAGGCCGCCCCCCAGGCGAACAGCAGCGGCACATCGCTTGCGGGCGCCTGTGCGATGCGGGCCGTGAACGTTTCGAAGTCGGTCGTGCGCAGGCCGCAGTCATCGGCCTTGCGGGCGCACAGCGCCCGCGTGGCGTAGTCGAGCGCCCGGCGGGCAAGGCGACGGGCCCGCTCGGGGTCGTCGACGAAGGCTGCGCTGTAAGTGCTGTAGAGCGTCGCCGCCTGTGTCAGCAGGGCGACGTTGTCCGGATCGCGCCGGACCATACCATCCATCATCAGAAGATAAGCCGGGGCACCCGCCTTGACCGTCGCCGGGTCGTCACTGTCGGCGATGGCCTGAGCCAGGTTGTCGGCCAGGTCGCCGGCGGCATTGGAAACCATGCGGCTGCAGGACGGCAGCACGAGGCCCATTACCGCTGCCAGGCCGACAACCAGCGCTGGAAACCGCCTCGGGCCGTTTTTTCGTCCGGTGGATGCCGCTATGGTCATGGTGGTCTCGGCTGGGTGGGGTTGCGAGTTAAAGGCTTTGCCGCGGGAGAAAGCCGCAGCCGCCGGTTGCACCGGCATCCGAATTATTCTAAATGGGTCGTGGACGCTTGTTCCCGGGAATGCATGCCTTACTTAGAGCAAATCGAACCAAAATGCAAAAAGGAGTTCCCATGATTATCCGGCAGCTCGAAGTCGGCACCATGGACAATTTCTGCTATCTGGTCGGGTGCGGTCAAACCCGCCAAGCGCTGGTGATCGATCCCGGCGGCGATGTCGACGCGATCCTGACCGCGGCCCAGAACGAAGGCCTGTCCATCGAAATCATCCTCAACACCCATGGCCACGGCGACCACACGGCGGGCAACGCGGCGCTCAAGTCCCGAACCGGTGCGCGGGTCCTGATTCATGCCGCAGACGCCGGCGGCATTCAGGCCGACGGCCACCTCTCCGACGGCGACCGGCTCCGGGTCGGTGAACTGACCGTCGAGGTGATCCACACGCCCGGTCATACCCCCGGCGGGGTCTGCCTGTATACCGGTGGTCATCTCTTTACCGGTGACACCCTCTTCGTGGGCGACAGCGGACGCACGGATCTGCCCGGCGGCGACCGTCCCGCCCTGGGCGCCTCCATCCGGCGCCTGATGGAACTGCCCGAAGACACCGTGGTCTGGCCGGGGCACGATTACGGCCCCACGCCCTCGTCGACCCTGGCCTGGGAGAAACGCCACAACGTCAACGCGCGCGAATACGGCTATTACGTCGAAGACTGACGCCGGTGACGACCTTCCGCTAACCCAGGGAGCCGCCCGGCCAACACCCACCCCTTGACATCACGGAGGCCCGCATGACAAGCCCACCTGCCACCGCCCTCGTCACCGGTGCGAGCAGCGGTATTGGAAGCGAAACGGCCGTTGGACTGGCCCAGGCCGGATATACCGTCGTGGCCGCTGCCCGGCGGATCGACCGCCTGACCGCGCTTGCCGCCAGCCACCCGCAGATCATCCCCTGCCAAGTCGATCTCTCCCGCCCGGCCGAGGTCGAATCCTTCTGCCGGACGGTCGCCGAACGGCCGGAGCCGATCGAGGTTCTGGTCAACAACGCGGGCTACAGCACCCGGGGGGTTGTGGAAGACGTGACCCTGGCCGACATCCGGCGCCTGTTCGAGGTCAACTTTTTCGCCCTGATCCGCGTGACCCAGGCTTGCCTGCCGGGCATGCGCCGTCTGCGTAGCGGCACCATCGTCAACGTCAGTTCGATCGTGGGCCAATTCCCCTTTCCGGGCAGCGGCGTCTACGCCGCCTCCAAGTACGCCGTGGAGGGCATTACCGACGCCCTGCGCATCGAACTGGCGCCGCTGGGCATCCGGGTGGTGGCCATCCGCCCGGGGGCGATCGCCACCGAATTCAGCGAAACCGCAGCGCGCATGACCGGAGACGTCATGGCCCGCACCGCTGACGACTACAAGCCTTTCTACGCCAAGGCCCGCAAGGCCATGGACGAAATCTTCGCCGCACGTAAAGCCGTCGGTCCGGAACTGATCGCCGCTCTGATCCTCGAGGCCGTGGCCGCCGAAACCCCTCGGGCCGCTTACACGGCCGGGCCTTTGAGCGGTGAATTCATCGGCAAGCGCACGCAGCTCGACGATGACGGCTTTTTGAATTTCATGCTTGAGCGCTTCAGGCTGGTTTGAGGGCAATGCACGGCCCGGAGGTTGTGGCGTCGCGGGCGCGGAAGAGATAGGGTTTCAAATGCCGCTCCTTGTACTGGGGTGTTTGGACGCGATCCATCATCCGATCCCCTCGGTTGACCCCCGTCAATTCATGGTTTCCGTTCGGGTTTGACCGCCGGCGCGTCAACGACGCCCCGTCGATCGCCTCCGGGGGCCCGCGCAAGAAAGAGGACGGACATGGAAGCCTTGCTCGTGGAATGGGGGCTGCCGGCGCTCTTGGTCACAAGCTTTCTGGCAGCCACGGTCTTGCCGATTGCCTCCGAATGGCTGCTGGTGGCGCTGGTCGTTCAAACCGCCGATCCCGGCACGGTCGTGGGCATCGCAACCCTCGGCAACACGCTGGGCGCCGTGACGACCTGGGCACTGGGCATCTGGGGCGGCCCTTACATTCTGCAGCGCTGGCTCGGGATCGATGCCCGCGGACGACAGCGGGCCGAGCGCTGGTACGCCCGCTGGGGCAGCTGGTCGCTGCTGATGGCTTGGGCCCCGATCGTCGGCGACCCCCTGTGCTTCGTGGGCGGCGTGATGAAGGTGCCCCTGACGCGCTTCACCCTTCTGGTGGCAACTGGCAAGGCCGCCCGCTACGCCGCTCTGGCGTGGGCGGCGACGCAAATGACGGCCTGAGGGCCTCACACCGTCAGGCGCCAGCAGCGGTGGATCGGCGCACGCCTGCGGATATAGTCCTCGGGAATTGTCTTTTCCGTGATTTCTTCCAGCGCTTTTAGCGGGAGCCCGGTCAGGCGCGGTTGGAAATCCTGGTGGTTGGTGGAGAAAAAAACCGTGGCCCCGGGGCGCATGACCGCGATGACGGCCTCGAGCAGCCAGGGATGGTCGCGGGCGATGTCGAATTGTTCGCCGTCCACGCGGGTGGTGGAATAAGACGGCGGGTCCACCACGGCCAGGTCATAGGTGTAGCCGCCGGCCCGGGCTTTGGTCAGGAAATCGAGGGCGTGCATCTGGACCAGGGTATGACTGCCGAGCGGAATCGCGTTGAGTTCCAGGTTCTGGCGCGCCCAGCGAACGGCGGTGTCCGCGCGGTCCACCGACAGCGTCGTGCGCGCCCCGCCCTTGGCGGCATAGCAGGTAAATGCCGCCGTGTAGCAGTATAGATTGAGAAAATCGCGGCCGGCAGCCATTTCGCGCACCATTTGGCGCGTGTTGCGGTGATCGGAAAAGAGCCCCGTGTCCACAAAATCGTAGGGGTTCACGAAAAACCGCAGGTCCCGCTCGTTGACGATGATCTTGCGGTCGGTGTGATCGATGCGTTCATACCGCCGCCCGCCCTGCCGGCCGGCGCGGCGCGCCTTGAGATGCACCTTGTCGCCGGGCACACCCAGGACCTCGGCCACGGCCCGGCCCATGGCGGGCAGCCATTCGGGCACCGTCTGTTGGCGCGTATATTCCCCGATGACCAGATGGCCGTCGTACCAGTCGACCACGGCGCGAATCTCCGGAATGTCCCAATCGTAAAGCCGGAACACCTCGATATTGCGGCGGGCGAAGCGCTTGTGCAGATGTTTGAAGCGTTTGCGGACCCGGTTGGCCAGCATTTGGGCATGCTTTTCGATCCGGGCCTGGCGTTGCGGCGGCATGGGCGGTGGGGTCCTCTACGGGTTACCCGGGACTCAACGCTCCCGGTCGAAACGGTTGATCGCAAAGCGGCTGAGATCGTAGGCCGGCGTGCGATCGGTGAGCAGGTCGGCCAGGACTTCACCCAGCACCGGTGCGAATTTGAAACCGTGCCCGGCCAGCGCGCAGACCAGGACACCCGGCTGTCCCGGAAGGGGGCCCAGCCAGAAATCACCATCGGGGGTCTGGGTGTAGAAACAGACGTCGTTTCTGGCCGGTCGCCGCACCAAACCGGGTAAACAGGTTTTCAGAAAGAGGGCACACGCGGAACGCTCGCGCTCCGTGACCAGGGGCTGGGGGCGGTCCGGGTCACCAACCGCCAGGTTGTTGTGGGCGGCGACCTTCACCCCGGCGCCGGGGGGCAGCTCCGGCAGGCAGTAAAACTCGCGGAAACCCCGGTCCAAAGGGCCCTCGTCTGGCGGCAGCTGCCAGAAATTGACCGGCAGGATGCCGTGCCGGAAGTCATCGCCGGTCGGCGGATCGATCCAGTGCACGGCCACCCGTCTGGTCGAGAGCGGATTGGGCGGAAGCCCCAGCAATTGAGGATTGCGGGCTCCGGCCGCCAGCAGCAATCGACCGGCCTCATAGACCCCGTGATCCGTCGTCACCCGGATGCCGTGGCGGCCGACCTGCCAGTGGCGAACACGTTCGTTGACCTGCAAACGGGCACCGGCTTTGCGCGCCTGGTCCAGCAGTGCGCCAATGCAGCGTTCCGCGTGCAGGATGCCCGCCTCGGTTTCCAGTCCTGCAACCAACCCCGGGGGCACGGCCAACTGGGGCCAGCGGCGGCTCACCTCGGCCGCCGTGAGAAACTCATGGGGAACGTCGTAGGCCCGTGCACTGGCCAGAAAACCGGATACCGCCGGCCCGTCCGCGGAGCCGATGGTCAGGTTACCGGTGGTGACCAGCAGTTCCAGGCCCGCATCCCGCTCGAGTCGGCGCCACTGTTCCCAGGCCTGCAACACCATGGGGACGTAAACCGTACCCTCCAGATAGGCCCGCCGGATACTGCGGGACAATCCGTGGTGGCTGCCGTGGGAGTGGGGCGGGTCGAACGCGTCAATGCCCCGCACGGCAACGCCCTGGCGTGCCAGCGCCAGGCAGGTGGCCGCCCCCGCCGTTCCGAGGCCGGCCACAATAACGTCAGGGGCGAGCATCGAAGGCTCCCCCTCTTGCGGCCTTAACCGCGGCATTCACCACGACAGGCGGTCGCGGCTCTGGCTGGGTATCGCGTGGCATTCGTTTCGGGACGATATTAGGACGGGGCAGGAAACCACCCGCCGGGATCATGCTGCCGGCGGTCCGGGAGGATATTCTAAACACGCTGTTTCCGCCGGCGCTCCTTGTGGGCCATCTCCAGCTTTTCGGAGAGCGCGTCGCGAATGAACTCCTCAATCGTGATATTGCGCTTGCTGCAATAATTGTGCACCCTCGAGACCAGGCTCTCGGGAAGATCGATGTGGAGGTTTTGGGTATCGCCTTTTCCCTTGGCAATCTTCTCATCCATGGATCCAACCTCCAGAATAAAGCTGTAGGGTGCGTGGAGCCCGCACCCGAGAGGAATCAAGCTCCGCCCAGGCAGGCTGCGCCAAGACCGCTGGAGCCAGCGTGGCGAACTGGTGTTGCCGCTTTGTTATGAGCGGATCCGCGGCATTTGCAGCTCGGTCCAGGGCGCATTGTCACTGCGCCGGTCCCGGCTGCTGCGGCAATCGGAATCGATGCGTCGGTCGACCCCGGTGTAGCGGCCGGGGTTGATGCAACGGCGATCAATACCCGATCGTCTTTCAACGCCGCAACGTTTGTCTTGGGGTGCTTTCATTGACCCTCTCCCCCTGACAGGCTTAAAATAGCAGAATAGCATAGAGATCCGGCATCAAATTAATTTAAAAGATAAAGGGCCTTGCAGGCTCTGTCAAACCATCTGCTGGGCGTTCATCGGCAGTGGCATCGTGCGCGAGGCGGCCACAGCCCCAAAAACCGAGAGGCGCTTCGAGCGTTCGCTGACCGCATCCGAGGAACGACGCCTCGAAGTGGCGGTCAATGCCGTCATCGCTGCCGACTTGCCTGTGACGGAAGCATTCATGCCCCTGGATGCCGCCCGGGCGTCATACGGTACATCCCATCTGCCGGAAGGCATCGACGGGCCCGTTCGCATCGTGGTCATTGGGAATTATGACCGCTGCCCCTGTCTCGGCCCGCATGTGGCCTCGACGGGAGTCATTGGCGCCTTGCGTATCACCTCAAGCGGCCAACAGGATGGGGGTTTGCGTATTCGTTTCAAACCGCAACGCTGACAATCCTCTCGCCTCTGCAGGCGGCAGGTAGCGGCAGGTGGCCCCGACCGCTATCCGGCGGCCAGCGCTTTCAACAGTTCGGGGACGGTGTTCTTGGGGCTGATCTTGTACCAGACCGCAGCGATCCGGCCTTTGGCATCCACGAGAAAGGCGGAGCGAACGATGCCCTTGAAGGTCTTGCCATACATTTTCTTCTCGCCCCAAACGCCATAGGCCTCGGCGATCCGGTGCTCGGAGTCGCTGAGCAGCGGATAGCCCAGGCTGTGCTTCGCATCGAAATTTTTTTGCTTGCGCGGCGTGTCCGGGCTGACCCCGACGACCGCTACCCCCTGTTGGTCCAGTTGGGGCCGTGCGTCCCGCACGGCCTGTGCCTGGGCCGCTCACCCCGATGTGTTGGCTTTGGGATAGAAGAAAATAAATAGCGGTTGTCCCTTGAAATCGGCCAGCCGCAACGTGTTGCCGTCCTGATCGGGGGCCTCGAAGTCCGGGGCCCTGTCGCCGTTTTTAAGTGTGGGCATACATACCTCCTGCGGAGCGATCGATGATGGTGCGTTCCCTCGCCGGGGCCGAACGTGAGCATTTTGACGCCCAAACGATTGACGTTTGAACCGGGAAAGTCAAGTCGACGGCGCTTCCCGCATCCCGGCCCCAAGCCCATTCGCTGTGGCCAGGGGGCCCTGATTGCGAAGCATCAGGCGTACCCAGTCGAACCCCAAGAGCATCAGATCCTCGTCCGCGGTGCGGATGGTCGCGATACGCTCGGCCGGCACGCTGAACCGTTTCAGGAACGAACTATCGAAAACAAATCGCCTGAATTGATCCATGTCGTAGCAGGCCATGAATGCCATCCGCATGGCCGGGCTCTGGAGCCCCCCGGCCCCCCAGGGGTTGGCCCTGAAAATGGAATCGATATCCACCCACGGATCGTTAAACGCCTCGAATTCCGCCAGCCCCTGATCGGCCGCCCAGGTTGCGGGCGTCCATTGACGCGGTTCCCGATGCCCCTTGCAATGGGCGTGGCGAGCGATGCCGTGGTAAGCTGTCCGTTCTCCGCCGCCGCGGCGTGCGACGGCCCGTTCCAGCGGATACGCCCGGCAGGAATAGGGCCGGTGCGGATAGATGGCGCATCCCTGCGCGGTGAGAAAAGTGCAGGCCCGGTCTTCAGCCGCCGACATTTTCAGCATGACGTGGGGGAAATGGGGATTGTCACGAACGGCGACAACGGTGTGCTGCTCCAGGAACTTATCGGAGGACAGGCCCAAATGGCGTTTCATACGGATGACATCGTAGGGATAGAGGTACATGTCCGCATTCCGGCAGCAGCGGGTGAAGCAGGCCACGCCCGAATGACAGTCGAACTCAAACGCATCGGACGGGCCGAGAATCCGACCCTGATAGCAATTCGGCTGATGTGAAGGCCGCATGGAAACCACCGCCCATTTCGAGAGTCAAAAGGGGACCGGCCCGCCACAGCGGGCAGGGGCGCGACGATCCGTGTTTTTTAACACAGACCGCCGCGGTGGTAAAACGGATGGCCGGCGCGCCGAACGTCTGGCTGGGGATGCCAGGGGGCCGATATGAAACCCTTAGACGACCCCCGTATGGATGAGGTAAACCTGCCAGGAGAAAACGCCCAGGAATGCGGCCAGAACGAGATACAGCAGCGTCGCCACGCGAATACGCAGGGTTCTGAGGACAAAACCGTTGAACAGCAGCAGGATCAGTACGCCCGCGCTCGTCAAACCGTATTTGACCAGTAAAAAAATGCGTGGATCGAACTCCAGGTAATAGGCCATAATCGGGTTGAGCTCGACGGCGCCGCGATGGATCAACTCGAGCGTCAGCAGGGCGTCCATGACACTGAAAAAAAGGATGAGCACGATAAGGCCAAAATGCGATTGCCGATACCGGTCGAAGCAGTTCAGCCGTTGCCGGTCTTCATACCGCCGACCTTGGGTGCGACGCCCCCCCGAGAGAAGAAACCGCAACTGATGGCGTCCCTGTCGGCGCCGGTCGATGCCCGAGCGCCTTTCGATACGCATCCCCAATGTTGAACGCCTTACCCTACCCTCAATTTCTTCAACCATTTTGCCGTTTCCAGTTAGCGTTTTATCGATCGCAAGAGCAGACGTTGTCCATCGGCCGCGTCGTCGTCCGTCGATCAGGCCCCCAATCCCGAGAAGCCTTCCCCTTCCGGCGTCCGGACCTAACCGCATTGGATGGCGCCTCAGCCGAATGCAAAAAAGGTTCCGCGATCTTATTTTTAACGATGTCAATACAATTCAGACGGTTATTTATTTGGGGGTCGTTATCGGCGAGCCTACCCTAACGAATCAAATCCATACCCCTGGGTAAATTTCTTTACAGGCAGGCCGTAGGACAGAACCGCGTGGGATGGTTGTTCAGGCGCTCGGGGCAGTCCGCAGCCCGGTGCAGCCATCCGCCTCGCAGCCACGGTGACCCTTTGGCCGGCGAAGGGCATTGTGGTCAGCGCTCCGGCAACCGGTTTGAGTCCCTGAGGGGGCCGAATGTCCGGTTGCCGAGGCGGTTGAATGCGGTGGTCATGGGGATGGCCGACTGATGCCGAGGGCGAAAAAGGACAGATGCTCTCCGCCCACCATGATCTTGCCCAACTCGGTGACGAATTCGCCCCGCTGCGGGCTGTCCTGCCATCGCTGCCAATCCTCCATCGTCTGCCACATGGAAACAACGACCACCTTGTGGGCGTCGTCGAGGTCGCTCCAGGTTTCCGATGCAATGTAGCCATGCATGCCCATCGCCTGGTAACGCGCGCGGATGAGTATCCGGGAAGCCTCGTCAAGGGTTCCGGGTTTGAAGTTCCGTGTAATCTGCACTTTGATCGCCATTGGACCCTCCTCTCGTGGTTGCCCCGGCGCCAGACGCGCCGGATGTTGCCCGCCGCGGGCGAGCTTCAATCCCGTCGTGGGCGGCCGTTTAGGAACCGGGTCATTGCTGGCCGACGTGCGGGGATGCGGTCTATAGGCGGCAGGAGCTGGGGCGGAGCATGTGAAGCATCAAACGAGGAATCGTCGGTGTGGAAAAGAAGATGGTGTTCGACGGGCTTCTTGTGTTCATTTAATTTTAAAAATATGGCAGCGCACCCGGACTGTCAAAACCGGCCGGGCATCGATTCGGCTCTGGGATGGCGCCGGGTCCGCGCGTCAATCGTGTCCTTCACAAATCTCCTCCTGCGGTCGGCCCGAACTTGACGGTGGGTCTGGTTGGCGCTATGAAGGGGTGTAGGTTGATACGGTCAGGCAGGCGCTGTTGGAGCCCTTGAACCGCTTGCGTTCCGTCCCTGAGGCCCCCATTCCAATTGCCGCTCTTCTCGGCAGGCTTGACCGATAATTCGGTTATTTCGGTGGACATGAGCGTCTGCCGCAGGGCACGCATCCGAAAAGAGCGTCATGGCCAATAGACCGACCAACCGGTTTCCCCCCGATGCCGCCTCGCCTGCTCCGGAGGCCGACAAAGGCCTCACCGATACGCCGCGCATCACCCGCAATTCGACGACGCCGTCCCGCCGCGATGACACCGCTAAACTGGAAGAAGCCGAAACCATGCTGCGGACCGCAATCCAGGCGATGTCTCCGGATGCGGATGAAATCAACGAAGGCCTGGCGCGTGCACAGCACCTGGATACGGCCAAAGCGAAGCGGCCGCTAAATATAGGGTTGGTCCTGACGGTGGTCGCTTTGGTTGTCCTGATCCTGGGCCTTGACCTGCTTTTAGCCGGCACCTGATATCCGTGTCGACTGGATGTCCGTACCACCCGGATATAATGATTGATTTAACCTATCAATCCTCCCTGCCATTCCCCGTGTTGCAATCCCCAGCCCGTGCTAAAAAGTATAAATGTCAACAGACAACACATCTTCAAAGGGGGGAGAGTTTTCAATGCAACCGTATGTCGACAACGAATATCACGACACAGAAATAATCTACGACTGCACACCGGCAGTTGATGCGAATCCGTCAGCATCTGAAGCAGCGGAGGTTCTGGATTGCGTCGCCACCGTGTTGAGGGGCATCGACCAACCGCGGATCGATGTCTACGTTTAAAAATTAACGGGAATATTTTTTCTCTCGGACGGATCCAACGAACAACCGGCACGCGATGCAAGCTATTCCGACTTCAAGCGACTTTGAGATATGGCCTCTCCACTCAACCCATTGACAGCGCTGGCTTGGCTGCTGGCCATGGTGCTTTCACCTGAAGCCCTTGCCATGCAGGGCCAGATGGCCGGTCGCTATGGTCAGGCGTTTTTGATGCCCCTGATCGCCGCGCTGTTTATTCACGGTCTAAATATCGCCGTGGGGCCGTGGTCACGAGGGTCTGCACGTGAAAAAGCCACCCTGGCAGGCTTCGGCGCCTTGCTAAAGTCGTTCATTGCCCTTCCCGCAGTGGCTGTCAGTCTGGCCACGGCGGTTTTGGTCTCGTCCGGTTTCGTCTTCAACGAGGTATTTCTCTACTGGTTCCCCAACTTCGGCTTCGCGGCCCTGATGCTTGTTGCCGTGCTGGTCGTGAATCTTGCCGGCCCGCGTTGCGCCGCGACCGCCCAGGCTCTGTTGACGACTACGGCCTTGGCCGGCCTGGCCGGACTCACGCTGGTTGGAGCACTCGGCCACCAACCGGAGGCGACCGCGTCGACGGTTTTCCATCCATTCGATTTGCGCGGGGTTGGATTGGGGATTGTCGTTTTGTTGGGTTACGACCTCATCCGCTATTGGGCCGCGGATCACGATCACCGGCGTACTCAGCCGTTCATGTTCATCGCGGTGGTGTCCGGCGTCCTAATCGTCTGGGCCTGGAATAGCATCGTCCTCGCCCACGTCCCGCATTCGCGCCTTGCGGACACCAGCATCCCCCACGTCCTGGCAGCAAGGGCCGTCATGGGACAGGACGGCCGCATCGTGATGGGAATCGTCGTCATCGCTGGAAGCCTGGCGGCGGTCAATCTTCTGTTCCAGGCGGTGGTGCGAATGATGGCCGGATTGATCAAGCGTGGAGCGCTACCCACCATGGCCGGTGTCTCGCGCTCCCGCCCATGGCTGCCGCTCGTTGTGCTCGGCGGAATCACCGGGCTGTTGATGGCCACCGGTTTCGCCGGCTCGGATTGGCTGGACGTCACGCTGCGTGCCGGGTTGATCCTTTGGCTGGTCGGACTGGGGTTGGATCATCTGCCCCCGCTGCTCTCCGGCCCTGAGCGGTCCCTCGGGGGATCGGCGCGAATGGCCGTCCACCTCGCCCTCGCCGTGAGCATGACGGCTCTGGGAATTGTGCTCGTGGTGACCGACGAGGCCCCTGATCTGCTGGTTCGCGCCCTGCTCACCCTGATTACCATTGCCGCCGTCCTGGCGACCGTCGGCATGGCGGCCACCAGACGCTGGGCTATCAACCGACACCGCAAGGCGTCGCATCCCAAGGAAGGAGTCTTGCAATGAAACGTTACCATCAAACATTGTATGGATGGCTTGTCACCACGCTTGTCATGGCGGGTCTGGTGATTCCGTCCGCCATCGCCGGCGTGAGCCTGATGACCAAAGAGGAGCTCAAAGCCATGCTGGACGATCCCGACCTCATGGTTCTGGATGTCCGCGCAGGCAAGGACTGGAAATCATCGGAGTTCAAAATAAAGGGCGCCACTCACGTAACCTCCGATGCCTACGGCGATTGGGCGGCGACTTACCCCAAGAGCAAGAAATATGTTCTTTACTGCGCCTGACCGAATGAAGGCACCAGTGCCGGTCTGGCACGCAAAATGAAAAATGACGGCTTCAATCAGGTCTATGCCCTCAAGGGGGGCTGGCGCGAATGGTTCCGCGCCCAATATCCTGTCGAATCCAGGTAGTTCCGCACGGTATCAAACCGCGCGCATTCACTTGCCGCCCGACAGCGGTTGGGGCTGACACTGCCCTTTGACGCGGCAGACCGACCGCCGTCAGGCAGCGGGGATCCGTTTTTTCCCCTGATTCGCTCGACGCCTCGACCGCACACCATACGCGGTCGTATCGACCCTCGCCATCAGCGGCCTCAACTTCCACCGCCTGCGCTCATCATGAGCCCATCTAAGGCGCACAGGACCGCCGGGATTGCATGCAACGCCTTTAGACCGGCATGACGGCCCTGACCCGGGAAGGGAACTTACCCTCGTGGGCATGAATCTTGTGGCCGGGCTGTGGGGGTTGGCGGAGGCGACCCTGTCCTTCATCGTTCCGGACGTCTGGCTCAGTTTAGCCAGCCGGCGGTGTCTGAAAACCGGTCTGCAGGCCTGCCTGTGGGCTCTGGCCAGCGCGCTGGCGGGCGGAGTGCTGGTCTATGCCTGCTATTTGGCGGTGATGCCCGGTTAGAAGTCATACAGGGCTTGGGTGTTGGCCGCCACGGCCGCTCGGACGGCCGCAGGCGTCAGGGCCTTGATTTCCGCGATGGCGTCGATGGCCACCATCAGGTTGGCGGGCTCGTTACGGATGCCGGGATCGGGCCCCAGCACCGGGCTGTCGGTTTCCACCAGCAGCGATGAAAGGGGCAGGTGGCGCAGCAGTTTCTGTTTTTGACGCGAGCGCACCACCGAGGGGGGAATGGAAAAATAATAACCGGCTTCAAGGGCCGGGCGGGCCGCCGTAATTTTGCCGTCGAAGGCATGCATCTGCACGCGCCGGGCACCGCGGGAGAGCAGCAGTTCCACTGCATGGCGCCCGGCCGAACGCGAGTGGACGTTCAGGGGCAGATCCAGTTCCAGCGCCAGATCGACGAAGCCCGCGAAGATCGCTTCTTGAACCGCGCGTTCTTCACGGTTTTTAACGACCCAGAAGTCGAGCCCCACTTCACCCACGGCCGCGAGCGTGCTGCGGTGGGCTCGGATGAAATCCATCATGGCCGCGGCCGCGGCCCGGTCCAAATGGGTGGGATAAAGACCGGCTGCGGGCTTCAGGATCGGGTAGGCCCCGGCCAGGGCAAGGTTCTTTCGGGCATCCGCGAGGTCTTCGCCCACCGCCACCACGGCACCGATGCCGGCCGCCGCCGCCCGCGCCAGCACGGCCTCGCGATCCGCATCAAAGGTCGCATCGCAGATGTGGGTGTGGGTATCCGTTAAAAGCATCGGTTTCAATGCCAAGCCCATCCTTTCTGCATGCCGAGGGTCCTCGCGTGACGCCCCAACCCCCGTCGGTGCCATTATTCGAGACCGGCGAGGTCAGACGTATTCTGGATGTCGATACGGATCCCCATCCCTCACACGGCAGACGGGAATGGTCTTGGCTGTCGCCGAATCGGCCGCAACATCCACACCACTGTCATTTGCGCTCCAAGACCGCCGGGGCCGGCGTCCGAAGCGGCACGTGCTGGTGATTATCCACCCCGGCCGGGCGCTGAGGCCGGCAATTTCAGCGCTTCCGCGCATAGCCCACATAGGTCATGGCCAGATTGGTGTTGATTCTCAGGCCCAGACGGCGGCCCAACTCGGCCCAGCCAATTCGCCCCCGGGCCCGCCGGCGCAGATTCAGATAGTGCGCAATGAAATTGGGCCCCGGTCCCAGACCCTTGAGATCCTGGTTGACCAAGCCGTGAGCCGCCAGCATGGCGATCAACTCAGGGGGCCTGATAAACATGGACCACAGATGAATGCCGGGTTCGAGAAAGGCCGTGGGCTTCCACTCCTGCATGATCTTGATCATGACCAGGCGGCTGATAAAGGTGCGGTTGATGGTGTCGTAAAAGAACAAACCGCCCGGTTTCAGCACCCGGGCAACTTCGGCGATGATCAGGGCGGGAGCGGCCACGTGCTCCAACACATCACAGCAGCAGACGCAATCGAACCGCGCCGATGCGAAGGGCAGCGCCTCCCCCCGCCCTTCCAGATAATCGATAGCCAGCCCGGACTGCCGGGCATGATCGCGGGCGGTGCCGATGGTGGCCGGCGAAGGGTCGATGCCGGTTACCGCAAGTCCTGACCGGGCCAGTTCCTCGGACAGGTAGCCTCCGCCGCAGCCCACGTCCAGCAGTGAGAGGTTTGTCGGTCCGGCCGGGCACCGGCCCGCCAGGATCGACTGGATATAACCGAACTTGATCGGATTGCTCAGGTACCGGAGCGAAATCAGCGAGCCGTCTTCATTCTCGTCCCACCAGGCATGCCCCTTGCGTTCATAGACCGCGTTGTTGATCTCCAAGGCCACCTCCTTTACGGCCGGGAAAGAGACGTCCGGCACGCGCGCGCCAATGCCGTCCGGAGCCGGTGCGGCCGTTTTGGAAACCGGAGGCCATCGGTCACGGGGGGAGTCGATCCGCGATACAATAACATCGACAAACACGTCCGTGTGTCGCATACAATACGCTGCCATCAAACGGACCATCGACCTCAAGGAGAAAGGCCCATGGTGGGTGCCATCGCCGGTGACATCATCGGCTCCGTCTATGAAGCCGCCCCGATCAAAAGCACCGCTTTCCCCCTGTTCACGGCCCGGTCCTGCTTTACCGACGACACGGTGCTGACCGTGGCCACGGCCGGGGCTATTCTCCAGAAGGCCGACTACGCGCACGCCTACCGCCAGCTGGCCAGGGCCTACCCGGCCAGCGGTTTCGGGGCCGCGTTCGCCCGCTGGTTCCAGGCCGCCAAGGCACCGCCCTACCAGAGCTGGGGCAACGGGGCGGCCATGCGCGTCAGCCCGGTGGGCTGGGCTTTCAAAGACGAAGCGCGCGTTTTAAAGGAAGCAGAGCGAAGCGCCGCTGTCACGCACGATCACCCCGAGGGGATTCGCGGCGCCCAGGCCACGGCGCTCGCCATCTGGCTGGCGCGGCAGGGAAGGGCCAAGGCGGAGATTCGGGACGTCCTCGGGTCCCGCTTCGGCTACGACCTGAAGCGATCCGTGGCGGCCATTCGGCCGCATTACCGCTTTGAGGTCGCCTGCCAGTGGAGCGTGCCGGAAGCCATCATCTGCTTTCTGGAGGCCACCGATTATGAAAGCGCGGTGCGCAATGCCGTTTCCATGGGCGGCGACAGCGACACCCAGGCCTGCATCGCCGGCAGTATTGCCGAGGCCTATTATGGACCGCTTCCGACAGCGGTTCAAACCGAGGTCGCCGAACGGATCCCGCCAGCGTTTGAGGGCGTCATCATTCGTTTTACGCACAAATATATGCCCGGCCATTGGCCCCGACAACGCCATGAACCGGGGCCGGCCGATTGACAGGCTAAAGCCAGACCTTAGGGTTTCACAGCCATTCAGGAATCCTACAACTGTCGGGAGGCCGCCATGACCAGAATCGTGCGTTTTCATTCCACCGGGGATGCCGATGTCCTGCAACTGGAGCAAGTGCCCTTGGCGGCACCCGGAGAGGGTGAGGTCCGCCTGAAGGTCGAAGCCATCGGCCTCAACCGCGCCGAGATTCTCTTTCGCCAGGGGCTGTATCTGGAAAGCCCTAACCCGCCGTCGCGCATCGGCTATGAAGCCGCCGGTGTCGTCGATGCCGTCGGCCCCGGGGTGGACCGTGTCAAGATCGGGGACCGTGTGAGCACCATCCCCTCGTTTGCCATGGGAACCCACGGTGTCTACGGTGAAAGCGCCATCGTGCCGGCGCATGCCGCCGCCGCCTACCCCGATAATTTATCCGCCGTCGAGGGGGCCGCCATTTGGATGCAATATCTCACGGCATACGGTGCCCTGATCGCCATCGCCGGAATGACCCCGCGCCAGACCGTGTTGATCACTGCGGCCAGCAGCAGTGTGGGATTGGCCGCCATTCAGATCGTCAAGAAAATCGGGGCCCGGGCGGTGGCCACCACACGCGGTCCGTCCAAGAAGTCTTTTCTGCTGGAAGCGGGCGCCGATCATGTCATCGTGACGGATGAGGAGGATCTGGCCATGCGAACCCGGGAGCTGACCGGCGGAAGCGGGGCGGATATCATCTTCGATCCGGTGGCCGGCCCTTTCCTGGAAAAGCTGGCGCAAGCCGCCGCCCCCGGTGCGTTCATCTTCGCGTACGGGGCGCTATCCCTGGCACCGACCCCCTACCCTCTATTCGACGCCATCGGCAAGGGCCTGACCATTCGGGGCTACAACCTGTCTGAAATCGTCAGGCAACCGGACACGCTGGCCGCCGGGAAACAATTTGTGCGTGAAGGCCTGACGTCCGGCGAACTCAAACCCGTGATCGACAGCACCTTTTCCCTGGATGAAATCGAAGCCGCCCATCGCCACATGGAGGCCAACCAGCAGCAGGGCAAAATCGTCGTCACGGTCTGAGACGACACGCCGCACCGGATCCGTTCCGCTTTTGCCGCCAACCTGCAGCAACACCTGACGGTGCGCGTTTCACCGCCCTTTTGGCCCAAGGCTGCCGGGGCCTGGGGCCCAGCCCAGGCGACCGTCCCGGGCCTTCGAAAAGCGGCACCAGCGGGCAATTCGACGTGAGATCGCTATGGCCGGGAAAAAAAATACCACAGGCTGCTTCGGAAGCATCGGTGCCGAGGGCGGCGGGTGGATCGTTTTACAGATGCGGTCGATTGGGGAATGCCGACCCAGGGCCGGCCCAAACTGAAAAGCCTTGGGCGTGGTCGCCGTGTCAACGACCCGTCAGGGGCTGGATCGAGGTTCGGCCGCGCGCTTGGATGGGCGTGGATTTTTTTTGCGGCGACGCTCTTTTCCTGAGCGGCGCTCGGGGATGTGTGCGGCGTAGGAAAACTGCCGTCGATCCGTGCCCGATCGTCGCTCTTTTCGGCCGTGCGGGTGCTGGGTCGTCATTGAAGACACCGCAATGAAGGTTTCTCGATTGCCGCAATACCGTAATGGCAACAATGCCCTTAAGAATCAATCTGATATGAGTGGTTCAGGCCAGTATCCTCAAAGCCTACCTCAGGCGACGTATCGGACCAAACCAATGGATGCCATCAGATCCACCCGGGCGGGCGCCATCTGCATCGCTGGCATGGCTTTCGCCGTGCGTTAAGCCCGCAATCCGGTCTTCCGCCCGATTTGGAATCGCCATAACTCCTGCTCAAATAGCAAAAGAAGTGCCACGGCAAAAGTCTATGTCCACCGATCGAGACAAGCATTTGAAACGACGAATATTTTAAGTCATTTTGTTTCAAGGCGGGATTTCGCCGGCGACCTTCAGATGGCGCAAACGCCGTGGCTATAGGCAAATGATTACAACCTTTTTGAGCAATCGATTTCATACGCTGCGGGTGCCTCGCCATTCTTGCTGCACGGCGTGGATGCTATGACGCGACCGGAAGACGGCATTGTCATCGGCAGGGTTCCTGCCTCGGATGGCGGCCGATCAGGCCCAGATGGATGGATCGATTGGCGCCGGATGTCAAGCAGCTGGCAGGTCGTGCCAAGACTTTTATCCCCGATCCGATTAATTCCTGCAGCCTTTTGGAGAGAATGACAGGTGCGCTCGAGACGCGCCCATCGAAAAGAAAGTGATCGCTATTCTACGGAATAGACGAACGCGCCCGGTTTTAAAAAGCACGACAACGGCGCGTCGCCGGGAAGCATATTTAAAATGCGGGTTTTGGCGGGCAATGGGATGAAAGACGCCGCCCTGGTCGACACAGAAGGCCGTAAGGGACGCATGGTGCCGGGGGGCGGATTGAAGGCGCTGCGGTTGTGAGGCCCAACCGGGTGCGGCCCGCTGCAAGTGCGGAATGCCCGCCGGCAAACAGCAACCCCATAAAAAACCCCCTGCAATCACAGGGGGAAATATTGGCTTTGGTGGCGATGCAGGGAATTGAACCCCGGACACTGCGGATATGAGCCGCATGCTCTGACCAACTGAGCTACATCGCCACGGTATGATCGCTGGCAGGCCAGGATGTGCCCTGCCAAACCGAAACTGGCTAATTACCAGCTTCGCCTTGACCCGTCAAGCTGAAAATCTAATTCGATTTCGGCTTGGTGGCCGGTAGCGAGCCGGAGATCTCGACGGCATATTCTTGCAGTTCGACGTCCTCGGGCAGATCCGAAAATATGACCGTGAAAGGGACCTCCTGACCCGGTGCCACCTTGACGTTGGCGTTGTCCGTTCCGTTACGGTTGGCCAACAGCTTCTGCAAGTCGGCCAGCGGCATGGTTTCCAGATTTTCGCGACTGGGCATGTTCCCGCAATAGGCCTGCGCCGCCTGTTTGAATTTGCGTCCGTCGGCGAAAACCTGCCCGGTCACCCGAATGAAGCTGCGCGGCTCCGAATACTCATTTTTTACCCGCCCCTGAATGATGTACAGCCGTCCATCGTTTTGGTTTTCAACCCAACTCCCCTTGAGGGTCGTCTCCACGGGGACAATCGCTTCGGGCGCCTTCTTGCCTCCCAACCACTTGCTGACGAACGGGATTTCGGGCAGATCGGAGAGCTTGAACTTGGAGAAGTCAAAGCCCGTGGTGGTGTAGCCGAAATAGCCGGCGGCCCCCAGCAAGACAAGCAGCAGCAGGAGCACCAGGGATTTGCTTGTCTTTTTCTTCTTGGGCATCGGCGACGGCTTGATGGGTTTGGCTTCGGCCGGGGGGATATCCATGGTCTGGGTGTCGGCCGCCGCCATTTCATCCATCAACTCCTGGGTGAGATCACGCGATGCAGCGGCCCCCGTCGCGGCCGCCGCCGCCGCAACCGGCGCAGCCCCCTCGGGCGCATCATCCTCGACGATATCGAGATCGAAGGCGTCGTCGTCCTCTAAAAGCGACAGGTCGAGATCATCACCGCTGTCGGCATCATCTTCCACGATGTCCAGGTCAAGCTCAGCCGGCCCTTCCTCATCCAGAATTTCGAATTCGAGATCATCCTCCAGTTCGACCTTTTCGGGAGCGGGCGTCGCGTCCATCTCGAGTTCTAAACCAAGGTCTTCCGACTCGGAGGTATCGAACAGCGCCGAGGCCTCTTCACCCTCGTCTTCGAGCATGTCAAACTCCAGCTCAAGGTCATCGCCTTCGTCGGTGGCCGGCTGAAGATCGAAATCGAGATCGAGGTCCTCAACCGCCGTATCGACCTGCGGCGTGGGGGAATCCGTCGTATCCTCGACGTCCAGCATTTTTTCAAGTTCGCTCAAATCCAGCGCGTCGCTGCCTTCGGTCGTTTCGTCCGCGTCCGACAACGCCGCGGCATCCGGTGCGGCAGCGGCGTCCGTATCGCCCATATCCAAGTCGAGTTCGAGCTCGGGGTCACCCTCTTCGGCGATCGCCGGAGCCGCAACACCCACGTCGTCCTGCGACTCCAGTATCTTTTCGATATCGTCCAGGTTCAACTCGCGGGTGGCGTCTTCGGGTTCCTCCGCCTCCAAGCCTTCGTCATCCAGGTCCAGATCCAGTTCAAGCCCCTCGACTTCCGCGACTTCCTCCGCCGGGGGTTCGCTCGAGGGTGCGCCGGCGTCGTCCAGCAGGCTTTCGAGTTCATCCAGCTCCAATTCGCGGGTTTCATCGCCGGGAGCCTCGGCCGGGGCGTCCGGAGCACCGAGATCGAGGTCGTCGAAGGCCAGATCCATTTCCCCCGCGGCAACCGGGTCGCCGGTATCGCCCTCGAGCTCCAATACCAACTCCGGTTGTTCCTCTCCAGGCGACAACGCGCGCGCGTCAGCCCCACTGTCTTCCAAAGCACTTTCCAGATCGCCCAGATCGAGGTCTTCGACTTCGTCCACCGACGGGGGTTGGGGTTCGCCCTCGCCGGGCACGGGCGTCTGGGCCGCCTCGTCGTCCGTCATGAGCGGCGTCGCAGCGGCGTCGTCATCCAGACCCAGTTCCAGATCGAGGGCCTCCACCGCCTCCGGGCTATCCTCGGCACCCCGCTCCAGTTGGCCGATATCGTCCCCCAGCGCGGCGAAATCGAGTTCTTCGGTTTCTTCCAGCGGTACGTCGTCCTGATCCGCGACTTCATCGAACAGGCTGTCGATTCCGGGAGCCAGTTCGAGGTTGATATCATCGTCCGCGGAGCCCTCCCCAGCGCCAAGGTCATTCGCCGTATCGGATGCCGTGTCTTCCACCTCGGCGAGATCGATCTCTTCGGTTTCCTCGATGCCCAGCTCCTGCACATCATCTTCGAGGATATCTTTCAGTCCCGGGTCGAACTCAAGCTTGACCTCATCTCCGGGCGGCGCTTCGACCGCCTCGTCCGGGGGCAGCGCCTCGAGTCCGGCCCCCAGATCGGCGTCCTCATCCAGCAGGCTCTCCAAATCGTCCATATCCAGGTCAAGATCTTCGACAATGCTCTCCTCGGTCTCTTCCTGGAACGCGTTGAGGTCGTCCATCGCCGGCGGCGCTTCCGATGCGGGCGCTTCGCCGGCATCCGCATCGAGCATTTTCTCCAGGTCGGCCAGGTTGAGTTCTTCGGTCTTGAAATCGTCTTCGGGTTCCGGGCCGGCGGGCAGGGGTTCATCTTCCAGCAGCAGATCGAGTTCATCCAGGTTAATCTCGTCGGTAACCAGGTCATCATCCTCGACCGGTTCCGCAGCCGGCGACGCATCCAGATCCATTTTCAACTCCGGCGCCTCGGGTGCATCGACGGCGGGCGGATCCCCACCGGCCAGCGCGGCAGCCATTCCCGCCCCGGCCGCAAGCCCGGCGGCGGCCTCCGGAGCAGAGGGCCCCTCGCTGCCTTCAGCGTCCGGGGGCGCTGCCATGGTGACCGCCGGCGGTCGTGCCCGCCAGATATGCTTGCACCGTGAGCAGCGGACTTTCGACCCGCTGGGCTTGAGTAAGCTTTCATCCAGTCGAAAACTGGTACTGCAATTCTGGCAGGTAAGAATCATGACACACCCCAAAGGTTATAATTTCAAATGATAGACTTCCGGCAGATTGCGGTAAAATTCTGCATAGTCCAGCCCGTAGCCTACAAGAAATCCCTTTTCAACCGTGTGGCAGACATAGTCGACATGCACGTCGGTTTTGCGCCGCTCCTTCTTGTCGATCAGGGTGCAAATGCGCACGGAGGCCGCGCCGGACGATTTTAAATGCGCCACCAGATAGGATAACGTAAGGCCCGTATCCACGATATCTTCGACAACGATGACGTCCTTGTTCTTGATGTCGAGATCAACGTCTTTGACCAGTTTGACCCGTCCGGATGAAGACGTGCCGTCCCCATAGCTCGAGGCACAGATGAAGTCGACCTTAACCGGAATGGAGAGATGGCGGATTAAATCCGAGAGAAATATGAAGGCGCCTTTAAGAATGCCGACCAGAATCAAATCGCGGTCCCTGTAATCGGTTGAAATTGCGTGGGCGACTTCCTCGACTTTGGTCGCAATCGCTTCTTTGGTGAGTACCGGGATGAATTCAGACATGGTTTCAGATGCGTCGCGTAGAAATAATTCGGGCCGAAAAAAACAATTCCCCGTGTGATTAGGATGTCTGAATTCCTCGGTGATCAGGGAAGCACACCAGCATACTCCGCGCCACGCCGCATTTGCCCGACGCACGCGTCGGCGCCGTCTGAGGCCTCATAGATCATCCGATCGGTAGATCGCCGCCTTGCCCGTAAATTGCCTCTGCACCAACTTATCGATCGCCGTTCCGAGTGAAGAACGCCGACCCATCATTTTTGCATTAAAAATACAGGGTTACTTTGATTTAGTTATAAAAATATCTCTGAATTGTCAACGCATTTGATCGTTTACAATCCCTGCTCGGCCAATTTATGAGCCAACGCCTTCTGCTCCGCCGTCAGGTTTTTGGGCACAGCGATCTGGACGATCAGAAAAAGATCTCCCCGGCCCGATTGCTTCATGCGCGGAAGCCCATGGCCTCCCAGACGCATTTTCGTGCCGTGTCGGGTCCCGGGCGGAACCTTCACATTCAGTGCTTTACCTTCGATCGTCGGGACGGACACCGTCGTACCGAGCAATGCTTCGCTTAACTTGACATCCCGATGGATCAGAAGATCATGGTCATCCACCCTGAAAACGGCATCCGCTAGAACACGGGCGCGGATGTACAGATCGCCTGGCGGCCCGCCGAACGGACTGGGGGCGCCTTTGCCGGAGAGGCGAATCTTTTTGCCGTGGATCATGCCCGGCGGAATCTTGACCGTCAGACGCTCGGAACGACCGTCGTGCTGGAAATCGAGCGTCTTGGTCGCCCCGGAAGCGACTTCCTTCAACGTCAGCCCCAGTTCGTATTCAAGGTCCTGTCCTTTGCTGGAGGCCGCACTGCCGCCCCCGAAACCAAAGGGCGAGTCGCCGCCGAAAGAAAACCGCGCGCCCCCCGGGCGCCCCGAGGGCCCGCCGCCGAAACCGAACTCGCGGAAGATGCTGCTGAAATCAAAATTGCGAAAAATATCTTCCTGGGAATACTGCTGCCGAAAGCCCTCGGCGCCGAACTGATCGTACTGGCGGCGCTTTTCCTTGTCGCTCAAAACGGCATACGCCTCGCTGATGCGTTTGAACTTGTCTTCGGCGGATTTATCGCCCTTGGTGTGGTCCGGATGATACTTCATGGCCAGTCGGCGGTAGGCCTTTTTGATCTCCCCGTCGGAAGCCTTGCGGTCGACACCCAGCGTTTTGTAGTAGTCCTCGCCAGCCATAGAATCCCTTTTCCATTGAATGCGTTGGCGTTATTGGCCCGATGATGTCCCCGGCGACGTTTGCGCCCGGAAAAGACATTATCTTATAACCATTTAAAATAAATCGATATTATTAGCGTGTCAATGGACACCGCCCTGTAAATATGCCCCGCTGTCAAGAGGCGATCAAGCGGTCCGGACGAAAGCGTGCACGGCGGTCGAAAAGACGCCACGCCCCCAGACCGACGGCAGCCAGAACGCCCATGCCGGTTCCCCCGGCAATGAGAAACATAATCAGGATCTGATACTTGACGGCTTCGTCCGGCGGGCTGCCGGCAATGATCTGACCGGTCATCATGCCCGGAAGGCTGACAAGGCCCGCCACGGCCATGCTGTTGATGATGGGAATCATGCCGCTGCGGATACTTTCCTTGACGATGCTGCTGATGGCGCTGGACCACTCCTGTCCCAGCGCCAGCCGTGCCTCGATGACATCGCGTTGCTCCCAGGCGGTCTGGGTCAGGCGGTCAAGGCTCAGGGCGATGCCGGTCATGGTGTTGCCCAGCAGCATGCCCAGGAGCGGTATCAGGTATTGGGGATGGTACCAGGGATCGGTGCCGATGATGACCACCGTCGCCAGAATCGTGACCGCAAACGAGGAGGTGGCCATGGACAAGGCGCCCACGCCGAAAGCCCATCCCTCTTTATCGCGGCGTTTCTGGCGGCTGACCACCTCCCGCCCCGCGGCCAGGAGCATGACCGTAGCCGCCAGGCCGACCCAGAGCAGGCTGACGTGGGCGAAAAGGGCCTTGAGGGCGTACCCCACCAGGAACAGCTGGGCGGCCGTGCGCACGGCGCAGATCACGAGTTGCCCGGCGAGTCCCAGCCGCAGCCGCCAGGTACCGAGCACCAGGAGGCCCACCAGCCCGGAAGCCAGCAGCAGGAGGGATTTGCCGATACCCGAAGGCCCCGTCAACCCCGTGCAGACCCCGGGGGCCGGGAGGAAGCGAAAGGGGCCGCGGTCGCGGAAACGAAGGCCGCGCACCGCCAGCCCTGCGGCCGGGCCGCCTCCAGCCCTCAAGCGGTTGCCCCGGGCGTTTTCTGGTTGCATGTCATTTCCGTTGGGCGGCTTTGAGAAGAATCATCAGGATTGAAAGGGCCGCCGGCGTCATCCCGGGGATGCGCGAAGCCTGAGCCAGGGTGGTGGGCCGCACGGCCGTCAGTTTTTCCTTGAGCTCGTTGGACAGGCCATGCGCGCCCTGGTAATCCATCACGGCGGGGATGCGAACATCTTCCAGGTCCTGGAGTTTGGCCGCCTCCCTTTTCTGCCGCTCGATATAGCCTTCGTACTTGATCTCGATCTCGACCTGGCGTTCGGCTTCGGGATGAATGGGGGCCGCGGCCGGCGCCAGTTGCCGCACCGCGGCATATTTCAGTTCGGAACGCTTGAGCAGCCGATCCATGCGGACCCCCTGATCCAGCTCCCGGGTACCCTTGCGGCGAAGATAGGCGTTGACGGCGGGCAGCGGTTTGACGACGGTTTTCTTGAGCCGCTTGATTTCGTCGTCAATCTGGCGGCGTCGCGCCCGCATGTCCTTGACGGCGTCGCGGTCGATCAGGCCCAATTCGTGGCCGGTTTCCATGAGACGCAGGTCGGCGTTGTCTTCACGCAGAATCAGGCGGTACTCCGCCCGTGAGGTAAACATGCGGTAGGGCTCGCGGGTCCCCCGGGTGACCAGGTCGTCCACCAGCACGGCCATGTAAGCCTGGGAACGCTTGAGCAGCATGGGGGGGCGCTGCTGGATGCGGCAGGCGGCATTGATGCCGGCCCACAGCCCCTGGGCGGCGGCTTCCTCGTAGCCCGAGGTCCCGTTGATCTGCCCGGCCAGGTAGAGGCCACCGATCCGCTTGGTCTCCAGGGTCGGTTTGAGCTGCAGCGGATCGACGTAATCGTATTCAATGGCATAGGCCGGTCGCATGATTTCGGCCGTTTCCAGGCCGTCCACCGCCTGCACGAACTGGTGCTGGATCTCGATGGGCAGGCTGTTTCCCAGGCCGCTGGCGTAGACCTCCTCGGTTTCCACCCCTTCGGGCTCCAGGATGATCTGGTGGCGTTCGCGCTCGGGAAAGCGCACGATCTTGTCCTCGAAGGACGGGCAGTAGCGTGCCGGGATTCCCTGGATTTTCCCGCCGTAAAGGGCCGAATGCGCCAGGTTGCGCCGCATGATGGCGTGGACCCGGGGGGAGGTGTGACCGATAAAGCTCGGCAGCTGCGGCATCGTCAGCGACCGGGTCAGGCGGGAGAAAGGCCGGCCAGCGGGCTGTTTCTCCTGGATGGCGAAGCGGGAGAAGTCGATGGACGCCCGCCGCAGCCGCGGCGGCGTACCCGTTTTCATGCGGCCCATTTTGAATCCCAGCGCGCTCAGGTGCTCCGGCAGGGCGTAGCTGGCGAACTCGCCGGCGCGACCGGCCTGGAACGAGGTATGACCGATGTGCACCCGACCGCGCATGAAAGTGCCGGTCGCGATGATGACGGCTGCGGCCCGGTAGCCGAACCCGGTCTGGTCCACGACCCCGACCACGGCCCCATCCTCCACCACCAGGCGCTCGATCATGGCCTGCTTGAGTTCGATGTTGGGCGTCTTTTCAAGCAAGTGCTTCATTACGCCGTGGTAGCGGGACTTGTCGTTCTGGGTGCGGGTGGAATGGACGGCCGGGCCTTTTTTGGTGTTGAGGGTGCGGTACTGAATGGCGGTCTGGTCGGTCACGTGGGCCATCACGCCGCCCAGGGCGTCGATTTCCTTGACCAGCTGCCCCTTGGCCATGCCGCCGATCGAAGGACTGCAGGGCATGGCCGCGACTTTATCCAGATCGATGACGGCCAGGAGCACCTGGCAGCCCATGCGCGCGGCCGCCACAGCCGCCTCGCAGCCGGCATGGCCGGCCCCCACGACGATGATATCGAATTTTCGGGTGTACAGGGCCATACAGCTTACAACCCCAGTCCTGTTGACAGCGCGGAACCGGGCATGGCCCGCCGCCCCGGGTCGCCAGCGGTCATCTTCGCAACACCGCCCGGGCTTCCATTCCGTGAGAATTGGCTATATATAATCGCCGTTCAGGCCGGGTCAAGCAAAGGATCGACGCCCGTGGGCGCATACTATTACGACCTCAACACCTATTTTCGCAGAAAGTTCGGCGAGCGGGTCCACAAACTCACCGTGGACGCCGGTTTCGACTGCCCCAACCGCGACGGTCGGATCGCCACCGGGGGCTGCATCTACTGCAATCCCCAAGG
>JASJBQ010000245.1 GCA_030066455.1 Desulfobacterales bacterium
AATCTGCTGGCCTTTCGGCGTTTGGTCTTCAATAGCCTTCTTGGCGGCCCCCTGGCAATCTCGAATCCGAAATTCCCGGCATCCTATTCCGCTACCGTTTCGGTTTCAAAGGGCGGCCTTGGGCACCATACGCCAGGCTTGTGAACGGAATTGGATTGAAAATGAATCGGGGTGTGAATACATTGGATGAACATCGGACGATCATTTGATGCATGCTCTGCGCGGGGAGAGGAGACCCGATGAAAACGCCGTTGCGGCTGAGTCCGGAAGAAAGAACCTTTTTTTACAATGTCTACCAGGCCGGCCTGGCCAGCCCGTTCAGTGACGACCGGATCGCGCTTGAAACCCAGATCGCCGGTAAGGGCGCATCCGCCCGGACCAAGCGCATCGAGCGGGCGATCCAGCAGGTCAAAACCACCATCGCCGCTCTGGAAAAGGATGGGGGCATCGACTTCAATCATTATGCCGGAGACGACCGCGGTCTTATCCGGGCCGGCCTCCTGTTCGATTTCTTCTACGACTTCCGCGGCCGGTTCGATCAGCTCATCCGCGAGCAGATTTCCGTGGGCGACACCCCCATCAAGGTCCCGTTCGCTCCCGAGGCGCTCGCCAGGCTTCAGGGCCGCGGCTTCACCCTGGATGATGCCCTGCGGTATTTTGCGCTCAGCTATCAATTGCGGCGGGCCTACTTCTTCCTCTACCGGACACTGGTCGGCCGCAGCCCCTGCATGAAAAAGTTGCGCCAGGACCTGTGGCACAATGTCTTCACCCACAACATCGAGCTTTACGACCGCTACCTCTGGAACCAGATGGAAGATTTTTCAACCCTCCTGCTGGGGGAGACAGGCACCGGCAAGGGAACCGCGGCCATGGCCATCGGCCGTTCCGGGTTCATTCCCTTCAACCCGGAGGAAAACGTTTTCGTCGAGAGTTTTACACGCTCGTTCGTGTCCCTGAATCTTTCACAGTTTCCCGACACACTGGTGGAGTCCGAACTTTTCGGACACAAGAAAGGGGCCTTTACCGGGGCCGTGAAAGACCACCGCGGGGTTTTCGATCATTGCAGCCCCTACGGTGCCATTCTGCTCGACGAGATCGGTGAACTCTCGATCCCGATCCAGATCAAGCTTCTCCAGGTCCTTCAGGATCGAAAGTTCGCTCCGGTGGGCAGCCACCAGGAAAACCGCTTCGAAGGCCGCGTGATCGCGGCCACCAACCGATCGCTAAAAGAAATCCACACGCGGGAAATCTTTCGCGATGATTTTTACTATCGTCTGTGTTCGGATATCATCACGGTGCCGCCGCTGCGGCAACGCATCCGGGAGGACCCGGGTGAGATGGACGATCTGCTGGATTTCACGGTGCAGCGCATGGTGGGCCGTGCTTCGCCGGAACTTGCAACCATGGTGCGCGAGGTGATCGATTCCCAATTGGGCCCCGACTATGCCTGGCCGGGCAATGTGCGCGAACTCGAGCAGTGTGTGCGCCGCGTCATCCTCAAGCGCGAGTACGTGGGCCGCCCGGCGGATGCGACCGCGCCCTCGGTACCGGATTTCCTGAGCGCCGGCATCGAGGGCGGTGCGATCGATGCCCACAGCCTCGTCATCGGCTATTGCTTCCATCTCCACACGCGTTTCGGCACTTACGAGGAAGTTGCCCGCCGCACCGGGCTCGATCGGCGTACAGTTAAAAAATATGTCCACGAATGGGCGGCGCGCGATACCCGCGGTGGTTTACCGGAATGAGATCCGTCGTTTACGGCCCGGCCGCCGCCGCCATCGTGAGCGGGAGGCAACCGGCCTGGTCGCAGATGTCGGCCGGATCGCCCAGGAGGAATTTCCCGATGCGGGCCGAATAGTTGATGGGTGCGTGATCCGCGAGGTAGCGGGGCGGATCGTACCAGCGGCTTGCTTCGGATGCCGCGGCGCCGGTCGCTTCGGTTTCGCAGTCGAGGGCGGCGGCCGCTTCGTCATCGATCTGGCGCAGGAGACCCCGTCCGCTCCCGGGTCGGGTCAGTCCGTGCCAGCTCAGGTCGAGTTGCATCTTTTTTTCGCAGCATCCATGGTCCCGATGGACACTGCCGATGTGACGATCACTTTGTTTTCAGGTGCATCGCATCCGGTGGTCGGGGTTGAAAAAGGTTGTCACCGCGGTCAACGCCTGCTGCCGGTCCTGCCTATTCGACAGGAAGTGATCGCCTTCCAGACGGATGAATTGAGCTGTCGGGCAGACCTGTCGCAGGGCCGCCTCGTAATCCCGGGGGGCGTCAAAATAGCGAAATGCCCGGAAGACTCGATCGTCGCTCGAATACAAACAAAGAACGGCGGTCTGCGCAAGACGCACGCCACGCAGCTGCCTGGAGGCCAGCCAGTCCACCAGTGTTTGCAGCATGCGCATCCGCCTGAGGGCCAGCAGACCGAATTGTCTTCGATTGATCGTTATGCCCGGCAGGAGAAATTCGGCATAGCGGCGCATCTGGAAGGCCAGATTGGCCGCCGGCCAACGCTCGGTGCCGAGGTTGCGGCGGAAATCCCAGAAGGAATGCAACAGGTTGCGGGAAAACAGCCGGGGAATGGCGTTGATCAGAACGATGCGTGGCAACGGTTCGCCGATGCGATGGAGCGCGTTCACGAGCGGTATGGCGGCATAGCAGATGCCCACGCCGTAGTGGGGTTCGACAAAGCGCCTGGGATGACGCCGCACAAAGGCCAGCAGGCATTGTGTGTCGCGGAAGCTCTGGCGGATGGAAAACGGGCGGCTGGAGAGGCCGTGACCGGAGTAGTTGAAGGAGAGAAGGTTGTAGCCCTTCGACCGCAGGGGGCGCAGGTGCCTTAGGGCCAGGAGGCCGTCGCCGCCCACCAGCGGGGGGGCGAAAATGGTTCCCCGGGCACGGGGTGCGCGCATCTGCATCCACTCCAGATGGTGACCCCCGCCGTAGGGGCACAGCCGGCGCTCGGGAAGAGCGGACGAGCGGCGTCGATGGTGAACAGGGTTCAGCACGGCGCGCTCCCGTCCGCCGCCGCGGGGAGGGGGGCCCTGGCGTTTTCGAGAATGAAGCGGCGCATCGCCGCCAAGGTGCGCCGGGGCGCCTCGCGATGGGGCGTGTGGCCGCAGGAGGGAATAAGGTATCGTCGGGCCCTCGTGCCGATGCCGTTGGTGATGGCATCGACCTGCCGGATCGTCCCATAACGGTCTTCAAGGCCCTGGATCACCAGGACCGCGCAACGGATATGCGGCAGGCACGCCTCGATGTTCCAGTTCCGGAACGCCTCGGACCGCCAGACGTCGGCCCAGTGGTAAAACATGTCGCGGGTGTGCGCGCCATGATAGCGGCTCAGCTGGTCCCTCAGCCCGCCATGCTCGAAGGCTTCGACCGCGACCTGAATGCCTTCCAGGGTGACGCTTTCCACGAATACGTGGGCGGCCTCGGCGATGACGCCGATGACCCGCTGCCTGAAGCGGGAGGCGAAATGCAGGGCGATGGTGCCGCCGTCGCTGTGGCCGATCAATAGGGCGGTCCCGATCCCGAAATGGGCGAGCAGCGCCGGAAGGATCGTTTCGGCCTCTTCCTGCAGGTAGTCGACGCCGGGTGGCCGGCGGCGGGGCCCCGAGCGGCCGTATCCCCGGCGGTCGTATACCAGGGCGGGTGTCTGCGTGGCGTTTGCCAGCCGGTGCGGAAAGTCATGCCACATGGCCGTGCAGCCGAGCCCCTCGTGCAGAAAGACCAGCCAGGGGCCCTCCACGGGGGCGCGGTCCACAGGGGTCAGGGCCAGGGTGTGAATGTCCAGGCCGTCGATCGCCACCTGACGGGACGCGGCATTCAACGCTGAGACGATGGGCGTTTGGCGGGGCATGGGGTGGTTCTCCCATTCACGGGGCGCGTGCGAAGCGGGTTGCGGCGGGGTGCTGCCCGCTGTGCCGCCTCCCGGATCCTCGCCCCCAGCATAGTGAATCCCCGACCGAAATCAAGCCGAACCCCCTGTTTTGTTTATCGCCGGAAATGTGTTATCCGGAGCCCATGACGTTTGCATTCGAACCCATCGGTACGCTGCATTCCTGTTTCAAGGCGAAATTCGGCATCCCTCGTCAGCCCGGGCTCGTGCCGGACGCCCGGGCCGTGCTGGCGCTCAAACCGCCTTTTAGCCGCGCGGAAAACCTGCAAGGGCTGGAGGTTTTTTCGCATCTGTGGCTGGTCTATGTTTTTCACGCCGTCACCGCCCGCCCGGACAAATCCTCGGTCAGACCGCCGCGATTGGGCGGTCAGCGCCGTGTGGGCGTTTTCGCCTCGCGTTCGAATTTTCGGCCCAATCCCATCGGACTTTCGGTTTGCGAACTGGAAGCGGTTGAAATCGACCGGGGCCACGGCGTCCTGCACCTCAAAGGGGTGGATATCCTCGACCAGACGCCGATTCTCGATATCAAACCGTATCTGCCCTATGCGGATTCTCATCCGCAAGCCTTGGCCGGCTGGGCCACCCACCCGCCCGCCGCCCGCTACAGCGTTCATTTCAGCGCAGCGGCCGACACGTTCCTGGAATCGCTGCCCTGCGAGGAAAGCCAATGCCTGCAGCGGCTGATCCGCCAGGTGCTGAGCCTCGATCCCCGGCCGGCCTACGACCGTCAGAACGCGCGCAAGACCCGTTTCGGCATGCGGCTTGCGCGCTGGGACGTGCGCTGGGAAGTTCTCACCGACACCGTCGAGGTGAAGACCCTGGTCCCCCTTGACGAAATTGGTACGCCAACGGGAATCATGTCCGGGTGGTGACGCGCGCAATGGATCGTCGAGGCTTGCAGCCACGGCAGACCGAACTATGTTTAAATATGGGTTTACGGCACCGCGCCGTAGCCCGCCGAACGGAAAGTTATTCGATTGCAGGAGGTGGAAAATGCCGATCAAGAAGATCCTCTGGCCCACCGATCTTTCGGGCCGTGCCCAAGCGGCGATGCCGTATGTTACATCGCTGACGGAGCGCTACGATGCGGAGATACACGTGCTCTACGTCATTGATGACCTGACGGCGCACCGCTGGTATGGAGAATTCGAGCCGGACCATATCGAAAAGATTCTCGCCTGGGAGCAGAAAACGGCCCACAAACGTCTGGACCAGCTGTGCCACAACCATCTTTCCGGCTGTCCGCTCTACGTGCGGCATGTGGCCGTGGGGGAAGCCGCGCGCGAAATCCTCAAACTGGTCGAAGCCGAGAAGATGGACATGGTGGTCATGGCCTCGCGGGGTTCCGAGGGCCATTTCGCATTCGGCAGCGTCGCCGAGAAGGTGGTGAAGAATTCACCGGTGCCCGTCGTGACCATCCCGGGCACCGACACTGCGCCCTGACCTTCGCCGGCGGACATGCCGGTGGTTGCCCCGCGCCGTGCAGCCGCTGACGAGGTCATCGCTGCCCGCGCTGCCGCGCAGCTTTATAATCCTCCCGCTCTTCGGAGCAGGTGACTGCCAAGCCAAGGGAGTCGATCGGCATGTTCTCCAAGCAAACCTATCAGGCGCGGCGCGCCCATCTTGCCAAGTGCGTACCCGACGGTCTCGTCCTGCTGCCCGGCCATCAGCCCAGCCCCATCAACTTCGGTGCCAATGTCTACCCTTTCAGGCAGGACAGCACCTTCCTCTACTACGGCGGGCCATCGTCTCCAGGGTTGGCGATGGTAGTGGACTGCGACGCCGACCAGGCTTTTCTGTGCGGAAACGAGCCGCAGCCCGAAGAGGCGCTATGGTCCGGCCCGGTGCCGACCTTGGAAGACCGGGCACAGGCAGGGGGCTTCGAGCATGTGAAGTCGCTGGATGCCTTGGGCGATTTGCTGGCGGCCGCCCAGCGCGCCGGCCGGAGCGTCCATTACCTGCCCGGCTACCGCGCCGATCTGACCCTCACCCTTGCTCGGCTGTTGTCTGTACCGACCCGTCGGGTGCCAGCCGGTGTTTCGCACGAATTGATCGCCGCCGTGGTGGCGCAACGGGCGGTTAAGACGGAAGCGGAGGTGGCTGAAATTGAAGTCGCCCTCGGTGTCTGCCGCCGTATGTACCAGGCGATCACCACCGTCGGGCTTGAAAACCAAACGCCGTCGGGAATCTTGGGCCAAATGGCGGCGGTGGCGCTCTCCCAGGACAGCCGCTTCGCCTTTGCGCCCATTGTGACCCCTCAGGGCGATGTCCTCCACGGCGGCATCACGGCAGAACCCCTCAAGTCCGGTGAGCTTCTCGTCGTGGATGTCGGTGCCGAATCACCGCGGGGGTACGCTTCGGACGTCACTCGGACCCTCCCGGTCGCGGGGGCATTCGACCGCCGCCAGCGCGATGTTTACGAAGTCGTGCTCAAAGCCCAAAAGACGGCGATTGCCGCCATGGCACCGGGGGTGCGTTTTCGTGATGTGCATTTGGCCGCCGCCGGCGTCATCTGTCAGGGCCTGAAGGAGATCGGCATCATGCGGGGGGACGTCGAAGAAGCCGTGGCCGAAGGCGCGCACGCCCTCTTTTTTCCCCACGGCCTGGGGCATATGCTCGGGTTGGATGCCCACGACATGGAGGCCTTGGGGGAAGACCATGTCGGCTACGATGACGAAACCCGCCGCAGCGGTCAGTTCGGGCTGTCCGCTCTGCGTCTGGGCCGGCGCCTTGAATCCGGCTTTGTTGTCACCGTGGAGCCGGGCATCTACTTCAACCGCGGTCTGATCGAAAAATGGCGTGAGGTCCAGCGGGCCGCCGCGTTCATCGACTACACCGAGCTGGCGGCGTTTGAAGGCTTTGGCGGCATCCGCATCGAAGATGATGTTCTGGTTACGGATACGGCCGCGCGTGTCCTCGGTCCGACCATCCCCAAATCCGTGGCCACTGTGGAGGCCTCCCTTGCGTAGCTGTTGCCCGGAGGTCTTCCGTGGCGCCAGCCGGTCGGTTGGTCACGGCTGGGGGCCGGCGGTGGTTTTCTGGGGGAAAATATCTTCGAAGGCGACAGTGGCGATTTTCTGCAGACAGTCCTCGAGTGCCTCGGCTTCGGTGTTACCCGTTCCCTGATACTGGGTTTGGGCGATGATATTTATCAGGTTGGGTACGGCCACGAAGGGCGCCGCCAACGTTCCGCGGATGGCTTCGTGAACATCAATGTAGAGCATCCGGCCATCCCGGATGAGGTTGTATCGGGAGATCTTGGTGAGCAGTTCCTCTTGGGGGCGGGGCGGCATCGTGCGATTCCGTTCAGCTGGCAGGCATTGCACGGGGTGTGCTGGGCAGGCCGGTTGTCAAATGATCAGCGTCGGGGTTGGCGGCCTTGGCGGCGGATGAACTGGATGGCAATCCCCTTGCGGTCGTGCCAGACGATTTTCCCCATCTTCTTGATTTCTTCGTTGCCCTTGCCGAAGGGTCC
>JASJBQ010000023.1 GCA_030066455.1 Desulfobacterales bacterium
TGAAATTCGTCCAGGTGCCGCCGCACCAGGTTGCGCAGCTTGTCCACCGCATTGACCGCCCGGTCGACCTCCTCGCGAAAACGGGCAAATACCAGGCGGGTCTTGAAATTGAAAAAATGAACGAGGATATCGTCCTTGTTCTTGAAGTACAGATAGATGGTGCCGTCGGCCACCCCGGCCTCGCGGGCAATCTGCGAAATGGTCGACTCGTGAAACCCGTTTTTCGCAAACACCGTGACCGCCGCTTCCAGAATCCGGCGATATTTGTCGTTTTTGCCTTTGGTACTGATGGTGACCCCCTGTTGGTCAAATCACGATATAATATGAATGAATACTCATTCATTTATCAGGTCATTTTTAGCCCTGTCAAGTCTAATTTCATCTTTTTGGTCAAGGCGGCATACGATCCCCCGTGTCATCGTGGCATGCCTTCGGCCTGAATTTCACCAAACGCGGCCGATTTGCCGCGACGTTGATGCAAGGATCCGGTGTGAATGAATAAATGTTCAATCATGTCAATTACCCTTCATTCCCTTGTCATCTTCGTTGCCCGGGAATTAAAGATTGACGCTACCAATGGACCGTTTCGGAGGCTTGAAACTTCGGTCCGCCTTCGGGCGGCCATCCTGCAATGGCATTGCCATCGATGGATCCGGACACAGTAGAGTTGCAATTTAGGATCAAGTTTGAGAAAAAATGGTGTCACTTTTCAATTCCGAGACCGCGTCTCGACCTGGCATCCGGCCTCCGAACGATTAGCGCTCAAGGGCCGCGAACCGATCTGCGGCCGCCTATCGACCGCCCACCCGTCAACCGACAGCCGAAGGGTGACTAAAAATGATCACTTTAGACAGCGAAAAATCCTCTCAGGCCAGCCTGGAAGACCGTCTGCGCCACTCCTATGCCTTTCTCAAAAACCTGATCTTGAGCTCGGTCGACGGTGTGATGGCGGCGGATCGCAAGGGTAAAATTCTGATCTTCAACGATGCCGCCGCCGAAATCAGCGGGTACAGCGTCGATGAGGCCTTGAAAACCCTGAATATCAGGGATGTCTATCCCGAGGACGGCGCTTATGAAGTCATGCGCAAACTGCGCAATGACAACTTCGGCGGCCAGGGTAAACTGCAGTCCTGCCAGGTGGATGTCCTGCGCAAGGACGGCCAAAGAATCCCCATCAGTCTCAATGCCGCAATTGTCTATGAAAACGGCGATGAAGTGGCCACCGTAGGATTCTTTCACGACCTGCGCGAAACGCTGCAGATTCAGAAAGAGCTCGAACAGACCCAGGTTCAGCTGCTGCAAGCGGAAAAAATGGCATCCCTGGGCAAACTGGCCGCGGGTGTGGCCCACCAGATCAACAACCCCCTGGGCGGCATCATCCTGTTCGCCGGCCTGATGCTTGAGGAATACGATCTGGAGGAGGCGGCCCGGGAGGATCTGAACCGCATTCTGCGCGACGCCGAGCGCTGCAAGGACACGGTCAAGGAGCTCCTGGAGTTCGCCCGCCAGACCCGGCACGAAATGCGCCCCCTGGATATCAACGAGGCCATCGTGCGGACCCTCTTTCTTTTGGAAAATCAAACTCTTTTCCAGAATATCGAAATCATGCGCCAACTCGACGACGGCATCCCGCCGGTCCGCGGCGACAGCCAGCAGCTCAACCACCTGTTCATGAATATCATCCTCAATGCCGTCCAGGCCATGCAAGGCAGCGGCAAACTGACCGTCAGCACCAAGCGCGGCCCCAACGACAAACGGGCCCATATCGCCATCGCCGATACCGGCCCCGGTATTCCGCCTGACGTCATGCCGCAAATTTTCGACCCGTTTTTCACGACCAAGGAAGAGGGCGAGGGCACCGGCATCGGCCTGAGCCTGGTCTATGGCATCGTCGAAAACCACGGCGGCACGATCCGGGCCGTTAACCGGGAACCCAACGGAACCTGCTTTTTCATCGAACTGCCGCTCAGCACACCGGAAGACGAGGAGGAAGATCTTGAAAGCTGACACCGACGCCATCAAAGTCCTGGTCATCGACGACGAAACCGGCATCCGCGAAGGCTCCCAGCGCATCATGAGCCGCATGGGTTGCACCGTTTTCAGCGCGTCCAATGGGGAGGAGGGGCTGGCCATCCTAGCCAAGAAAAAGGTCCATATCGTTCTGCTGGACCTGAAGATGCCCGGCATGGACGGCATGGAGGTGCTGAGCCGCATTCAGGCTAAGAATTCGACCATCCTGGTCATCGTCATCACGGGGTTTGCCACCGTGGAAACGGCCATCGAGGCCATGAAGCAGGGCGCCTACGATTTCATCCCCAAACCGTTTGAACCCGACCAGCTGCGCATCGTCATCAATCGCGCCAAGGAAAAGATCATGCTCCAGGCCGAGGCTGAAAAGCTGGCCTGGGAGCGCAGTCGCACCCTGGCCGACCTGGACATGGAGAAAAGCCGCGTTCGCACCATCATCGAATCGCTGCCCAGCGGCCTTGTCGTCACCAATACCGACGGCACGATCGTCCTCGTCAATCCCGCCTTCTGCCATCAGATCGGCCTGCAGCCGGGCACCTGCATGGGCGGGCATTTTTCAGACTATATCATGGACGAAGACCTCGGGCAGTTGGTCATAGATATTTGCCGCGGGCGCTATGTGGACTTCGAAGAGATCCCCACCTACGAATTCAACATGGCCGAGGACAAGTATTTTCTGGCCCGCGGCCGCCCGGTGCTGGGGGAGCGGCGCGAATGCCTGGGTGCCATGGTGACCTTTCAGGATGTCACGGGCATGAAAGTGCTCGACCGGCTCAAAAGCGAATTCGTGGCCAAGGTGACCCACGAGCTGCGCTCCCCCCTGTCGACCATTCACGAGCAGCTCGCCATGGTGCTGCGGGAAATGGCCGAGGAGGAGGCCGGCACCGACCAGCACCTGATCAGCCGGGCCAAGGAAAAAACCCAGGGGCTGATTTCCACCATCGGTGACCTGCTCGATCTCTCGCGCATCGAGGCCGGCAACGTTTGCCACGAGCAGCGCGAATTCCGGCTGGAGGAACTGATCACGAGCGTGGTCGATTTCATGAAGGCCCGGGCCGAGGCCAAAAAGCAGTCGCTGACCCTGGACCTGCCGGCTGAGCCCCTGCCCATGTTCAGCTCCGATCCCCTGGCCATCGAGAGCATCATCGGCAACCTCGTCGCCAACGCCATCAACTACACCCAGGAGCAAGGCACCATCGCGGTGCGCATCGAAAAAGCGGGCGACAACGTCCGCATGGAGGTCGAAGACAACGGCTTCGGCATCGAACCCAAATACCTCGGCAAGATCTTCGACCGTTTCTACCGCGTCAAGAACGAGAAGACACGCTTTATCACCGGCACCGGCCTGGGCCTGCCCATCGTCAAAGGGCTGGTGGATTCACTGGGCGGCTCGATCTCGGTGGAGAGCGAACCCGGCAGGGGCTCGACCTTTACCGTGCTGCTGCCCGTGCCGCGCTGACGCCCCAAGCCGACAGCATCGATCGCACGGGCGAATCAGCCAGGTTCTCCTCCCCGGCCCGTGTCATGCGCCCTCACCCACCGAGCCGCCCCCGGCGGGTGGCCCCGCGGCCAGCCCGGGCTATTACGCCGCGACGTTATCCCGTTCGGACGTGCGCATGACCGTCATACGTCAGGCTGTGAGACGGCGGGTGAGCGAATCACCATCCGCAAGAGCCGCCTTCCGTTGCCTGCGACCGCAGTCTGACGCCTGCAAGCGAGGTGCGAACGGATGGTTTCAGCCTACGCCGCGATGACCGACGACGACATCCGTGAATATTACCAGGCGTTGTGCCGCCGCATCGGCGAGGCGGAAACGATCATTCAGGCCTTTGTCCCCGGCACGTTCGTCCCTCAACGGATCACGGCCCAGGTTGAGCGTTGCCTGGAGCGATTTCCGGAGCCGTCGACCCGGCCGCCCCTGTTCGCGGTGCCGGTCGGCGTCAAGGACATCTTCCATTGCAACGGCTTTACGACCCGCTGTGGGAGCCGCCTCCCGCCGGAGCTCTTCCAGGGACCGGAGGCCGAAACGGTTGCCCGGATCAGGGCGGCCGGCGCCGTTGTCATAGGAAAAACCGCCACCACCGAATTTGCCTATTTCGCGCCGGCAGCCACCCGCAACCCGGCCAACCCGGCCCATACCCCGGGCGGATCCAGCAGCGGTTCGGCCGCCGGTGTGGCCGCCGGTTTCTTCGACTGCGCCCTGGGCACCCAGACCGTGGGTTCGGTGATCCGGCCGGCAGCCTACTGCGGGGTGGTGGGATTCAAACCCAGCCTGGGCCGCGTCAGCACCGGCGGCATCGTGCCGTTTTCGACCACGGTCGACCACGTGGGCGTTTTCTGCCCGTCGGCAGGGGCCATTCCGGCCATTATGGCCGTGCTGGATTCATCCTGGCAGCCGTCCCCGGCGCCCGCCGGGATGCGGCTGGGGATTCCCCGCGGCCCGTATCTGAGCCAGGCCGACGCGACCGCCCTGGCCGCCTTCGAGGCGCAGGTGGGCCGTCTGGCAGGCGCCGGCACCGCCATTGCGCAGGTGCCGGTCCTCGAAGACATTCGCGACGTCAACGCCCGCCACAACGCACTGATCGCGGCTGAAATCGCGCGGGTCCACGCACCCTGGTTCGAAACCCATCGGGATTTGTACCGGCCAAAGACGCGGGAGATCATTGCCACCGGGCAGGCCGTCCCAGAAACTTCGTTGGCGCATCTGCGGTCGTCGTGCACCGCGCTGCGCCAAACGCTCCTCGACGCCATGCGAACGTCCGGAATCGACGCCTTCGTTTGCCCGTCGGCCACCGGCGAGGCCCCCAAAGGCCTCGACGCGACGGGCCGTCCGCTGATGAACCTGCCGTGGACCCACGCGGGACTGCCCGCCCTGTCGCTGCCCGCCGGGGTGGGCCCCGGCGGCCTGCCGCTGGGGCTGCAGCTTGTGGGCGGGTTTGGTAGGGATGAACGTCTGGTTTCCGTGGCCATCGAACTTGCCCCGCGGCTGACGGATTGACAAGCAGCGACGGCCAGGCGGCGCGCTAAAGTAACGGCATCGATGTCGATGCGGGGCGGATCAACCGTATCGGTCGTTGGGCCGGTGGTTCGGTATCGCGAAGGGATTCGTGTGACGGCCGGGAAGGTTTTACGACGTTTCAGCCGCCGACTTCCAGCACGGTCAGAAATTCGTTGGGCTCCACCTGGACACCGGTCCAGAGGGCGAAGGTGCGGCGTGCCTGGTAGGCCAGGGGGCGCAGGCCGTCCATGAAACGCACGCCGCTCGCCGCGGCTTTCTGCTCCCAGATGTTGACCTCGCGACCGTAGTTGAGGTCGAGCAGCAGATCGCAGCCCTCAAGCGTCAACCCCCCCACCAGGGCCGCGAATTCAGGGGATTCATCCTCGGCCGAGACCGAGGTCGCATTGATGATCAGGTCCACGTCCACCGGACCGGCACGGACGTCCTCGAGCGCGACGGCCTCGCCACCCAGACGCTCGGCCATGTCCATGGCCCGCACCTCGTTGCGGGCGGCGATGTAGACCGCTTCGGCCCGCAGCCAGTTCAGGATGAAGACCACGGCCCGGGCGGCGCCGCCGGAACCGAACACCAGGGCGCGCTTGCCCGGCACCTCCCAGCCGATCTCCTCCAGGGTGTCCATGAAGCCGATGGCGTTCGTGTTGTACCCCTTGAGGGCATCCCCATCCCAGGCAATCGTGTTGACCGCCCCGATAATTTTGGCCCCTTCGGAGAGAATATCGATGTGGGGGATGACGCTTTCCTTGTGGGGTACGGTGACGTTGACGCCAGCGATGTTCAGGGCCCGGATGCTGGCCACGGCGTCGGCAATCTTCTCGGGGCGGCTCATAAAGGGCACATAAACGCACCGCAGCCCGACCTGTTTGAAGACCGCCGAGAACATTTCCGGCGATTTGGAATTGAAAACCCGCTCGTCACCAAAGATGCAGTAGACTTTCCTCTGGATCTCGAAGGCGGATTTGGGATTCTGGAAGCGTTGAACGTCGTCAGCCATCAAACCCCCGCGGCATGCATTCCCGGCCGATGCATGCCGACGCTGTGGTGGGCGGCCCGCTGACCATCGTTAAGGCAGCCATGCCCGGCCCCATCGGCCGCAGAGGTGTGCGCCATCCAGCCGGGAAGGGACCGGATCGGGCACGCCGGACTAAGGGCCCAGGTGCGAAATGGTACCGATGTCTTCCCCGAACATCAGGCGATATTGAGCAGGCTTTTGAGACTGTCCGTGATTTCTTCCGCCGATGCCGGTTTGGGCAGATAGTCGTCCGCTTCCATGCTCATGCCGTCGAAGTGGCTGTAGCGGGTCGAGGTGACGTGGTCGGCGACGGCCGTCAGCATCAGGATGGCGATATCGGCAAAGCGCTCGTCCTTCTTCATCTGAGCACAGACCTCATAGCCGTCCATCTCGGGCATCATCACGTCGAGGACCACGGCATCGGGCGGATTCTGTTTGATTTTCTCCAGACCCTCCATGCCGTTGTAGGCCACATCGACATCGAAGCCTTCTTTCTGGAGGTTTCCCTGCACCAGCAGGGCAAAATCAGGTTCATCATCCACGACCAGAACGCGCTTTTTGTCCGTCATCGCAAACCTCCTTATCTAGGAAATCGCCGCCGACGCCGCTGAAGCTTCCGGGCGCCCCGGTAAAGATTGCTTTTCCGGCATCAATAATTCCGCCAATCGATCCTCCCCGCCCAGGGTGGAAATCTGCACCCCGCAGAAGCCCTCCTCCTGGAACGTCCGGATGATCTCCCGCGCGATCCGCAGCGTTTCAAAGGCTTTGTCCCTGGCGCTCTTCAGGCGGTTCAGCAGGGTGCGCGGGATGTTCACGTGCTTCAGGTTGCGGTCGATATAACGGGCCATGCCCAGTGATTTGATCAGAAGTACCGTGGGGACGATTTTGTATTTGCGGTGGTCGACCCGCTGCAGAAAGGCGCCAATGCGGTCCAGTTCGAATACCGGCGGGGTGATAAAAAAACGGGCGCCGGCATCGTAGCGACGGTTCATCTTTTCGATCTCGAGTTCGAGCGCCTGCCCCTGGAGACCGGGATTGACGGTCGAGCCCAACAGAAACTGCGGATGACCGTCAAGATCCACCCCCGCCATATCCTTGCCGTTCTGCAGGGCGCTGATCGCATAGAGCAGATCGAGATGATCCAGATCGTGGACGGCGCGTGCCTGGCGATGGTCGCCGAACGTCGGATCCTCGCCGGATATGGCCACCACGTTGGTGATGCCGCAGGCGTTGGCCCCCAGAAGATCGCCTTGCAGGGCCAAGCGGTTGCGGTCCCGCGTGCAAACCTGCATGACCGTTTCCAGACCACGGTTCTGGAGCAGCGTAGCACTGCAGAGGGCGCTCATGCGCATGATGGCGTTGTACATGTCGGTGACGACAAACGCATCGACGGCCTCACGGGCCTTCTGGGCATGGTCGAGCATGAGGGAGACATCGGTTCCCTTGGGCGGGATCAGCTCCGCCAGGACTGCAAATTCACCGCCGTCGAATTTGCATTTCAGATGCATCCCTAACCTCCCTGGAATCGGCCGCCGGCATACGGCCGGGGCAACCGGTGGACATGATTGTAAGCGAATACGGTTCGGGAAAGCTCTAAAGCAAGTCTCGGGCCAGACCGTTCCGAACAGATGCCTCCTCAAAATCCTATTAATTCCAATATGTTTTATCGGTTGGGCGGCCAGGCGCGCTGCGGGCCGCAATCTCAAAAAAGCTTAAAACACCTACCATTTTGGAACACTTTGCTTTACATTTCATTTAATATCAGTTATTTAATCCGCCGGTCCCATTTTGGCATAGTCCATTTTGGCATTATGTTCGCGCTGGGCCCTGTGACCTAAGACGCACCGCGACCGCCGGCCACTTAACGGCTACATCCGACCAGTCCGGGGAGACCGATGACCAACCGCATCCTCATTGTCGACGACGACCGCGACTACCTCGAAATCCTGATGCTCAAACTCAAAAAGGCCGGCTACCGGGATATCCTCTGTGTCGACCACCCCCTCGAGGCCGCCGCCCAGTTCGACGCCGGTGCGACCTTCGAAATCGCCTTGATCGACGTCACCATGCCCGAAATGGACGGGATGGAATTGCTGGAGATCATTAAAAACACGAGCCCCAACACGGAATGCATTATGATCACGGCGGTGAACGAAGCCCGCATATCGGTGAAATGCCTGAAGAAAGGCGCCTACGACTACCTGGTCAAGCCGGTACGGGAAGAAGAACTGCTCAAAACCATCGACCGCGCCCTGGAGCGCAAGCGCCTCCTGGATATCCTGGACATGGATAAAAGAGATGCCCTGCCCGAGGTGCAGAATAAGGAGGCTTTCCGCCCGATCATCACCCGTTCGCGCAAAATGATTCGCATCCTAAAGGAGGCCGAACTCCATGCGGCCAGCCACTTCCCCGTCCTCATCACCGGCGAGAGCGGCACCGGCAAGGAACTGCTGGCCCAGGCCGTTCATGCAGCCAGCCCGCGGGCCGACCGGCCGTTTACGCCGGTCAACATGGCCGCCCTGAACAGCAATTTGTTCGACGCCGAGTTCTTCGGCCACACCCGCGGCGCGTTCACCGGTGCCGAATATGAACGCACCGGCTATCTGGAGCAGACCAACGGTGGTTCGCTGTTTTTAGACGAAATCGGCATCCTGCCCCTGGAATTGCAGGGCAAGCTTTTACGGGTGCTGCAGAACGGAGAGTACATGAAGCTGGGCACATCCCTGCCGCGCCAGACCGACGTGCGCATCATCGCGGCCACCAACGAGGACCTCGACCGTCTGATCCACCAACGCCAGTTCCGCAAAGACCTCTACTACCGCATTCGCGGCGCCTGGCTGCACCTGCCGCCCCTGCGCGAACGGCGGGAAGACATTCCCGTGCTGATCGCCGCGCTGCTGGGGCGCACCAATGGCGGCGCCTCCCGGGACGCCATCGAGGAAGAGGCCTTGGACGTGCTGATGCAGTATGACTACCCCGGAAACATCCGTGAACTGGAGTCCATCGTCCAATCGGCGGCCAGTCTGGCCCAGGGGCAGCCCATCACCGTCAAGCATCTGCACCCCAAGCTTCAGCCGCAAAAGAGTCTCGTCCCCCGGGAGTGCCAGGTGTTCCCCTCCGAGGCCACGACCCTGGCCGAAGCGGAAAAATGCCATATCCTCCAAGTATACGAACAGACCAGCCAGAACAAAACCCAGTCGGCGAAGATCCTGGGCATCGGCCTGAACACCTTGCGCCGCAAGCTCAAGGCCTACGGCGTGGGCAGCGAAGATGGCTGATCCCGAACAGGGCTTGAATTTGCCGCCCGGGTCTGATTTAAGGGCCCGGTGCCCGGCGAGGCGGAACACGGTGCGTTTGCGACTACCCGCCCAAACGAATCGTCATCGGGACCGCAATCGGTATCGGAATCGAATTGTCGCGCCGCCGCCCCTTTTTTCGCTGCTGAATGCGAAAGCGGGTTTGATAGCGTTCAATCCACATCATCCATACACGCTTCGGAAACGACCATGAAAGACGAACGCGGCCTCTACTACCACCCCTACCCCCAGAACCCCAAGACCCGCATGTACGTGCGCCGGCGGCCGGACGACATTTATTTCCGGCTCTGGAACGCCGACGACCCCGATCTGTGGAAGGAGCACGAGTGGGTGCCTTACGGCGCTATCCGCAAGGCGACGGCCATGTACAAAAAAGGCGGCGACTTCGACCCCACCCAGGCCTACGACATCAACGTGGCCCGCGCCCTGCTTGAAGAAGACGGGGCCTGAGCGGCCGTCCGGCCCGGCAGCGGCGAACCGCCATGGCAACCGTCCAGATCAAACTCTCCAATCGCCTGGATATTCGCGCGGCCCCCGAGGATCTGATCGCGGACCTCATCGACACCCTAACCCTGCCCAACCCCAAATGGCTCGAGAACGAGCGCATGGGCCGCTGGAACCGCGGCACCCCCAAGACGCTGCGCTATTACCGCAAGTTGCGGGGCGGCGGTCTGCGGATCCCGCGCGGTTTCGTGGGCCGTCTGATGCGCCGTCTGCGTCGGGAGGAAATCGCCTACGAACTGATCGACAACCGCCGCGAGCTGCCGCCGCTGAACTGGCGGTTCAACGGCCGGCTGCGGCCCTTCCAGGAATCGGCCGTCCGTGACCTGGCCCGCAAGGAGTTCGGGACCCTGAGCGCACCCACGGGCAGCGGCAAGACCGTCATGGGCCTGCACCTGATTGCCGTCCGACGGCAGCCGACCCTGATCGTGGTCCACACCAAAGATTTGGCGCACCAGTGGGTCGAACGCATCGAACAGTTCCTGGAAATTCCCTCCGAAGCGATCGGGTGGATCGGCGGCGGCCGCCGCCGCCCGGGGGAGCAGATCACGGTCGCCCTGGTCCAGAGCCTTTACAAGTGTGCGGACGAAATCGCGCCCCGTATCGGCCACCTAGTGGTGGACGAATGCCACCGCACGCCCAGCCGGACGTTTACGGACGCGGTCACGGCCTTTGACGCCCGCTACATGCTGGGCCTGTCGGCCACCCCCTGGCGGCGGGACAAGCTCTCCAAGCTCATCTTCTGGCACCTGGGGGACGTGCAGCATGAGATCGCGCCGGAAGGGCTGGTGGCCAGCGGGGATGTCCTCAAAGCCGAGGTCGTCCTGCGCGAAACCGCGTTTCGCCCCTATTTCGACCCGGTCGGCGAGTACTCCCGCATGCTCAGCGAGCTGGCCGCGGACAAGGCGCGCAATATCCAGATCGTCGACGACGTGGCCGGCGCTAGCCGTGAAACCGCGGGCGTCTGCCTGGTGCTCTCCGACCGCAAGGCCCACTGCGAAAACCTCAGGGCCCTGCTGAAGCTGCGCCACGGCATCGTAGCCGAAGTCCTGACGGGCGACCTGCCCACGACCCGGCGCCGGGCCCTGGCCGAGGCCATGCAGGCCGGAGAGGTGCAGGTGGTGATCGCCACCGGCCAGCTGATCGGCGAGGGTTTCGACTGCCCGCGGCTGGAAACCCTTTTCCTGGTGACGCCCATCCGCTTCAGCGGACGTCTGCTGCAATACCTGGGACGGGTCCTGCGCCCGGCGCCGGGCAAAGAACGCGCCCGGGTCTTCGACTACGTCGACGTCCACGTCGACACCCTGGTCAAAGCCGCCCGCGCCCGCCAGCGTGTTTATCAGCGCTGACGCCATCGCCGGCATTGATTGTTTAGGAGCAATCCACAAGTATCGGGACGTAATCACAGGTTTTGGCAATATCTGGATTGATAGGATTATCTCAATCAATCTGTAGTTCAGCGATAGATGGTTTGTTGGCACGTAATCTGTAGTTTTGAGTGGCCTTGAGAAATACAGATATTGGATGGAAAAAATCGAAGGGCTAATGATTATGATAGAATCAACTGTATCACATCAACTGCATTAGTCAGAAAACTTACCGCCCGAAACGTCACTTATCTTTTATTCAATGCTCGAGCTACCTCTCGCGGTTAGGGATATGATGATAATTTCAATCATCTTCCTGAGGCGAAGCTGGGGGGTTGATGTTTACGCCCAGTTCGCCAATTAGTTCGTCAAGAGACCCGTGTTCAAAAAGCACATTAATCGCTGTTTCGGCGACCAGTGAATCTGGGATATCTTTTCGGCGGGCTTCGGAGGCGACCTTGATGAAATAAGCCCAGTCGGATGTAAAGGCCTTCTGGGTCAGCCCCGTCCTCACTACCCTTGTGAGCAGTTCCGGATCAAAATGCATCGCCTTTCCGTAGCCCAGGATCTCCGCGGCGATCACCCGCATTTGATTGGGCGCATTAAATTCAGGACCAAACAACGCGGTGATCGCCTGGCGCGAAACGCCTAAGGAAAGGACGATCGCGACCCGCTCCACATCGGGGTTGTCTACCCGGTCCTGCCCGCCTTCGCGTTGCAGCGACCGGGCATAGTCGAGGTCGCTTTTCTTTTTTTCGATAACCGCCAGAATCCGGTCCAGCGGCACACGCTTACCGAGCCCCTCCTCCAGCGTTTCGAAAAGGAGCCCGGGCGGCAAACCGTCTTCTTCGGCCTGGACGACTATGCACAGAATGATCCTGACATAGTCGACTCCGCCTTTTTCGCGGTAGCCAATCTTCAGCAGGCGGTTGAGGGTGTTGAGGGGCATGCCGGCGGCTTCGGCTTCATCAGCAAGCGTTGTTATGGCTTCCTGGGGCGGCACGTCCGCATGACAGTGGCGATGAAAAAATTCTATGTGCTCCGATGCCAGGGCCGGGGCTGGCTGCGCGATCCAGAAGACAGACAGGAGGATCGATGCCAGCGTGCTAAAGGGAACGCGCATGGTCGCCTTTTACGAACAACACCGAGTTGCGGTTGCCAAAATCGTCTTGCAGAACCAGGTCGGCGTCGGGGTCAGGTGCAGCCCGCTGATTGTCGACCCAGAAGACATATTCGTGTCGGCCGGCGTCAAGGTGGAGCTGCAGGGTCCAAAGCCCCGTGTCCGTGTCTTGCATCATTTCATAGCCATCGGGATTCCAGTTATTGAAACTACCCATAACGGCGACTGTTTTGGCCGAAGGATCCTGCAGGTGGAAGACAACCGGCACGCCCTGAACGACGCGGGAAGGTGCTGGCGCCGTAGGCAGAAGACCTGTCAACCGATTAAAGACGAGTCCGCCTGTGACAAAGATAACCAACACTAAGGCACCCGCCAGCAGGGGCGACATCGACACGCTCACCGGTGACAACGCCCGCTGACATAGCCTTTGGAGACCGTTGACTTTTTTTCGGCTGACCTCCGCCATGATCCGTTGAGCCAGATCAGGCGACGGGGTATCGTAAGGTATCCGCCGAATACGGTCGCCAAGGTCATCCTTGGGAATTAGGTGCTCATTGTCAATCGATCGCATCGTATCCTCCCATGAGGCGCCTGAGCCTTCTTCGTCCTCTATGCAGCCTGGCTTTTACGGCTGTATTGGAAATTTTCAGAGCGGCGGCAATTTCCTTTATGGAAAATTCTTCACGGTAGTACAGTAACAGGGGCTCCCGATAGCTCAGAGGCAATTTTGCCATTGCATCGATAATTTCCTCGAAGATTATCGCGCATTCCGGATTCCTGCGGTAATCATCGGCGGCGGGATCCTGCCTATCAGTATCGTCAGGTTCGACGGTGAAAAGTTTTCTTCGAAGCCCTTTCCTCCTCAGGTGGTCACGCCCACGGTTGACGGCAATTGTATAGAGCCAGGGGAAGAAGCGTCGATTGTTTTTAAATTTTCGCAGCTTTTCAAAGGCGCGGACAAAAACCTCCTGCGTCAAATCTTCGGCATCACTAGGCGAGTCGGTCAGACGCAGCATGAAGCTGTAGATCGGTCTCTGGTAGCGTTCAACCAATAAACTGAACTTGGCGACATGGCCCGTGAGTACGGCTTCGATGATTCGTTTTTCTTCGCGATTTTCCATCAATGCTGGCGTTTTGCCGGCGTACATCCTAAACCGGCCATCCGCTGGGGGCGTTAGCACCGGAAAAACGTCATTAAGTTTCCGGGAAAAGTTGCGGGAGCGCATATGATAAAGCGCTGGCGGCATCTGTGTTATCACCCTGTATGCTAACATATTCCTGCCTGCCGTCAAAGGTGCACGCATCACTTGAATAGTGGTCCCCCTGCATCCGAAATGATTCCAATTTACTTTGGCATACGATTCCTGAAGTACATCAGACTTTCTCCGGGCCCGTAGATGAAACGCTCGTGAAACAGCCTTTGACCCTGGTCGTCCGTCATGATCCAGTCGTATTTCATGGCATACTTGACCTCTTTGTATGTGAAGCTCTGTCTTCGCAGGTGGATCAATACGGTGCGCTTGAATGTCTTTCCTGCTGTATATTCATCAAAGTCAAAGTAGCGTTTTTCACCGATGATCCAATTCCCCAGCGGAAAAATAACGGCATTGGTGGAGAAATACCTTGTAGGACTGCCGGGACGTTCGTCGAACACCTTGGCCAGGCCGGTTCCTTCCGGGTTCACGGTGAAAAGCTGACGTTTGTCGCCCTTTTTGGTTCTGTTGATCCGCTCATATACCCAAAGCGCCTCGCCCGTTTTGGGATGGGTCCACTGAAACGGACCCCGAATGGTTTTGTGGTTCCGGCGTCCGAAGGTGAAATCAACCGGTTCAAGCCGAAACGTCTTTTCCCCTGACCAGGATCTACCCGACCAAAGTTCAATCGGGATGAAACGGCTTCTCGTCTGTTTATCGATGGCGTTTTCCCAAGCCTTATGATTTGTGGCGCAACCGCTAAACAGCAGGAGTATGATGAGCATCGGCGATATAAGGCACTTTTTCATTTAATTGTCTCCAGGGTTTACTTTATCATTTTACCCTTCAACTTTATTCGATAATAATTCGAACAACGGCGAAGGCAGCGATTACGAAGCCAACCACATCGATTATGCTGAAATCACCTCTCAATGATTCCTCCGCTTCAACATCCAGGGGGGCAAAGGGACCATGTTTTTGGCCAATTTCATACTGGCTCAAACAAGTCGTTGTATAGAAAATCGATGACGCGGCGCCCCATTTGGCCGTCCATCATGCATTCCTCGAAGGAATGTCCACAGCCGGGCACGATGCGGAATTCTATCTCGGTTTCGTAATTGTATTGCGCCGCCGCCGCTTCCATGGCTCTGACCCACCTGCGAGCGCGTTCGATCCGGTTCTTTCCCTGACTGGTGTCCAGTTTTCCGCTCTGGTTCAGGTTTTGATCCCTGGTGCAATCATGCTCGCCGACCAGCACCATCGTCGGAATCTGGAGGAACCGGCCTGGATCCAGAAATATGTCGGGAAGATCCTTGCAACTGCCGATGCCCTCCGGATAACGGAAACGCCGGTCAGGAAACGTATACCAGCCGGGAGCTGCAATGGCCATGCGCAATACCTGACGGGGATAGGCCATGGCAAATCGGTGAACAAACTGGCCGCCACCCGAGTACCCGAACATGACGACGGACCGGTTGGAAATACCGGTCATGCGACCAACCTCGTCCAGGATACGCTTGAGCGCCAGGTCTGAGCGCTGGCCCAAGCCGTGACGGCCGAGGCGCTGGTAATCGGCGTAGCGTTTACGGTTGAATACTGGGGCCACCAGCGCTCCGCCGATGGACTCAACGAAAGGCGCAAAAAGCCGGGCCTGAAGTTTTGCCTGGCGGCGAATCCCGTGCACTGCCACCATTAGCGGAACATCGGGTTTCGGGCGCGAGGAACGGTAAAAATGATAAGCCGTCGCCTTATCTGAGATCAGTTGTTTTTTTTCTATTGGTAATATGGGCGACCGGTCTTCATTATCTGGCTTTCGGAGATCGGTCTGTTGTTCGGAACTGGGCTCGAGTTGCACTTGTTGGTACATGCGGTGACCTCTCTATTGGCCTGGAGCTTTCTGGATGAAAGTGCGATTGCAACCTTTTGGTTCAGCCCGCCACTTTTAAGACGCGGGTACCGCTTTCCTTCTTGTGTAACCGGCCCTCCTCTAGCCGCCATCTAGCGTCGGCGACTGCCGATACGTCAGATCGATGAGTCACCCAAAGAACGGTTCCCGAATAGGAACGGATCACATTGTCGACGATCGCGCGGGACCTTTCGTCCAAATGGGCGTCCACCTCGTCGAGCAAAAGGATGCGGGGGTTTCCCATCATCGCCCGGGCCAGCATGACACGCTGACGTTGTCCGGCCGAAAGATTGCGTCCGCCCTCGAGGATCCGAAATCGCCTCATTCTGTGAAACTTGACGATATCATCTATGCCACAAAGTCGAAAAACCCGCTCCAGTTCTTCTGCGGAGCAATCGGGGTAACGATAGCGCAGGTTCATTTCCAAGCTGCCGGCCAACAGCGGCAGATCTTGGGCCACGATGGCGACCGCGCGATGCAACGATTGCAGGTTTACCCTGCGAATGTTGTGTCCATCGATCAGAATCCGTCCTTTATCGGCATGGATCAGTCGGGCCGCCAGTCCGATTAGCGTTGACTTGCCGCTCCCGTTGGTGCCCACGAGGGCAATGATGCTTCCAGGTTCGATTTCGGCCGAAAGTGACCGGATGACCCCTTTGACCACAACTTTTTTGAACAGAATCCTTCCCGGGCCGGAGGGCAGGTTCGGCAGACCGCTTCGGGACCGCATCGGCGCACGGGACGCGAGAAACAGGCCGAGTTTCGTCCTGGAAACGCGGAAATCCTGAAAGTATTCGTAAACACGTCCCAGGTTCTTCAGGGCCGGCAGCAGGAAACCAAGCACGCCGATAGCGGCTGCCACGGTACCAGGCGTGGTGCGACCTGCTGTGACTTGAAACAAACCGACCGTCAATACCAGGGCCATTGCCATGGCGGCTCCGCCATGGGTGACGGCCCTGATCGAACCGATTCGGGAAGCTCTGTCGATCAGCGCATTTCGTAGCCGGTTGCTCTGCCGGCGAACCTGTCGAATCTCCTGAGCGACACGGCCAAACACCTGAACCACTGCCATATGGGCGATTTTTTCATTGATATTCGCGCTCAATTGCGATCGTCGGCGCCGGGTCAGAGATACCGCTGCCTTGAGTGTTTCCCCGGTCCTGACGTTAACCAGGACCGCGATGAGAATGATAGCACCAACGGATAGCGACAGGATTGGATCGATAAGGCTTAGAACGGAAAGTGCGCTGGTAAAAATGCCCCCGGAAACGATCAGGCGCACGAGCCCGAGACTGACCCAACGACGAACGGCATTGAGATCTCCGATGAATTTCAGCATGACGGCGCCGCGTCGCTTCTTCTGCAACTCGCGGTGATCCATACGGGTGATATGCCTGAAAAGCCTCAGCCGCAGACTGTGGACATAGCTCTGTCCCAATTTTTCGGCGATAATGCGTTCACTGCGCTGCAGCCAGCCGTTGACAACGGCCAGTGCCGCCATGCCGAGCCCGATCAATAAGAGATGTTGTGGTGGCGTTGTGAAATCGTTCATCAGTTGATCAAAGGCATAGCGAATGATGAGGGCACTCGCAAAGAGGAGGGCAGCCTGAGCAATGGTGTTGGCAATCAACAGAAACATCAGTCGCCGCCGTGCTCGACTCGCGATGGTCGGCATTTTCATTTGGACCCTCCCGATTGCCATAGGGCCCCCTTATCGATTTGCAGCCTATAGTCGATGAAATCAGCAATAGCTTTTCCCCGCAGGACCCTGATGCCCACCGTCGGCAGGTCGACGCCGTCCTGGATTTCCCGCATGGCCAGCGGTGACCGGGTAACCACGCCGCTAATGGCCAGTACGCGAACGCCCCACTGGTGAAGCAAGCCCGCTCCGTAGACCGCGCCGAGTGCATCCCCAGCCGCATAGATCACGCCATTTACGAGACGGGCAAAAAGATCGGATGATACCAGTTGGGCAGTCTCGGCCTGATGAAGCCCATCCGCGATTTCAATCACAATGATATCCGTATTGGGTTGGTCGAGGTGAGCTATCAAGGTTGTGAACGTCTGTTTCAATTCTGTCGGTTTGATCAGGTAGGTCGACGGGTGGCCGGCATCCACGAAATCCAGGGTGTTCTTCGCGCCGGCGTCTTGCATGAACCAGATGTCGCCGCCAGCGCCCGTGCCTGTGACCTTACCAGCGCTCACGCAGAGCCCGCTCGCGACCAGCCCCTTTATAAGGTTGGCGGCCGTTGTCGTTTTACCTGCATTCATGGAACTGCCCACGACGGCGATGACCGGTATCTGGCGGTTGCCGGGCACCATTGCCGGCAGGGCGTGATCGGCAAGGTTGATGACAACGCCGTTTTCATCTGCGACCAGCCCCAACGGTTTGATGGCGGTAGGCAATTTCATTGAACCGTGTTTAAAGGTCAATTTAGAGGCGACGCCCCCGGCAGCCACCAGGTCGCAGGGGCCTATTGTATCCGGAACAAGGGCTTCATACTGATCGGGTGCGTAACGATTTCCGTAAGTTACGGCGATATGGTCACCAACGAACAAACGGGCTCTACGGCCGTTTGCCAGTTCGATCCTTTTGTGTTGGCCGATTTTGGTGACCTTGGCCAGGACGAGATCTCCCCTTCGAGGCGACGGGCTACCCTTGACGAGCCGAAGCTCACGATCTTTGTCAATCCTTCTGGTGGTGTAAGCCCATTTGGCATTTCGGATGAATTCGGTATCCCTGTTTTTGTGCTCCAAACCATTGATATTGCTGTGCATTATTTAACCTTCCTGTAATGGTGCCCGTAACGTCCAGGTTGAGGAACCTTTCACAATCGATGCGCCTACTTTATCTTTATCTGTTTAGATGTACGGACGGGGCAGGAATTGGTTACAATTATTGTGGGAATCGGCTCATTTTGTGACCTTAAAGATCGATAGCCTTTAAAATTGATTTGGAGGTATAGCCATGCCTAAGAAAAATATGACATCTAATTCAATAAAAATCAGCGTGGTCGCCATTACCTTCGGCATCTGCGCAGGGTCTTTGTTTTTCAGTGCCCAAATTGCCGCCAAGACTTCAACCGGTGTTCCGTTGCCTACCTATCAGCCCGGCGTGACCTTTGTATATTCCGACGGGAAGAGTGAAACCGTAGAAGCAGTCCAGGACAATCTGGTTATTTGGCGAGACCGTCGCAACCGCGTCTCTACCGGAACACGAGATTTCACACTTCGCCGCCAGCAGTGGGAGACGGAGACGCGCCAAGGAACCCGCCAACATCGTCCTCGCAATGATTTTCTCGGTCAAACCCCTCCGGCTTCTTTGTGGCCCCTTATGGTGGGTAACAAGGCACACTATGTCGAAACCGGCCGCTGGCAGAAGAAAAAGGGCGGGTGGAATACTTATACATACCCTTGGCAGTCAGAGGTTTTAGGCCGGGAGCGCATACGAACGCTTGCCGGCGAATTTGATACCTGGAAAATCGCGGCCAATCGCTATTCCGGAGGTAAAGTCTATGGCCGACCACCACGGCTGCGGGAAATTCGGACCTGGTATTATGCTCCCCAAGTCGGCCATTATGTGCGCTATAAAAGAGACTTTCTTGGACGCAAACCGAACCGCAGCATCGACCTAGTGTCTGTACACCCCCCCGTTGATCATCTGAATGCTAAACTCAGATCCGTGATTGCGGATAACTTTCAGATGGCGCTTGAAAAAAAGCGCAGCGGCCAGAAACTGCAATGGCGGATGACGCAACAATCAGCTTCGGGGATGACCCAGCCCATCAACACGTTCCGCGGGGCCGGCAAGCGCGACTGCCGCAACTATGTCCAAGAGGTTGAAATTGAACGTGACAATCACATTTATTATGGAATGGCCTGCCGCAATCCAAACGGGCGATGGGAAATACCTGATTTATAGTTCAAAGCCCGGCAAATTGGCACAACGCAAA
>JASJBQ010000246.1 GCA_030066455.1 Desulfobacterales bacterium
GATCAACCTGGCCGACGATCTTTTCACCGCCAACCGGCGCCACTGCCTGGCGGTCTGCGACGAAATCATCGCGCGCGGCCTTGCCATCCACTGGTCAGCCTTTGCCCGGGTGGACACCGTCTCCCCGGAGATCCTGGCACACATGCAGGCCGCCGGCTGCCAGGCCGTCTCCTTCGGAATCGAATCGGGCAACCCTGAAATCCTGAAGACCATCCGCAAAGGCATCCGCCTGGACCAGGTCGTCAGTGCCGTTAAAATGTGCCGTGAGGCCGGCATCGCTCCGTATGCTTCCTTCATCCTGGGTCTCCCCGGCGAAACCGCGGAAACCCTGGCGGAAACCATGGCTTTCGGCGAACAGCTCGAAGCGGCCGGCCTCTGCTACGGTTTCCACCTGCTGGCCCCGTTTCCCGGCACCGAGGTCCATGCCCGCACCGCCGACTACGGTCTCGAGATCCTCTCCCAAAACTGGGACGACTACCATGCCAACCGGGCGGTCTGCACCCCCGGCGATATGGATCCCGGGCGGTTGAACGCGGTGGCTGAAGCATGGGAAGAAAGGCTCAGCAAGTACCTGGCGGACATTCGCGGTAAGCTTGACCGGGGCGCGGCAACACCCGAGGAAGAAGCCCAGATCGTCAACATGGAGCGCACCGTTATTCTCTACGACCTGATGATGGGAGATGTGCTGAACAAGATAACGCTGGATTCCGGGGAGGGGACCACGAAAAAAGACCAGCTCCGGCAGCTCGCCCGTCTGGCCGCCGCCGAACTGCCCGCCTACACCCCGGCCCAGATCGCCGACGCCCTGCTGGAAGCCGACCGCCGGCAGGGGCTGCAGCCGGTAAAATTGAATGGGCATCGACGCTGGGAATGGATCGACACCCTCTGAGACGGATACGTAAAAAACCCGATAGCGGCGTTACGCGGCGTCCTCGTCATTGCGGCGTAGCGAAGTACACCTCACTCCTCCGACGCCGCAAGCCTTGCTATCAAACTTTTTACGCATCCGTCTAACCAGCGATGTCTTCAATAATTCAATCTACCAAGAGAGTCATTTAACAACCGACACGATGCGCACCTTATCTACATCGTGCATGGGTTTTAAATGACGACCTGTCAGGTATGCAATGTACTCCTTCGTAATTGGCTCCGTACACCACTGGAAAGAAAGCCCGGCGATGGATTGGCCTGAAATGAATTACTGCCGTAATTTTTCAGCACCCGGGAAATTCCAAACTTGAGCACCGTTCAGCTGACTTGGCATTTTACGTTCTGCACTTGAACCCTCGAAGCCTGGAACCCTTGAATCCTGATAATTTCAGGGCCTTTTCGATCGGCGTCGGGGTCGCTATCGCTATCGGCATCGAGCATTTCTACCACGTCCTTTTCTTTCGAATCCCGATACCGATGCCGATACCGACCCCGATGAGGCGAGCGGGACGGGGCTGAACATTTAACGATCCTGAAAAGCAACCAAAATAAACGGGCGGCCCAAGGGACCGCCCGCAAATGGTATTCAAGGATTAATGCGCGCTACGCGTTCTTACCCGTCTCCTCGTCCCGCAGCACCCGCCGCAGTACCTTGCCCACGTTGGAGGTGGGAATCTCCTCGCGGAACTCGATCAGTTTGGGACGTTTGTAGCCGGCCATATTCTCCTTGCAGAAGGCCCGGATCTCCTCCTCACTCATGCTCTGGCCCTCCATGATCTTGATGAAGGCCTTGACGGCCTCGCCGCTCTTTTCGTCCGGCACCCCCACCACGGCCGCCAGTTCGACCTTAGGGTGGGTGAATAGAATATCCTCCACCTCCCGCGGATAGACATTGAAACCGCCCACCAGGATCATGTCTTTCTTGCGGTCGGTGATGACGATATAGCCGTCTTCGTCGATGTGGCCGATATCGCCCGTCAGAAAATAGCGTCGGCCCTCGATTTCCCGGAAGACCTCCGCCGTCTCAGCCGGTTTGTTCCAGTAACCGGTCATAACCTGGGGCCCGCTGATGGCCACCTCACCATCCTCGCCCCGCGGCAGTTCGGTTTCACTGGTTTCGACATCCAGGATCCTGATATCGGTGCCGGGTAACGGAAACCCGATAGAGCCGATCTTCCGCTGTTCCGTGTTGGTGGGGTTGATCGAAGCAATGGGAGCGGTTTCACTCAGTCCGTATCCCTCGAAGATTACGGAACCCGTCTTCTCTTCGAAGCGTTTGCAGACCTCGGGAGGCAGGGGGGCGCCCCCGGAAAAACAGCCCATGAGCGATGTCAGGTCGAACTGATCCAGAAGGGCGTGATTGGCGAATGCCACGAAAACGGTCGGCACGGCCGGCATGAGGGTGGGGCGATGTTTCTGGACGATCTTGAGCACCTCCGTAAAAGGCGGATCGCCGGCCCGGGGGTCCGGCACGCAGATCAGACGGGCGCCCAAAGCACAGGCGGACAGCAGCGCACAGGTCATGCCAAAGCTATGATACCAGGGCAGTACGCCCAGATAACAATGCTTTCCCCCTGTTTGTTGTTTTTCGGGCGGCTGGCCGGGTTCGGGTGGAAGACGAATCCAGGTGTCGGCGGCCTTTATATTGTAATAGAAATTGGTGTGGGTCAGGGCGGCGCCCTTGGGCACGCCCGTGGTGCCGCCGGTGTAGATTATCAGGGCCAGGTCTTCGGCCGGGTTGAGCGCAATCGCCGGGGGCTCGGGTTTGGCACCGGCCACGACGTTGTCGAAAAAAAGATGCCCCGGTTCATAGCGCTCCGCCTTGGGGATCTTGCCCAGAAGTCCCCCCAGAAAGCCCTTGAGCCAGGGCAGATAGGATTTGACGCTGCAGATCACCACCGTTTCCACGGCCGTGTTTTTAATGGCCTCGACCGTGGTGGGATAGAACTGGGGATGGTCCATGCAAAACAGCGCCTTGGCGCCGGCATCATTGAGCTGGTAGTTTAGCTCCGAAGGGGTGTAGAGTGGGTTGCAGGTCACGCACACGGCGCCGGCCTTGAGAATGCCAAAGTAGATTTCCGGGTAGTGCGGCAAGTTGGGCAGAAAGATGGCCACCCGGTCTCCCTTGCCAATGCCCTGGGCGTAAAGAAAGTTGGCGATGCGATCGGCGGTTTCCCTGACCTGGGAAAAGGTGCGGGTCGCATCGCTGAAAATGGTGTAGGTCAGGTTGGGATAGTTGGCGGCCGCATCATCCAGAAGCGTAAACAACGGCTTGTCGTAATCGCTGACAGCGTGTGGTACACCTTCGGGCCAATGGGGCGTGGGCCAGACGTGGTCGGCCATCGAAAACCTCCTGTGCATTGAAGATTAAGGTGTCGGCGGCGCGCTCGATTGTAGATGGCAGGGCGAGATACACTCTCTAAATACTGAATCGCATTCAGATCTGTCAAGCAAAACTCTGGGGCCCGGTTAGCGGACGAGCGGTCGACAACGCTGTCGCTCGAGACGCTTTTCAGGCGCCGGCATCCTTCCAGGCCGGAAAGGACTTCCGATAGCCTTCGAGATCTTCACGCGAAAGCGTCGTGGTGAAGACATCCTCCCGGTCGGCGCAGTGATAGCGCACTTCCCCCTGGGCGTCGATGAGGGTCGAGTCCCCCCGGTAGGCCAGACCGTTGCCGTCGGTGCCCACGCGATTGACCCCCGCGACATAACACTGGTTCTCGATGGCGCGGGCCCGGAGCAGGGTGCGCCAGTGGCCGGCCCGCGCTGCGGGCCAGTTGGCCACGAAAAGCGCCAGGTCGTAGGCCGGCTGCCGGTTGCGGCACCACGCCGGAAAGCGCAGATCGTAGCAGATGAAAGGCCGCACCTGCCACCCCCTGACCGTCACGGTCAGCCGCTCGCGGCCGGCGGCGTAGACCTTGTGCTCACCGCTCATGCGAAAGAGATGTTTTTTATCATAGGTGAAAAACCGCCCGTCCGGCTTGACCCACAGCAAACGGTTGTAAAGCTCGCCGCCCTCGCGGATGATGGCGCTGCCGGCGACGTCGGCCGCCAGCTGCCGCGCCAGGGCCTGCATCCACTTGAGGGTCGGGCCCTCCATGGTCTCCGCCAACGGGGGAGCGTTCATCGTGAAACCGGTGGAAAACATCTCGGGCAGAACCACCAGATCGGTGCGGCCCGCCACCGGCTGCAGAAGCGCTTCGAACCGCCCGAGATTGGCCTGGCGCTGCTCCCAGACGAGTTCGCTCTGCACGAGGGTGAGAGTCAGATCCGGCATAATTTTTCTACCGCCTCCTCGAGGGTGTGGTCATGCTTGGCAAAGCAGAAACGCAGCACGTGATCGTCGCGCCGGTCGTGGTAAAAGACCGACGGTGGAATCGCGGCCACGCCGAAATCGGTGGTCATGCGGCGCGCGAAATCCACGTCGGCCTCGGTGGTGACGGCCGAATAGTCGACCATTTGGAAATAGGTGCCGTGGCAGGCCAGCGGTTTGAAGCGCGTGGCCGCCAGCAGGTCCCGGAAGCGATCGCGTTTTCCCTGGTAGAAATTCGCCAGGGTCAGGTGGTCGTCGCTGGTGGCCAGATGATCGGCCAGGGCCATCTGTACAGGGGTGCTGGTGGCGAAGACCAGGTACTGATGAATCTTGCGGAATTCGGCCGTCAGCGCCGCCGGCGCCAGACAATAGCCGACCTTCCAGCCGGTGGCGTGGTAGGTCTTGCCGAAGGAGCTGACAACGAAACTGCGGTCTCTCAGGATCGCCGAGGAAACCATGCTCAGATGCGGCCGGCCGTCGAAGACGATGTGTTCGTAGACCTCGTCGCTGACGATAAAAAACGTGTGCCGGCGGACGATGGCCTCCAGAGCGGCGATATCCTCCGCGGCCAGGACCATGCCGGTGGGATTGTGGGGGGTGTTGAGGATCAGGGCCCGGGTCCGGGGGGTGACGCAGCGCTCGACCGCCTCCCAGTCGATGCGGTAATCGGGAAAGGACAGGGGCACGAATACCGGCCGGCCGCCGTTGAGACGCACGGCCGGCTCGTAGGCGTCATAGGCCGGCTCGATGACGATCACCTCGTCGCCGGGGCGCACCAGCACGGTCAGGGCCGCATAGAGCGCTTCGGTGGCGCCGGAAGTCACGGTGATCTCTGCCTCCGGGTCGTGGCGGGCCCCGTAGAGCGCCTCGACTTTGGCGGCGATGGCCGCCCGCAGGGCGGGCACCCCCTGCATCGGGGCGTACTGGTTGTGGCCCGCCTGCATGTGGTGGGTCACCCGGTCGATCAGCCGGGGGCGGACGTCGAAATCGGGAAACCCCTGCGAGAGATTGATGGCGCCGGCCTCCTGGGCCAGCTGCGACATGACCGTAAAAATGGTCACGCCCACATCGGGGAGTTTGGATTCCATGGCCATAAGGCCTCTTTCGCCGATCACCCGCCGACGGGGGCTGGGGGTCAGTCCGCCTGCAGGACCGCCAGGTCCTGATAATGGTCCAGGGCCTCGGGATTGCGCAGGGCGTCCTTGTTGGTCACGGGCTCGCCGTGGATCACCTTGCGCACGGCCAGCTCCACCTTTTTCATGTTCAGGGTGTAGGGGATGTCGGCAACGGGCACGATCTTGGCCGGTACGTGCCGCGGTGAGGTGTTGGCCCGGATGGTGGTCCGCACCCGGGTTTCGAGTTCCGGCGTTAATTCGCACCCCGGCGCCATCTGCACGAAGAGAATGACGCGCACGTCGTTCTTCCAGTTCTGCCCCACCACCACGCAGTCGGCGATTTCCTCGATGGGATCGATCTGGCGGTAGATCTCCGCCGTACCGATGCGCACCCCGCCGGGGTTGAGGGTGGCGTCCGAACGCCCGTGCATGATCACGCCGCCGCGCTCGGTGACGGTGATATAATCGCCGTGGCGCCAGACGCCAGCGTAGACGTCGAAGTAAGCCTTGTGATACTTCTCCTGGTCGGGATCGTTCCAGAAGTAGATGGGCATGGAGGGGAAGGCCGCGGTGCACACGAGTTCGCCCTGCTCTCCGACCACGGGTTGCCCGTTGGCGTCGAAGGCTTCCACCTTCATGGCCAGCCCGCGGCACTGGAGTTCCCCGGCGTACACCGGCCCCATGGGGTTGCCCAGCGCGAAGCAGCCGTTGAGATCGGTACCGCCCGATATGGAAGCCAGCTGCAGGTCCGGTTTGACATCGGCATACACGAATTCGAACCCCTCGATGGACAGCGGCGAGCCGGTAGAGAGCACCGCCCGCAGGGGTGTCAGATCGTAATCCTCCCGCGGTTTGACGCCCGTGGCCTGCAGGGCGGCGATATATCCGGCGCTGGTGCCGAACACCGTGATCTTTTCCTCGGCGGCCAGTTCCCAGAGCGCGCCCGGATGGGGGTGAAAGGGATTGCCGTCGAAGAGCACCAGGGCCGCCCCGGTGGACAGGGCGCAGGTCAGCCAGTTCCACATCATCCAGCCGCAGGTGGTAAAGTAGAAAATCGTGTCGTCGCGTGTCAGGTCGGTATGCAGTACGAGTTCCTTCATCTGATGCAGCAGGATGCCGCCCGCACTCTGGACCATGCATTTGGGCAGCCCCGTGGTACCCGAGGAGTACATGATGTAGAGCGGGTGATCGAAGGGCAGTTGGGCGAATTCCAGTTCGCCGCCGTCGGCGGCCGCGAAATCGTCGTACATGATCGCGTTGGGCACCTTGCCGATGTCCGGCGACGCTTCGGTATAAGGCACCACCACCACCTTTTCGATGGAGGGCAGTTGCGCCAGAATGTCGGCGATCCGCCCCAGGCTGTCGATGGCCTTGCCCTTGAAGGCGTAACCGTTGGCCGTGAAGAGCACCTTGGGCCTGATCTGACCGAAACGGTCCAAAACCCCTTTGATCCCAAAATCCGGTGAACACGACGACCAGACAGCCCCCATGCTGGTGGCGGCCAGCATGGCCACGATGGCCTCGGGCATGTTGGGCATGAACCCCACCACCCGGTCGCCCGCGCTCACGCCGCTGGCCTTCAACGCCGCTGCCACCCGGGCGACGGCCTGATGGAGTTCGGCATAGCTCAACCGCCGCACCGGGCGGTCTTCGCCCTTGAAGATCAGTGCGGTTTTCGCGTCACGGTAGCGCAGGAGGTTTTCAGCGAAATTGAGGCGCGCGCCTTCGAACCAGCGGGCCCCGGGCATTTTATCGGGGGCGTCCACCGCCCGTTCTCCGGTCCGGGAGGCCCGGATTTCCATAAAATCCCAGGCCGCCGCCCAGAAGTCGGGGATCGCCTCGATCGACCACCGGTAGAGTTCGTCGTAATGCGCGAACGCGGTGCCGTGACGCTGGTTCACAAACTGCATGAAACGGTGCATGTTGCTTTGCGCGATCTGCTCGGCGCTGGGTTCCCACAGCAGCTTGCTCATGCCCGTCAATCCTTTCTAACGGGGC
>JASJBQ010000247.1 GCA_030066455.1 Desulfobacterales bacterium
GACAGGTAGCCGCGGTCGAACTGCATACCTTCGACCACGTCCAGGGTCGTATCCATACTCTTGGCCTCTTCCACCGTTATGACCCCCTCCTTGCCAACCTTCTCCATAGCCTCAGAAATAAGTTTACCGATGGTTTCGTCGTTATTGGCCGAAATCGTACCGACCTGCTCGATCTCTTTCTTGTCCTTGGTCGGCTTGGACATTTTCTGAAGCGCACCCACGACCGTTTCGACACCCCTGTCGATACCGCGTTTTAGGGGCATTGGATTGATGCCGGCCGCCACCAGCTTCTGGCCTTCGTTGTAAATGGACTGGGCCAGCACCGTGGCCGTGGTGGTGCCGTCACCGGCTTTGTCGCTGGTCCTGCTTGCCACCTCCTTGACCATCTGGGCGCCCATGTTCTGAAATTTGTTATCGAGTTCGATCTCCTTGGCCACAGTGACGCCATCTTTGGTAATGGTCGGCGATCCCCAGGATTTGTCCAAAACCACGTTGTTGCCTTTGGGTCCCAACGTCACTTTGACTGCATCGGCAAGGGTATTAACGCCTTTGAGCATGGCTTCCCGTGCTTTTGCCCCGTAGGTAATCATTTTGGCAGACATGATTCCCACCTCCTTCTATATTTATCTCATATTGATTGAACTTTTTATCGTACCATCCTTCAAACAGAATCATCTCCTGGTATATTTCCAGGGAATCATAATTTCGAATTGTAATGCCAGAGTGATTTGTCGCTACAGGATTATAGATGCGGATATCACGCCGGGTTGGGGAATCCTCACGGGGACGCATCACGGCTTTAAGATTCCAGACATGATCCGGGTCCATTCCCCGGTCGACGACAAGGTAACGGCCGATCGTCTCGGGTAGATCCCGGGGACGTGAGAGTCTGGTGTTACCGTCTAGCGTCTTGCTGTCGTCGCGATTCCAGAATTTCCATTTCATAATTTCACCTCACCGTTTCTGTCAGGCGGCCGGTTGAATCCGCCCCATTTTCTCCATGGATTCAAGTTTGGTCTTGCAGCGGATGCAATGGCTCGTCACCGGACGCGCCTGGAGCCGGGCCGGACTGATATCCTCGCCGCATTCCTCGCATTCGCCGTATGATCCGTCCTGAATACGCCGCAGCGCGGCCTTGATTTTGCGGATCAACTTGCTTTCACGGTCACGGATGCGCAGGGTCCAGCCGCGGTCTGCGTCCATCGTGGTAAGATCCAGAAGGTCGGCGGCCCCGATGGAGTTCAGCAGGAGATCGCTCACCGTGCCGCCGGCCTTACGCTCAAGATCCGCCAGTTGATTTTCGAGAAGATCCCGATAGGCCATCAATTCTGCCTGAGTCAACATTGTTCACCTCCTGCGTTGGCGATTGTTTATCGAAATGCGGGCAGGCACGACACCAGCAGCGCAATTCACTCCCTCGAAATATTTCGGCGCATACCTTTCTCAAATAATAATTTCCGGGATCCTGTGGACATTGGATCAACTCGTCGCTCATTGGTCCTCCAGGCAACTGGTGGCATTGCCGCAGGTGCTCATGCCGGCGAAGGTCTTGCGCTCGGTGACTTCGCAGGCCGCATTGACGACAACGAAGGCATCTGGGTCCTCTTTCAGAACACAGGCTTTCAATCGGGGAATCTCCATCAGCGGCGCAACGGAATAGATCACTTTCTTCTCCCGTTGGCTGAAGCCGCCTTGGCCCTTGAGAAATGTTATCCGGCAGTTGTTCTGCTGGAGTAGGACCTGCCCGACAGCATCCGCCCTGTCCGAGATCACGAGCATGACCCGGGGCGGGTTGACCCCCGCCATGACGGCATCGACGACGCGGCTGCAGACAAAGAGAAAAAGGGCGGAGTACAAGGCAGCTTCCAGGCTGTAGAGCCAGCCCCCGACCGCCAAAAGCAAAGCATTGAGGGTAAATCCGATCGTTCCCACGGAAAACCCGAAGCGATTTTTGAAATAGACGGACAGAATGTCCAGGCCGCCGGCCGATCCATGAGACCGGAGAACTAGCCCGGCGCCCAGGCCGCAGACGACCCCGGCCGCCAGCAGCGCCAGCAGCGGATCTTCGATCGCCAGGGCCGGCGGTTTGATCCATACCGCCGACAGGGAAAAGAACACCATCCCGAATATGGTCAGCAGCATGAAGCGCCGGCCGACCCGGCGCCATCCCAGCCAGACCAGCGGAAGGTTCAGCAGCAGGTACCACCAGCCGATTTCCAGGCGGGGCTGCAGATGGTTCAACAGGATCGCTGCCCCGGCCAGTCCCCCGGCAATCAACCGATGCTGAACCAGGATCGTGTTGAGGCCGATGACAAAAATCATGCTGCCGGCTGCGATGAGGGCCAGATCGGTCCAAAGCCTGCGCCAGGACCGCACGGCTGCGCCGCTGGATGCGGCTGCAGTGGTCGCCATCGAGCCTACCGGCCCTGGCTTTAGATGGGTACGCCGAAGTCGTATGATATGATGGAACATCATTGCGTCACTGCCCTTATTCCTCGAGCAGGCGATAGCTCTCGACCGAGATGAGTTGGTAGCCTTCATCCTCCATCAAGGTGCCGGTCACCTCGACACGACGACCGACATGTTCGAAAGCCAGTTCGTTGCCCTTGTCATTAGGCGCGATACCCAGCAAGAGGCCGTCATCGGTGTCGAGTTCGAAACCATCGGTAACCGTACCCGATATAACAACCATATCGTTCGTCACCGCATGACCAAGCGAAAGAAAGGCGACACTTCCCAGCATCAGCAAAAAGGCCAAAGTCATCGATTTCTTGAATAGCGTCATGGCGGTCTTTCTCCTTAATTATGATCTTTGAAATGAATTTTTTAAAAGAGCATCATTCATTTAGCAACCGCCATGCCAACACATAAACAATTGTAATTATATGATTAATTGATTCTGACGGCTAAATGGGAACAGTGGGTTCCGAAATGGCCACCATTGGATACAGCCCAATACGCCCGTTGATCAAAAAAGCTGTACAACATCTTGAAATTAATATTTATATCTCTCGGAATTCGAACTTCCTGATTCTTCCCCGGCAACCTCTGAAGTTCCGATCTAAAACCCGATGATGGCTTAATCATTGTCTGCTATTGGCTTAGGGGAGTTTTTCCGGTTGTTCACCGGATCAGAACCCGGCCGCGTCTGGTCACATTTTTAAATCAATTCCAGATGGTTGTACTAAGTTGGCTTTTACGAGCCGACGTTTATTGTGGGGGATCGTCAGTCTGGGAGAACTTTGGAAAGGTTGGCACTTTCATTGCTTTACCTGACACACCATCGATGCCGCCCGGCGATGAGATGCTGCCAAACCGAAACGCGCCGTGGTGGCCCCTTTGGCCGTATCCATCTATCTTTCGGCCTCATCGATGGCAGCTGTATTTTGCGACGGTTTGCATGATGGACAATTTAACTGGGGAAGCATGATGAACGATCAGATCCTATTTTGTGTGCAATGCGAGGAGCCCTTTGCTTTCAACGCCATCGAGCAGGAAAAATATCGTCAGCGGGACTTTGATCCGCCGCGTCGCTGCCCGACCTGTCGGCAACACCGCATGCGCACGGACGATGCGCATGCGGGCCGGAACGGGCGCCGCCGTTCATGACCACGTCGCCGTCCCTACCAGGATGATGGATATTCCACCCAATAGGACTTTCCCAGTCCATGAGGTTTCTATCTCGGGCCGCCATCATAAATCACTGGCATGTTGAGAGGTCTAACCAAAATTATCCGTCATCTTTCCCACAGATAACCACCCCATTAGAAGACCCCAATGCCAATTGACAACCTGCTGCGTCAATACAAAGATTGCACATTAGCCCTTTATTCCGCTCCCCGTGCTGGTGCATGGTAAGGTTTGGAAACTTCTACACGAGCATAACGTCACGGATGAGAGATCACCTTGGATGCGATTGGCATTTTAAAAATCAGCACCGCAATGTTCACTTGGCGTGCCGCCTTGGATATTGCATTGATGGCGGCCGGATTTTTCCTGCTTTACAGGACCCTCGTCCGCCTGGGAACCTGGAAAATTGCCACCGGCATCCTGGCGGCCGTGGGTATTTTTCTCCTGGCCCGGTTTCTTGATCTGCGTGGCATTGAATGGGTTTTCGGTAATTTCAGCCACGTGGCGGTCATCGCCCTGATCGTCATTTTTCAGCCTGAATTGCGCAAAATGTTCGAGCGCGCCGTCTCGGTCCGCAGGGCACGCACCCGCGATCCAGGCGATGTCGTCTCGCGGCTGATTGCCTATACCTTGTTCGCCTTGGCCAAAAAGCACCAAGGTGCGCTGGTGGTCTTCCCCGGCCGTGAGCCGATCCAGGAATGGGTCGCGGGCGGCTACGCCTTAGATGCCCGGCCCAGCATCCCACTGCTGCGGAGCATTTTCGATCCAAATTCTCCCGGCCACGACGGCGCTCTCATTATTGAGAAGGGGCGGTTTGCCCGACTGGGGGTCCGGCTCCCGATTTCGCAAAGTCAGCAACTCAGTGACGATTACGGCACGCGCCACCATGCCGCCATGGGCTTGGCGGAAAAGTCGGACGCGCTGACAGTGCTGGTTTCAGAGGAGCGCGGTCAGGTCAGTGTGTTCTACAGAGGACAGATGCGGTCAATCGAGGAGGCCGACGATCTGGTGAAGGCTATCATTGACCACTGGCGAGAAACCTCGTCATATTCCTTCGGGGTTCCGAGGGGCCGGATGCGGCGGGTCGTGGTCTCCCAGATGCTGGTAAGTCTGGCTTTGGCCGTCGTGCTCTGGTCGACCCTGATCATCGCCCAGGGCGAGAAGCTGGAAAAGATGTTGACCGTGCCCGTGGAATTCACCGCTTCGCCGCCCGAGCTAACGCTGGTGGGCGATAAGGCCAAGGAGGTACGGTTGCACCTGAGCGGCTCCCGCTCGGACCTTGATTTGGTCGACCCTGCCAATCTGAGTGCCAAAATCGATCTGTCCAAGGCTACAGCCGGCAAGCAGGCTTTCATCATCACGGCCGAGAATTTTCGCCTGCCGCGCGGAGTGGCTCTCCTGGACGTGGCGCCAGCGAGCATTGAACTGACGTTGGCCGAGCTTGTGGAACGCGAGATCGCGATCAAGCCGCAGTTGGTCGGCAAACTGCCTTCGGGGCACATGCTGAAGTCCGTCGATCTTCAACCCAGCCGTGTTAAAGTGCTGGCCGCGCCGGGGACCAAGGAGCTGATCAACGTCACCACCACACCCATCTATCTTGAGAACTTTGAAAGCGATGACGTGATCTACTGCAAAATTATCGCCCCGCCGGTCCTGCATCCCGTGGACAAGCGTTGGCCGGATGTCAAGGTCACCATCACGCTGGATCGCTGACGTATTCGGCGGCCACCTTTGCGGAGATGAACCGATGAGCAATGATCAGGCCTTGTTGGCCTTTGTCCATAAAAGCTTTGTCCACGACGTAGCCGGCGCCACCTTCATGCTTGAAGAGATGTCGGGCGAGGATGCAAAACGGATTTTTCAAGCCCTGCCGGTAGAAACCGCCGTGAAGGCCATCAGCAATTTACAGATCGATTTTGGTGCCGATCTCCTCAGGAATGCCGCTGATGATTTTCTCAACGCCCTGGCTGCGGAACTCGATCCGCCGCTGGCAAGCGCTCTTCTGATGCATCTGCCGGAGGAAGAGCGCCAGCGATTCAAGCAGCATATGCCCGACGAACTGCAGACCAAGATCCGGGAATATCTCGAATATCCTGAGGGTAGCGTGGGGCGTATCATGACCACGAACTTTTTGACCTTCAACCAGAACAAGCGTGCCGAGGAGGCTATCGCCAAAATTCGCGCCTTGGCCAAAAGACGCTTCCCGGCGTCTTACGCCTATGTGGTCGATGACGAATACCGCCTGCGCGGCGTGCTGAACATGCGCGACCTTATGCTGGCCGACCCACACCAGCGGCTCGAATCCGTGGTCCGCCCGGATGTCTTCAGCCTTCACGGCTTTACCGAGGTCGAGGATGCGGCTGCCGAGCTGGCGCGGCGCAAGTATTTCGCAGCCCCGGTGGTGGACGGCGAGAATCGAATCGTGGGCATCATCAAGGCGGAGCGCATGATCCAGGGCGTCCAGGAAGAGGCGGTCCAGGACATCCAGAGGATGTTCGGGGCCGGCGGCGATGAGAAAGCTTTTTCGCCAATCACTTTCTCCCTTAGAAAACGCCTGCCCTGGTTGCATGTGAACCTGGCCACGGCTTTTCTGGCGGCAGCGGTTGTGGCCCTCTTCGAAGGCATTATCGCCCAGCTGACCATCCTGGCAGTCTTCCTTCCGGTGGTGGCCGGCCAGGGCGGCAATGCGGGCGCCCAGTCGCTGGCCGTCGTCATGCGCGGGATCGTGATGCGCGAAATTCCCAAAGATAGAATGCTGCGGCTAATCTTCAAGGAGGGCCGGCTGGGCGCCATTAACGGGGCGGTGATTGGTGTTGTGACCGCTATTGTGGCCTGGGTCTGGCATGGCAATCCCTATCTGGGACTCGTCATCGGCCTGGGCATGCTCTGCAACCTGTTCTTCGCCGGTCTTGCCGGGGCGTCGATCCCGCTTTTGATGAAACGCATTGGAATCGATCCGGCCCAGAGCTCCAGCATCATCCTGACCACGGTAACCGATGTTCTGGGTTTCGTGGCCTTCCTGGGCTTTGCCGTCATCTTTCAGCGTTTTTTAGTTTAACCGAAACATGCGGCTATAAAAAAAGCTTAGGGAAAACATCTCGCAGGGTTTTATTAATCGGTATAAATTGCGGTGGCGCTGGACGCAGTCGCTTTGTCAGATCGAGTGTTCTTCACTGATTTCATCCCGAAACTCCTCAACGATCGGCTTAATGCCCTTGAGGCGGTCCAGGTGGGCGATGTGGATGACGGCATCCCCCTGGTGGACCAGCGGCAGGTTGAGCCGCCCGATCACCATGCCGGAAACTGGGGAGCGGATATCTTCCTCGGTGGCGCCGAACGGGTCGGCAATGATGCCAATGCGGGCGTTTTTGGCAACCCGGCCTCCCAGGTGCGAGGTCATCTGAAGGATGCCGCTGAGCGGCGCCCGCACCCATGATGTCGAATCGGCGATCAGCGGATCGATGGGCGGTTTGCGCCGCCTCGCCGGCCGCAGCATGCCCACGGCCTCCATGACCGCCAGAGCACCCCGCAGGCCCGCCCGAACCGCCACTTCGTCGAATCGCAGGGCTTCCCCGCCTTCATACAGCAGGCTGCAGACCCCTTCATCCGCGGCGGCCTGGCGAAGTGAGCCGTCGCGGGTGGCCGCGTTGATTACGACGGGCACCTGAAAGGCCCGGGCCAGCCGGAGGGTCTCCTCGTCGGCGATATCGGCCC
>JASJBQ010000248.1 GCA_030066455.1 Desulfobacterales bacterium
ATATGGAATATTTTTCTCAACGTAATCGGGACGCACTCATGACAAGCAACCGTTCGATTAGACTCTTGATTATCGAAGACAATGTCGAGGTCCTCCGTTCTCTGGGAAAATATTTTACGAAAAAGAAATATGAGGTGGTTACCGCCTCCAACGGTCTCGATGGATTGAAAGCATTTGAATCGAACCAGAGCGGTTTTGATCTGATTATAACCGATTTGGTGATGCCCAATATCAGCGGGGTCGCCATCATTTCCATGGTCAAGAAAAAATCGCCCCAAACCCCGGTCATCGCCATCACAGGTTGGGGAGAGCATCCCGAGGCACTGGCGACCGAAGCGCACGCCGACTTGGTACTGGAAAAGCCGATCGAACTGGACCGGATGGACCGATTTATCAGCGATCTCCTGTCTAAGAAATAAGCTCGGTAGCCGGATATAAGCCTTAATCAGCCGTGCCATCATCCCGATATATTTCAACAATCATATATAGCGACAACTACAGAGACCCTTCACCATGCCACCAATAAAAAAGATGCAAAAGGCCCCGCCCCTCATCGGCACCAGTCAGAACCTTGAGCGTATCCGAGAGCTGATCAATCATGTAGCCGACACGGGCCTTAACATCCTCATCTGTGGCGAAAGTGGTGTCGGCAAGGAGGTCGTGGCCCAAAATTTATACCAGGCTTCTCCACGCAACGGTAAACCTTTCCTGAAAATCAACTGTGCCGCCCTGCCGGACGGTCTGCTCGAAAGCGAGCTGTTTGGTCATGAGCAAGGCGCCTTCACAGGGGCGGAGCGGAAAAAGCGAGGAAAATTCGAACTGGCCCACGGTGGTGTACTGTTGCTGGATGAAATCGGAGACATGTCCATCGCCCTTCAGGCCAAACTGTTGCATGTGCTGCAGAGCGGCGAGTTTTCGCGCCTGGGCTCTGAAAGGGAGATCCACACCGATACCTGGGTGATCGCTGCCACAAACCATGAACTGGAAGCGGACATTCGCCAGGAAAAATTCAGAGAGGATCTGTTCTACCGGCTGAATATCATCAAGATCCACATTTTGCCTTTGCGGGAGCGACCCGAGGACCTCCCGCCGCTGATCGATCATTTTGTTAACAAATACGCCTACCAGTTCCAGGCTGGCCGCATCAACGCCCCGAGCAACCATATCATCGCCAAAATGTGCCAATACCATTGGCCCGGCAACGTCCGGGAGCTTCAAAATGTTTTGAAGCGTGGCTTTGCGCTGGGGAATTGGGATGAAATCATCGATGAATTGTTCCGTATCGCGCAGGACGCAGCCGTCGTGCCTCAAGTGGCACCGGGGTCGGGAAAATATCCGATCCTAAGCGGTGTCGTGGGGATAGACCCCGAAACGATCGATCTGGACGCGCTATCGCTCAAGGAAATATCACGATCGGTCCAAAACCGTGTCGAACGCGAAGTCATCGCGTATGTGCTGGACAAAGCCGGGTGGAACCGGAGTAAAGCCAGCCGGATACTCAAGATCAGCTACAAAGCTCTGCTCTACAAAATTAAAGATTTGGATATCCAAATTCCCACCTGAGACGGTTTTGTAAGATAAAGACCAAATTTGTAAAATTGATGGCCATCATTGTTGTTGCTCCATGATCATTCGGTGTAACTGCCTGTCGGGTTGCCTGCTGGCAAGGACGAAGTCTCGGCAGGTGCGGTGGATGATTGCTCGGAAATGATTTTCAACAACCTGATGATCTGACGATTTTGATCGATGACGCGGTCGTAGCGGTTGAGAAGCGCTTCCTGCCGTGAGAGCATTTTTTGGTTCTGGTAATAGATCAAACCGATCGACCGTGCCGTGTACAGGGACCCAAGAGCCGCCTGCCGGCTGGGGTAATCAGTTCCCACGGAACCGCTGGGGGCTGGCATCAGGGCCTCGTACTCGCTACCCAGCGTCTCGATCAATTCGCTCATGGGGTCGGCCCGGACCAACGCTGCGGATGCCATGGCCATCAGGACCGCCAATCCAAAAATAGATGTTTTCATTTCGTCACCTCACAAGTTCTGTTTACAACGGCGTTTCTTCGCTATTGGGTGTCAAGCAGGTTGATATTTTCACCCGCCCTCTGGGCTGGCGCTTCCTTTCGGGGTGTAGATAAATTTCCAATCGGAATAGGAGACGGCCGTCTCAAAAGCGCCGTATTCCTTGGGGAAACCGCTCGTTTTCCGGGGGCGTCCCGAGTGGGTGCTATGGACGCCTTTGATGCGGTCTCCGGCATCCCGAACAATGGCCCAATCATTTTCGCCGGAAAAGGGATCTTTATACCACCGGCGCAGATGACGGCGCGCCTGCGGGTAGCGGGGGTCCTTCAGCAGGTCATCGATGGAGCGAGGATACTGCTTGCTTTGGCCTTCCGGTGGATTCTCGTAGTAGGCTTGAATGGCCTCCCTAATTTGATCGCCGCGAAAAATGAGTTCGGCCTCACGCTCGCGTTGGATAATGGTGCTCCAGTAGCGATTCGCAGCGGTCATGGCTATGCCGGCAATGGCGACGGCCAGTAACACGCCAATATAAGAAAAACCGTTGTGGCTTCCCCAGATGCGCAATTTCGGCGTTGCCCTGCGTCGCTCTTCATTGTGGTGTACGCTTAAGTACGCCGCATTCATCACTCCTTGCCCGCCTTGAACCTGCGCATCTGGGGAAGCCACAATCGCTTGGTATTGTGTTTCTTGCGAACAGAATTTTGTATTTGGATCTTTTTCCGGCTGCATCGCGCTTTGGCTTACCTGTCGGCAGATGGCCGCTTTTTTTGTTCCGTGTTTATCGGCGAAAATCAGTGGCTCAATTTATGCTTTGGGTGTTCATCGGCGTGAATCTGCGGTCATTGGCGGCCAATTTCCATCACCACTCGTTATAGGGAACGCCCTCAAGGCTGACTTTGTTGCTACCGCTGTGAACGTCGTATACGTTGCCGTCGGCGAAACCTTCGGGGGGAATTGTGATCCACGTATCGGTGCGTCCCGTGAACGGGTCCATGGGGACTTGGCGAACATATCTTTTTTCCGCCAGGTCCTCAAGCGTATCCGGATACCGACCGTGGTCGGCAAAATGCTGGTCGATGGTGTCGCGCATGACAAAAAGCGATCGCCGTAGGTTGGTTTCCTTGGCCCGCACCAACTGACGCTGAAAATTGGGCATGGCCATGGTGGCGAGGATGCTGATGATGGCCACGACAATCATCATCTCGATCAGCGTAAAGCCTTGCTCAGACGATGGGGGCGATGTATTTGAGTGCCTTGCCTGCATGCGTTTAGCGAATATGCCCCACCCCTCGGTGTGCCACCTTAAAATAACGATTCGTAACGTAAAGGTCCAAGAATTCAGTCGCCATTGACTGGCCGACCGCCCTCTCGGTTACCAATCCCGATAATAACTTCCATCAAGGGCCTGCTCGTCACTTTGCGAATAGATGTCGTAGACATCTTGCCCCCCCCAGATGCCGCTGCCGGGTTCGTCGGCATATGCCCGCAGCCCCCATTCACCGCTATCGGTCATGGGGTCGCGCGGAATGCGTCGCAGGAACTTCAGGAGAACCGGCACCGCATCCGCGGATTCCACACCTTCGACCAGGATGTCGAGACTCGGAGGGTAGCCGGAATCCTCGTTGGATTTGGGGATTCGGCCCTCATCCACCTTTTTTTTGTATTCATCCAGGGCTTTACGAATGATCCGCAGGTTCTGCCGGAGTTCGATTTCACGCGACCGTTTATAGGTCATATACGATAGGGGCAGAATTCCACTCATCAGGATGGCCAGGATGGCCATGGCAATGATGAGCTCAATCAGGGTGACCCCAGCCGGATGATTTATTGGGGGGGCACACAGCGCGCCCTGCGAATGGGGGGCCCGGTCGAAGGGTGCGGGGGGCTGGCGGGATGCGTTTGTTTGCGAGCGGGTCAGGACCATGATAACCGCCTGTTAAAACACGATAACGAGCATCGGTATATCTGGGGGCAGGTGATCCAGTCTTGCCGCGATAGCGATCAACTGCCGACGGCCCATTGTCGATCGACCACATGGATATCGCGTGGGAACTCCTTGCGCCCGCGAAAACGGTTGCATTCGTCTTCGGCCTTTGACTTGGCCTCATAGGCGCCGATGTAGATACGATGGAACAGACCTTTGCGGGGGATCTGCGCGGAAATCATAAAGCACTGGTAGTTCATGCCGGAGAGCTGCTGGGCTCGTTTTTCGGCTTCTTTGCGGTCCAAATAGGAGCCGACGTGGATGCTATAGGCCGCGTTTTCGGGCCAATCCGTGCCGTAGGACGCCCTTTCCCGGATGTCAGGGATGACTTTGGCGACTGGCTCGGACGTGGCCGGCGCAGGTTCTTCGGATTCGGGCATCGGGACCAGAGCGCGCGGCAGCTTTTCGGGCTCCGGCTTGCCCGTAAATGGGGTTTCTGCGGGCAGATCATCCAGGATGCCCTCGCGCGGTCGGTTGCGAAAACGCTTATCCTTGGCGCTTTTGATTTCATACGGGGTTTCGACGGACCAGCGGTTGGCGCTGCCGGACCAGATCTCGGTGGCATCGATGGCAGGGATATCCTGACTGCGCACCACAAAGGGGGTGATCACCATCAGGACGTCTCTTTTCGTATCCTGCTGGTCCCGGTTGGCAAACAGACTGCCCATGGCCGGGAAATCACCCAGGAGGGGGATTTTGCGGATGGCCTTGCGCTCCGTATTGTCGATGAGACCGCCGAGGATCACTGTTTCACTGTCGCGCAGGGTCAGTACACTTTGCGCGGTTCGTGTCCGAATTGGAAATTGCGGGTTCTCGGGGGTATTGATGTTTTGGCCGATGGCACTGACTTCGAGGGTCATCTTGAGGGTGACTTCATCGTGCATGTTGATCACCGGCTGGGCATCCAGCTTGACGCCCACGTCAAAGTATTGAAAGTCGAAGGTTACATCCCCCGTGTTGGAATCCACCCGCCGGTTGGACTGTAAGGGCACCCGTTCCCCAAGCAGAATGGAAGCCTGTTCGGCATTCTTGACCCTGATCTTGGGTGCCGCCAGGATACGTGTGTCGCCGTCTTGTTTGAGGAGGTTCAGGGTCGCCTGGGGCGTCGACAGGATCAACTCCTTGTCCGTGATCCGCCTGAGCGAATAGAGCGAGAGGTTGTCAACCGTATCCGTATCCTCGCTTATTGAATCGCTTGTCTCCCCAAGGCCGAAGGTGATGTTCTCGCTGAAAACCAGCCCCAGATTTTCCTGCAGTTCCTGGGTGACCTCGAGAAACTCGACGTCCAGCAGCACTTCGGCGGGTTTGCCGTCATGGGCCTCGATGATGCGCGAGGCAATTTCGATGACCTCACGGTTGCCGCGGATAAGGACGGCATTGAGATTTTCGTTAGCAATGATATCTCTGCTTTTCAAAATTTTGGCCAACAGCCCCACCGCTTTTTTCGGCTCCAAGTTGGAAAGATAAAAAGTCTTTATTTGTAAATCTTCATATTCCTTGGCTTTCTGGGGGGTGTCGGGGTAAATGATCATGGTGTTGTCATTCACCAAGATGGAGTTCAGCTTGTTCGTGCGCAGCAGCACATCGATAAAGCGATCGAAGGAGACATCGGTCATAAAGAGCGTCACCTTGCTATTCGGCATTTCCCGGTCGAAGATGAAGTTGATGCCGGAGAGCTTGGTCAGTACCTCGAACACGTTGACGATCGGCGTGTTTTTGAACTTGAATGACACCGGCGCGTCGGACTTGAAACCGGGCCGATCAATGGCGGCCTTCTTCTCTTCGCTCTCCCAGTAGGACAGGGCCTGGTTGGCCGGTTCGAAATCAGGATCCAGTTCAACCGCTTTCTGAAATGCCTCGAGCGCGTTACCGTATTTCTTGACCTTCAGGAAATTGCGGCCCTGTTTGTAATGATGGCGGGCGTCGCGTTTGTTTTGGGCGATGGTGAAAAGCTCCGAGGCCGGCATGTTGGCCGGATTGAGCGCCATGCTGATCTGGAATTCTTCCATGGCCTCGGTAAACAGGCCCTGGTCGAGATAGGAACGTCCCCGGTTCAAATGCATTTGCGACGCTTTGAACTTCGAACGTCGCAGCATGAGACTGATCTCGGTGTCGCCTGGATTGTCTTCGTTGGCCTTCTGGAAGAAGGTCACGGCCTTGTCCCAGTCGCCGGCATCGGCATAGCGATGACCTTCGCGCAGATAGCGCGTGTCGGGTGTGCATGCGGCCATCATCAAGAGGGCCAGTAGCGCGACCGACAAGGCAAAGAAGACAGCCGTATTTCTTCGCGGCAGCATTGGGATGCATCCTGTTATCAGGATATTTGTCGTGACCGCAGGTGTTGAAGGCACCGGGATCGTGGTTTCAGGTTAAGGGCGTCAATAAAGTAAATTGAATCATTTGAATCATATAGCATCAATAATCCATGAAATCCAGTCATGGGGCCGGTTTTTTGCCGTTTTCAGAAAAGATGAAGCAAAAAATTAAAGGATTGATGATCATCTACAATATAGGCGATAACTGTAGCGGCAACGACCACAAGATGTGGGGGCAAGTAATTAGGCTATTCTGTCTCTGGGCTTCTGTCTGGTGGTTTGGTGCCCGGGAGGTAGCTCCGCGAAGGGGAATCCGACGATTTGAACGGCTGGGTCGGGCTGTCAATTGGTGGCGGGTCCGGCAGGTCTGGTGGGGGGCGGTCCTCATCCTCTTCGGGAAAGACTTCGTCGATTTCATCCGCTGCCGGATATTCGTCGTCGCTGTCAATTGGGGCCGTATCGTTTGTCGTCGGTGAGGTGGGACGCCTGCCTGTGGTTGCCGAAGAACTTGAAAAAGACGGGCTGTCATCGGATGGCAATTCCTCGAATTCGAACCGGAAGGGGGCGGCGGTTTCAGTGGTCGTCACAAGGACACTGAGCCCGTCGATGGCTTCGATGGTAAATCTTCCATCAATCCGATCGCCGACTTTAACGACGAGCACCTGCTTGCCCCGCTGAAGAAAGAGGGACGTGCGATCGCCTTGGGTATAGGCGCCGAAGGTCTTAAAGCGCCCCAGTGCTTCTTTGGCGTGCTGTTCCGGCGACTGCGTGCGGGATTCAGGTTGTTTTAGCGTTTGTTCGGGGGGGCTGGCCATAGCCTTCGGTGTCGGACGGCGAAAGGGATCACGGAATGTCATTTGCTCGAGCGGTGTCGGCGTCGTTAGCAGCGCGGTCATTATTTTGGTGGGTGGGCTGGCGGCATAGCTGCCGGACGCATCGGCAGACCCTGCGGGGATGCG
>JASJBQ010000021.1 GCA_030066455.1 Desulfobacterales bacterium
TTTTTCCCATGAGCCTCATTGTTCGTAATTTTTGTTTTGGCCGTTGGCCGGGATCTATATTAACCTTAAATAAATAGCAATATCCGCTTTGAAAGTAAACCTAAGTTGAAAACCTGGGCCGCATGAATCCAACCGATCAGAGGCATTAAGTGACCACCGCTACAAACCGAGGTTTATACGCGGGCTGAGACGTATCCGGCATCAACGGCATAAATTAACTCAGGTGGCACAGCTTGATTGCACGCTGGTCGAGCCGATCCGCCAAAGCGCCCTGGGCACCACCGGTAAGATCCAGGGTCCGTTCCCAGACGTCCCTGCTTTCCATGCAGAAATAAACAGCCGCCTCTGGCGCCCGTGAACGGATTGCTTTGATTATCGAACGGTAGATTTTGGTTCGTAATGGTTTGAAATATCGCATTTTTCCATCCAACCCGTGGATGAACTCGCCATAGACGATGTCTGACTCTGGGAACCGGCGCTGAATGACCTGTTTCAAGGGTGGCACGCATCGAAAGGTGCCCAGACTGATCCAGGCGATATTCACAGGATCGATCCGGTCGAACAGTTGGGCGACAACAGCCGTATACGCATCTTCAGCACCCTCTTGGATAATAATCGGGTCGAAATGAAAAGCCAGCGGATAGCCCCATGCCTGGCAGCGGGCAGCGGCTTCCAGACGGGACTGCAAAGAAGCCGTTCCGATCTCATTCGTCGCAATAACCGCTTCGGTATTCAATGACCAAGCGATGATTGTTTTACGATTGTGGTCGAGGTGCTCAAGTTCGCCGATATTGTCCGTTTTGGTCTTGAGTTCCAGGGCGACTCGGTTTTGGCGGCCGAACCGATGCACGAGTTTCTCAACCATGGGGGTCCAGCCGCTCCAGATCAGGCTGTCGGTATACTCGCCAGTGCCGATGCGTCGAAAAGCGGTTGTGCTGAAAAAGTGCGTCAATTCAGCGTCCATGACATCGTGGTTGACGAAATACTGGAGAACGGGGGGGTGAAAAAAGGTCTGCAGGATGCAATAGGCGCAATCCATGGGGCAATAGGTACCAACATGCAGGATCATGTAGCGACAGCATTGATAGTGTCTGGTCCCCGGGCAACTTCGTAAAAACCGCCCCCTGTTCTGGGTCAGGAATAACACCTTCTTACCAGCCGCAATCGGTTCATCCGCTTGATTGACGAATTCAAACACCTCTTCGGGCGGGCACACTTTTTTGATTGGTGTGTTGATTCGGGACGCAATCGACTTTGTCTGCGGATCGTTTTCAACCGCGGGATCAACAAAGACATGTTGAATCTGGGGGATGAAATGCTCTGGACGCTTTGACATGGCTGCTGACTTTCATGGCGCTGGGAATGGTTCGCGGGCTCCCCGCTGCACGGCCTTGCTTGGAGGAGTTCGTGGCGCTCCACCTCGGCATTAATGGACGCGAAGGCGTTCTATCATGGAACGGAAGACGAGAAAAGAACTAGCGGGCAATGCCACGCGAGAAGATTTCAAAAGCGGTATCGAAGGCGGGATGCACCGGCGCATTCTGGTCGTTTATGATCCGTTTGCTTTCTTCCCAGAGGACGATGCCGGAAAAAAGGGCCCACATGACATTGGACAAATCCTTGGGGGCCTTTTCAATAAAGACCTGGCCCGAAATGCCCTCTTCGAAAATATGGGATATGATATCGATCGTTTGTTGAGACAGATCACGAATGCGTGTCAGCACCGGTTCCGATAGGTTTTTCAGGATGTCGCTGGATTGCAGATGGAAGAGACTGACAAGGATCAGGGGGTCGAATTCATAGACCTCAAACAACGTTTGTTTCAGGAGCTCAATGCGGCGTTGAGGACTTTGGGATTCTTTGACGTATACGCGTTTGAGCTTGTTGTACAGATGGTTGAGAATTTCAACGGAAAGCGAAGCATACAGTTCATCCTTGTTCTTGAAATACAGATAGAGCGTGCCGGGACTGAGTTCGGCTTCGCGTGCAATGTCCTCCATCGTTGTCTTGGTGAAACCCTTGATGGAAAACACTTTCTTGGCAGCAATCATGATCTGACGCCGCCTGCGCTTACGCTCACGCCGCTTGCGTTCCTGTATACCCATAATTAAATGAATTTTATTTATAGATTGTATAGCCTTACATTTATTTGACTTTCAATGTCAATATTTATTTATATTTAGTTATTGGGCACGTCCCAATCGAAGTGTTTCACTGCCGGTGATAGCAGGCGATAGGTTTTAATCCCCATCAGGTTGGATGGAGTGAGATGCCAACGGTGGGCGCAAATATCGTTGCCCTGCTTGTCAAGTCTGGACGGTCCAAACCGGCCCGTTTGGCTGGCGACCCGAATTTATTTTAAAAATAGTTCCGAAATCGCTGGATTTTGGATCGCATGTCCGAGTTTGCGGTGGGCGCGGTTTAAGTCGTCAATCGTCTTAAAACGCAGCGAAAGGGTGTAGATGAGGCCTTCAAAGCCTTCAGGATGGTCAATCCGCATGTGCGGGCCGAGCTTCAGTTTGCTGAGCGCCGTTTGGTAGCGCCTCTCGGCAGCGGACAGGTTTGGAAAACACAAATTCCTCAAATATTTACGTATATCGGCCGTTTTCGAGTTGCCATCCCGTTCACGATCATCGACTAGCGCCCGTATGCGATTGTCGCGGAGCACCGCGGCTACGGACGTGCCGTCGCGGCCGGCAATATCTTGTGCCAAATTGAGGATATCCCTTTGCTTGCCGACGCTCATGGGGATCCGTGTGAAAAGAGCGTGCACAGCCTCCCGGTCGTCACCTGGCATGGCACCGAGGGCCAAGGCGATACCAGGGCCAATGGACCCCTCGACGATGGCGGTCTGCAATTTATCTTCGAGCTGGTTCAAACCCAAAAGCCGCGCGATCATTTTGCGGGTGGCGGGCAAGCCCAACCGCTCCATTTCGCCCAGGAGGTCTTCTTCCGCTGCGCACAGGTTTTTCAGCCGATTTACGGCGCGGGCGGATTCGACCAGATTGAGCGCACGCTGGGAGTTGTTTTCGATGATGGCGATGCGAAGGCAGTCTAACGGCGTCAGATGATCCGCCAGCAGACGCGCGGCGATGGCGTTGTGTCCGGTCTGGATGCAGGCCTTAACCCGCCGGAATCCGCTGACGATGATCCAATCAGCGCCACGCCGCTGCAACGCCGGTGGAACCAGCAATCCGTTGTCGCGTATGGATCGAAACAGTGAGGGCTTGTCGTGTGTCGTTGAAATCCGAAATGAGCGGTCGGTTGGATTTATCGCTTTCAGCGCTACCGTGGCGATTTCATATTCCATGCGCATCGCCGGTCAACAACGTCAAGGCTTCGAGGTATTTGGACCGCGTACCGTTGATGACTTCTTCGGGCAATCGGGGACCGGGTGGCGTCTTGGCGAATTTGATCGAGGTCAGGTAGTCACGCACATACTGCTTGTCGAAGCTGGGTTGGGCACCGCCGGGACGGTAGCTGGAATCGGGCCAGAAACGCGAGGAATCCGGGGTTAAAACCTCGTCAATCAGGATGAGCTTGCCGTTGTCCAGTCCAAATTCGAATTTGGTATCGGCAATAATGATCCCTTTGCGTTTAGCGAGTGAAACCCCCTGGCGGTAAATGGCCAAACTGAGGTCACGCGCCGCTGCGGCTAAATCCTGACCGACACGGTCGACCATTTCGGCAAAGCTGATATTGATATCGTGCTTGCCGAGTTCTTCTTTGGTGGAGGGGGTGAATATCGGTTCGGGCAGTTGATCGGATTCGACGAGGCCCGGCGGCAATTTGATCCCGCAGACGTCACCCGTTTGCTGGTATGATTTCCAGCCGGACCCCGAAAGATACCCCCTTACGACGCATTCAATCGGCAGGACCTCAACCTTTTTCACCAGCATGCTGCGGCCGCGCAGCGCTTCGGCATGCGGTTGGCAGGCTGCCGGAAAGTCTTGGACCTCATGGGCGACGAGGTGGTTGGGAACCAGGTTCGCCATTTGTTCGAACCAGAAAAGCGAAATCTGCGTAAGAATTTTGCCCTTATCGGGGATGGGGTCGGGCATAATGACGTCGAAGGCCGATATGCGGTCGGTGGCCACCATCAGAAGATAATCGCCCAGATCGTACAGGTCGCGGACTTTGCCTTTCTTCAGCAGTTCAAGTCCGTCCAAGTTGGTTTCAAAAACGGGTTTTGGCATGATCTCCTCTTCAACTGGGATTGGGGCGTGTTCCTCGGTGAAGGGCGCAACTCGCGCCCTTGCTTTTACAAAGCCGGCGGGCGTGTTCAGGGCTTTTTCTTTTGGGTCAGTGTTCGGAACTTGGTGATGAATTCGCGGATGGCGTCGATGCCTTCGTCACCGATGTCCGTAAATTTAATGCCCATTTCGAATTTCCCGGTTTCGCCGTTCAGCAGATGGATCACTTTGCCCCGAATGTCGACCAGCTCTTCCTCGATGCCCACCGTCAGGCTGACGGTCTGGTCGGATTGAATCGGAAAATGCGTCTCAAGAAGAATTCCGGACTCGGAGACATTCAAAGTCCGCCCGATCGCTTGCCGGACCTGGTTTTCCTTGTCGTTGATGGCGATATGGGACAAGTTAAGGGCATTGATGCGTTTGTGTTTTCTCTTTTCAGTGGTCATTGGCGTCTCCCGGTAATAAGGGAAGGTTTCAGCCTGCCGCCGTTATACGCAGTTGGGGGTCACGAAGCGGCCGCCTTTTTTTGGGATTTCTTCTTAAAATCGCATACCACCATCGCTGTGGCCAAGATGCAGGTTGAGATATTCTCGAGGATATTTTGGAAGGTTGACGACAACTGCTCATATTCGCTGGTAAGGACTTGGCGGTCCAGTTTCGTGACCTTTAGATTTTGATCTCCCATCACAATGGCGGATTCGGGTTCCAGGCCCATATCCAAAAAAGAAATCGGTCCGATCACATCACCCTTTTCAAGACGGCTGACCAGCGGGACGACACCCTCCTGGGTTTTACGCACAATCGAGGCCTGTCCCCCCGTAATCACGAAGGCTTTGTCGTCATTCTTGCCTTCCATCATCACCGGACGGCGGCCTTGCAGCAACTGCTTCGATTCATCTTTCCGGAAGTGGGCGTTGACGGCATTCTGCATCACATCGTCAAAGCGCTTGTCGATGCTGCGGACGAGATTCTTGAACTCGGTGGACATACGGCCGAGTTCACTCCCCAGCCCCTGCGAGTCCAACATGCCCAACTGGACACTGCCGACGGCCGTGGCGGTTACATTGCGCACACTGTCGTCCGAAAACAGTGAACTCAGACTGCCAATGAACGCGCCGTCACTGATTTGCAGAAACTTGGCCGTGCCATCGGACGTTGTCTTGGACAGCTCGACCGTGCCCTCCAGGATCACCCAGATCCAGTTGCCATGATTACCCTCGATGATGATTTCCTCACCATCAAAGAACTCTTCCTCATCGACAACGTGCAGATAATCTACCAGGGGGCCCTTGATGATGGGGATCGATGACTTTTTCCTGTCGGGCTTGGTGGATGATTTTTCGAAGGCCACCGGCTCCAGGCGCTCGATTTCGCCGTCGTCCAACTTGCGGAGACCGTCAAGGATGATCTCCATCCGGCTTTTCTTGATGGTCGTCTTCCCGTCATAGCCCTCTTCGCTGAACGTGAATTCGCCTTCAGACCATCCAAAAAGTGAAAAAATCGCATCCAGTCCGGTCCGTTTGTCGTTCACCGCATGCACGGGATTGCCCTTGGCAAAAAAGATGACCCCGGGCTCGGAGGCGTATTTGTTCGTGATCCTCAAAACGCCGGAGCTTGTATTGGAGCCCAACAGCTGGAGCAACTCAGCCAAGCTGAGGAAGCTTAAATTGCCGGAAAGGACAGGTTTGATTGCCATAAGCCTTATCTACTTCGCCCACTTCAACTCCTTCTGCAAATGCAGAAGAGTCAATTTCAAACAATCCGTTATCGTCTTGGCAACGCCCTGGCCGCTAATGGCCGCGGCGGCATGCGACGGCGCTTTCAGTTGGCGGTTGAGGTCATGCTCCATTTGCGCAATCGGCATCAGGGGAATGCCCTCTTCTTCCAGATCGCGTTTGTTGTATTGCATCACCAAGGGGATTTTGAAGATACTCGACCCATACGACTTCAGATTTTCATGCAGATCTTTAAGCGACAGCATATTCTTTTCGCGGCGCACTTCCAGGGAATCGGCAACGAAAACGACGCCGTCCACTTCTTTTAATACCAGCTTGCGAGTCGAGCTGTATTGCACCTGGCCCGGCACGGTGTACAACTGGACTTTGACGTCACACCCCTTGATCTTGCCAAGACCCATCGGAAGAAAATCGAAAAAGAGCGTCCGGTCGCCTTCGGTGTCGATGGACACCATCTCACCCGACACCTGTTTTTTGTAGGTCTTGAATATGTGCTCCAGATTGGTGGTCTTACCGCAACGCCCCGGTCCGTAATACACGATTTTGCATTCGATTTCCCGCTTTTTAAAATTGAAGGTCGCCATTCAAGTCAGCTCCAGGGCAGCGTACACAGTCGGTTAAGTCGTTAAAATCGTAATATCAAGGCTGTAGTCGCCTTCTTTCGGACCGGACTTAATTCGGGTTTTGGAGGTTACCACCCCGGACCCGTTCAGGATCGCAATCGGGGAGAAAAACTGCATTTCCGGCAGTTTGGTCCCGGCCTTCAATTCGCGCAGAAGGGTTTTTTCCGTATTGGGAATAATCAAGTTAATCGAATTGCCTGTCTGGAAACTGACGTCGAATTCGAACATCTGCCCTTTGGATCCGGTGGCCGGCAGCTGGATACCGACGGAGTTGATATCCAGGAACTCTTCTTCATGCAATTCGAGTTCGCTCTCGAAATCGACCGATTCGGCCTCGACTTCATCCACAAAATCGCCCGATAGGTCGTCGGCATTGGCGGATGCCGGGCCACCGTTTTCGATATCATCGACTTCTAAAACCGGGGTGCGTTCCGGCAGTTGGCAATCGTGGTCGAGCTTGCGCAGGCGGTTATCCAGAAAAAAGCGTATCTTCTTTAGCTCCACATCCTTGAAATTCTCATCCTCGACCCAGGCGGCGAAAAGCTTCACGGCCTGATCCAAATCTTCGAGTTCGATGCAGCAGCGGATGATGTTCTTAGCCGCCGCGACGCGCACGGTTTCGTCTGCCAGAAGGCGGTCAAACTCCGCCAGGGCGCGGTCGAATTGGCCAAATTTGGCGAGGGCAATGGCCCCTTCAAGCTGACGCTGGCCGGCATCCTCGCCCTGGGCGCCGCTGAACAGGTTTTTGATCAGATCCTGCTTCTGGTCGGAGACCTGGGGTTTGGTCGTGGCTTCGTTAATTTTGTTGATGGCTTGATTCAGCCCCATGACTTTCTTGACGATGCTCTGAATAAGCCCCTGGCTGTTGGCGATGTCGGCATTGGCTTTTAGTAATTCCGTGGCTTTTTTATACCGTTCCTTGGCTTCGTTCAGCAAGCCTTGTTGCTGATAGAGATCGGCTTCCTTGAGCAGTTTCTTGATTTGTGCCGCTGCACCCATTAAATAACCTCATCATATTCATCGGGGACGCCGGTCGGACGGATAAAACGTTATATCCCTAAGAAACCAAAAGAGTTACGTCCACTAGACGGATATACTCGAATTTTAAAATAAATGTCAACAAGATCACCGGATATAAATCTATTGACATATATTTGAATCATGTTATCAAATTCTCTTTTTGAATCAACTTTTCCGTTTACGGCCGCATGAACTTCCAATATCCATTTCAACCCCTTTGATCGACAAGGAGCAGCTCATGGACAAAAAAGTAACAGTTGTCGGTGCCGGCCATGTGGGAGCCACCGCCGCCCAGCGTTTGGCCGAAAAAGGTTTGAGCGATGTCGTCCTGGTGGACATCATCGAAGGCGTGCCGCAAGGCAAGGCGTTGGATCTCATGGAGGCCGCCCCCATCGAAAAACACGACTCCCAGCTCATCGGTGCCAACGCCTACGAAGCCACGGCCGGGTCGGATATCGCCATTATCACGGCCGGGATCCCCCGCAAACCCGGGATGAGCCGCGACGACCTGATCAGCACCAACGCCGGCATCGTCAAACAGGTGACCGAACAGATCGCCAAATACTCCCCCGATTGCATTCTCATCATCGTCAGCAATCCACTGGATGCCATGTGCCATGTGGCCTACGCGGCCAGCGGCTTTCCCAAGAATCGGGTGATGGGGATGGCCGGCGTTCTGGATTCGGCCCGTTTCCGGACGTTTATTGCCATGGAACTGAACGTTTCGGTGGAGAATACCCACGCCTTCGTGCTGGGCGGTCATGGCGACACCATGGTGCCGCTGCCGCGCTATTCAACCGTGGCCGGGATTCCGATCACGGAACTGATGCCCCCCGAGCGCATCGCGGCGCTGGTGGATCGCACGGCCAACGGCGGTGCCGAAATCGTGGGACTGCTCAAGACCGGAAGCGCCTATTATGCCCCGGCTTCGGCCGCCGTCGAAATGGCGGAGGCTATTCTGCAAGACAAAAAGAAGATCCTGCCCTGTGCCGCACTCCTTGACGGCGAATACGGCTACAAGGATCTTTTTATCGGCGTGCCCGTCAAACTGGGCGCCGGTGGGATCGAGGAAATCATTCAGATTGACCTGACGGCCGATGAACAAGCCGCGCTCAACAAATCAGCGGCGGCGGTGGAGGAACTCAAGGGCGTCCTTGCCAAGCTGTAATCTGGCCCGCGTGGCCTCGGGTCGCCCTAGCGGTCCTTATATTGGATGGCTCAAATCTTCGTTGGGTTCAACCGGGCGATCAGACTTGCGACCGCTTTGGCATTCATTTCGGGCAGCGCGCTTAGTGCTTCGGGCGTCGCTGCCCGAATTTTTTCAATGCTCCCGAAGGCCCGCAGCAGGGCCCGTCGGCGGCGGGGGCCGATATCGGGGATATCGTCGAGAATGGATGTCGTGGCGGCCCGGCGGCGTTGCTGGCGATGGAACTGGATGGCAAACCGGTGCGCCTCGTCGCGAATGCGCTCAAGGTAAAGACGCAGCGCCTCGTCGCGTTCCATCTGAACCGGGTTGGCCCGACCCGGCCGGTAGATCTTGTCATGTTCCTCCCCCTTGCGTTCGTCCCTCTTGGCGATGGCGGCCACGTCGAATCTTGAATCCAACCCCAAGGCCTGAAGAACCGCCAGGGCCACGTTAAGTTGGCCTTTACCGCCGTCCACCAGCAGCAGGTCGGGCGACGGCCATTCCGGGTGATGTTTGAAGCGGCGTGACAGGATTTCAAACATGGCCGCGTAATCGTCCGGCATCCTGACCGAACGGATTTTGAATTTGCGGTAATCCGCCTTCTGGGCCTGCCCGTCGACGAAAACGACCATACCCGCCACCGCCGCCGTCCCGCCCAAATTCGAGTTGTCGAAGCATTCGATGCGCCGCGGCAAACGTTGAAGTTCCAGCCGTTTCTGCAGGCGCATCAGCATGTCGGCCCGGGTTCGGCTGGCGGTCAATTTTTCACCCAGCGTTTTGACCGCGTTCTGGGTCGCCATTTCGACCAGGCGCTTCTTTTCCCCCCGTTGGGGAAAGTGCACCTTGACCCTTTTCGTGTGACGGGAACGAAACCACCCTTCCAGCAAATCGCGATCATCGGGCAGGTACTGGACCAGGATTTCAGCCGGCGGATTTACCGTCCGGTCATAAAACTGGCGGATGAAAGTGCTCAATATTTCTGCCGGTGCCGATGCGCTTTCCGCAAATGTGAAGCTGCGGCAACCGTGCAGGTACCCGCTGCGTACCGAAAGCAGGGTCACGACGATCAGGTCGTCCTCCAGGGCCACGGCGAGAACATCCCGGTCACCACGATCGGTGGCAACGGCCCGCTGGTGTTCCAGGCTTTTCTCCAGGGCGGCCAATTTATCTCGCAGTTGGGCCGCTCTTTCAAACGCCAGATCCGCCGCCGCCGCTTTCATCTCGCTGCGGATGTTCGTGATCAAGTCCGGCGTTCGCCCCTTAAGAAACAGCACCACCTCGTCGACGAGGGCGGCATAAAAATCCGGATCCACCTCAAGGCAGCAGGGACCGTAGCAGGCCCCCATCTGGTGGTGCAGGCAGGGTCGCGTGCGTTGGTTGAATTCGCGATTTTTGCATTTGCGCAGCTTAAAGGTCTTGTTGATGATCTTGAGCGTTTCCCGGGCGGCCTGGGCCGATGCATACGGGCCGAAATAAAGTGCACCATCCTTCAGAATCTTGCGGCCGATGGTCAAGTTGGGAAAAGGGTGCCCGATGTCGAGACGCAGGACCGGATAGCGCTTGTCATCTTTAAGGACCACGTTGTAGTGCGGCCGATAACGCTTGATCAGGTTGGACTCGAGCAGTAGCGCTTCTTTTTCGGAGGCGGTGACGATGGTCTCGAAATCGGTGATGCGGGCCACGAGCGTGCGGGTTTTGGGATCAACCGGGTCGACGCGTGAAAAATAGCTGGCCAGCCGCTTTTTGAGATGTTTGGCCTTGCCGACATAAATCACCCGTCCGTGGGAATCCTTCATGAGATAAACACCGGGGGCTTCGGGCGAGCGGGCGAGCTTGGATTTAAAATCGGGGGCGGTCATCGGCATTCTCACATTGGCCGGCGGTCGGTCTTGCGGCGTCTTAGTCGATCTGGCCCTCGAAAACCAGATTCGTGCGCAGCTTTTTGATTCGATCCCTGATTTCGGCCGCACGCTCGAATTCGAGGTCCTGTGCGGCCCGGCGCATCTCTTTTTCCAGGACGTTTAACTGACGCTCAAGCGCATCGGCCGTCTCGTAGGTCGTGACCGGTTCATGAACCGCATCGGTCGGCGCTTCCGACGGCTTGCTTAGGGCTTCAAAAACGGAAACAACGTCTTTGCGCACCGACGCCGGCGTGATGCCGTGACGTTCGTTGTAATCCTTCTGGATTTTACGTCGCCGTTCGGTTTCGTCGATGGCCGCCTGCATCGAGGGGGTCACCGTGTCCGCATACATCATCACACCGCCGCTCACGTTGCGGGCCGCGCGCCCGCAGGTTTGAATCAGCGAACGCGTGGATCGCAGGAATCCTTCCTTGTCAGCGTCGAGAATGGCCACCAGCGAGACCTCCGGAATATCAAGTCCCTCGCGCAGGAGATTGATGCCGATCAGCACATCGAAAACGCCTTTGCGCAGATCGCCGATGATCTCCATCCGCTCGAGTGTGGAGATGTCCGCGTGCAGGTAGCGCACGCGCAGTCCCAGATCGCTGTAATACTCGGTCAAGTCCTCGGCCATGCGCTTGGTCAGCGTGGTCACCAGCACGCGCTCGCGCCGCACGATGCGGTTTTGGATTTCTTCGAGCAGATCGTCGACCTGTTTGTCGGCGGGGCGGACTTCGATCCGGGGATCGAGCAGGCCGGTCGGCCGGACGATCAGCTCGACGAACCGCTCGCCGGCGGCCTTGCGCTCATAATCGGCCGGTGTGGCCGAGACATAGACCGTGCGCCTGAAGCGCGTCGTGGACTCCTCGAATTTCAGGGGACGGTTGTCCAGGGCCGAGGGGAGCCGGAAACCGTAGTTCACCAGGGTTTCCTTGCGGGCCCGGTCGCCCCGGTACATGCCCCCCAATTGGGGCACGCCGATATGGCTTTCGTCGATGAACAGCAGGAAATCGTCCGGAAAATAGTCCAGCAGCGTCGGCGGAGGCTCACCCGGACGCCGCCCCGTAAGGTGCCGGGAATAGTTCTCGATGCCGTTGCAGTAGCCGAGTTCCTGGATCATCTCGAGGTCGTAGAGTGTGCGCTCCTCGATGCGCTGGGCTTCAAGGTAGCGCTTTTCGTCGCGATAATAATTCACCCGCGCCTTCAATTCGGCTTTGATGGTTTCGATCGCGCGTTTCTGGGTTCGTTTCTGGGTGACGTAGTGGCTGGCCGGAAACACAGCGGTCCTGACCAGCGGCTGCAGCACGGTCCCCCGCAGGGGGTCGATTTCGTCGATGCGATCGATTTCGTCACCGAAAAACTCGATCCGCAAGGCCACGTCTTCTTCGTAGGCCGGGTAGATTTCGACGCGGTCGCCCCGTACCCGGAACGTTCCCCGGTGAAAATCGATATCGTTGCGTTCATACTGAATCTCGATCAAACGCCGCAGGAGCGTGTCGCGCTCCATCTCGGTCTGGGTTTCAATATCCACGCGCATACCGAGGTAGTCCTCGGGAGCGCCCAGACCGTAGATGCAGGACACGCTGGCCACCACGATCACATCCCGCCGCGAGAGAACCGATCGCGTGGCCGAATGTCGCAGTTTGTCGATCAGTTCATTGATCGAGGAGTCTTTGGCGATATAGGTGTCACTGGCAGGAATATAGGCTTCCGGCTGGTAGTAGTCGTAGTAACTGACAAAATACTCGACCGCGTTGTGGGGAAAAAACGATTTGAATTCGTTGTAAAGCTGGGCGGCCAGGGTTTTGTTGGGGGCGATGACCAGGGTCGGCACCCCGATGCGGGCGATGACATGGGCCATGGTAAATGTTTTGCCCGATCCCGTGACCCCCAGGAGCACGTTCTGGGACGAATGGCCCCGAAGCTGTCGCGTCAGCTTGTCGATGGCGCGGGGCTGATCCCCGCGGGGCGTCATGTCGGAGATGAGTTTGAAGGGCGATGTCATGGCGCTTCGATCGGCACCAGTTGAACGATGCAAATAGCGGCGATCCCCTCTCCTCGGCCCGGGAAACCAAGCCCTTCGGTGGTCGTGGCCTTGACGCTGATCATCCCCACGGAAATGCCGATGGTTTGGGCCAGCCGCGTTCGCATCCGTTCGCGAAACGGTCCGATGCGGGGGGCCTGGGCAACGATGGTGGCGTCGAGCTGACGGACCGTCAACCCTTCCCGGGCAGCCAGGTCGACGGTGCGCCGGAGCAGCAACAGGCTGGAAGCGCCCTGGTATTCGGGATCCGTGTCCGGAAAATGCTGGCCGATATCCCCCAGGGCCGCCGCCCCCAAAATGGCGTCGCAGATCGCATGGGTGAGAACATCGGCATCGGAGTGCCCCATGAGGCCACGTTCATGGGGGATCTCAATCCCGCCCAGGACAAGCGGCCGATCCGGCACCAGCCGGTGAACGTCATAGCCCATTCCGATTCGCATCGTCATTTTCTTCCTTGGGGCGGGGTTTGGGTGAACCTGCGGTGATTCGCGCCCGCCGGCAGCGATTCATGGCGACGTCCCATAGCATAAGCGCCCGCTACCGTAAAGCCGCTCGGCGAGGCCAGTTCCTGTTTAAGCATTTCCCTTTTGGACCGATATGGATTATAGTGCATCCCAGCATCTAAGGCACCCAACCGCCATTATCTTCCGGCCTTAGGATTACCTCACCGGTATGGCCAAAGTTCGACCTGTTAAGGATATAAACGCGCATATGGCTTTTCAAGATTTTGACCGCATCGCATTCCAGACCCCCGACCTCGAGAGCCTGGTCTCCCAGTCGACCGTGGTGGACATGCATTTCCACAGCTACCATTCCGACGGCCACGATGCCATCGCCCCCATTGCCGATCAGGCCCGCTCGCTGGGGATCGGTATCGCACTGACCGATCACAACGAAATCCGGGGGGCCATGGAACTGGCTCGCCATGAAGACCTGCTGACCGTTCCCGGCATCGAGGTGACGTCGGCCGAGGGATCCCACTTGCTGGTTTATTTCTACACCTCGCGGGATTTAGAGCATTTTTACCTGAAATCCGTTCTGCCCTTCATGGGAGCGGATGTCATGAGTTCGACGCTTCTCGAAATGGAGGCGCTCATTGAAGCGGCCAAACGCTACCCTTCCGTCGTCGTGCTCCCCCACCCTTTCAGCACGGCCTACACCGGCGTGCACAATTCCTATTTTTCGGAAGAACGGCTGCGGGCAATCTATGACATGGTCGATGGGGTCGAGGTGATCAACGCCGAAAACATGAACAAGTGGAATCTGAAGAGCACGGTGCTGGGTTTCAATCTGGGCAAAGGTATGTCGGGGGGCAGTGACGGCCATCGACTGGCCCAGATGGGCCGCGCCGTCACCCTGGCGGAAGATGCCTGTGCCTGCGGCGATTTCCTGGATGCGTTCAAGGCCGGGTTGACCAAGGTGGTCGGCAAGGAAACCCATCTGCTGCGGAAGGTCACCTCCAATACCATGAAGCTCAGGAGCAGCATGCGGAACTATCCCGACCTGATCGACAAGAACATCCGCTACAGCTACGCTTTCTTCAAGGCCAAACGCCAATCCCTCCAACACAGTGTCTTGCGCAGTTTCAACGGCCGCAGTCGCAAGGCCGGCTGACGCACGTCAGTCCGCTTGGGTCGCGGCAGTCTCTCCGTCGCGCGAGGTGTCGGGCGTCGGATGACATCGGTTTGCCTCGCACCACAGCGGCCTATTTTTCTTGACCGCCACCCTTAGCGGACGCTATAAGCACGGCAGTTTTATAGTTTATACTAAACCCTGTCCTCCAGAGGGGCCAAGGGAACCGCCTTCCCATGACCATCCAGACCTATATCGCGCGTGCTCTGGCGCGAGATCATTTTGCGCTGAGCGAGCATGAATCCAAACAGGTCCTTAAATCGGCTGGCATATCCCTGCCCGATGAGATTCTGGTGACGCGGCCGCAGGATGCGGCCGCTGCCGCCGACGAGATCGGATATCCCGTGGTGCTCAAGGGGGTCGGTTCGGGCCTCTTGCACAAGTCCGACCGCGGTCTGGTCAAAACGGCGCTGTCAGGCCGGGAGGCCCTCGAAGCGGCGCTCGAAGATCTTCGACGAAGCGGGGGGCACGACCTCGAAGGTTATCTGATCCAGTCCCAGATCCCCGGCCGCCGCGAGTTCGTGGCTGGCGTCTACCGCGACGCCCAGTTCGGCCCCGTGATCATGTTCGGGCTGGGCGGCATTTACACCGAAGCCCTGGCGGACACCGTCTGTCGCCTGGCGCCGTTGTCGGCTTTTGATGCCGAAGCCATGATCGCTGAACTGCGCGCCCAGGCCTATCTGGGTTCGCTCCGCGGCGAGCGGGCCGTCGATCGGGATGAAATGGCAGCGATCCTGATGAAGCTCTCCCGGTTGGCTGTGGAGCATCCCGAAATCGCCGAAATCGATCTCAATCCGATAATGGTCCGGCCGGACGGCCGGATCGCCATTGCCGATGCCCTGGTGGTCTGCCGCCCGTTGGCGCCAGCAGCGGATGATACCGGCAGCGTCCCGGCCAAAGCCATCCGCAGTCTGTTTTATCCCCGTGCGATTGCATTTATCGGGGCATCGGCCCAATTCGGCAAATGGGGTCACATGCTGTTCACCAACACGGTCGGCGGTGGATTCGAGGGTTCCTGTTATTTGGTCAATCCGCGGGGGGGACGGATCGCGGGCCGTCCAGTCTACCGCACCATCGAAGCGGTGCCTGCAGCCGTCGATTTGGCCGTGGTGACCATTCCGGCCGCCCGCGTCCTGGATCTAATTCCGCAGTTGCAGCGCAAAAACGTCCGCAACATGCTTCTGATCACATCGGGTTTTGGCGAGACCGGCGACAGGGGCAAGGCCTTGGAGGCCGATTTGGTCCGGTCCGCCCGCCAGGCCGGCATCCTCGTCCTGGGGCCCAATACCATGGGCATCTGCAACCCCCACATCCAATTCTATGGAACCGGTTCACCGGTGATGCCGCGGGCCGGCGGTACCGCCGTTGTGGCCCAGTCTGGTAATATGGGCACCCAACTGCTGGCCTTTGCCGAACAGCAGGGCATCGGCATTCGCGGGTTTGCCGGATCGGGCAACGAAGCCATGTTGACGATCGAGGATTTTATCGCGGGTTTCGAGGGCGACGCGCTCACGCGCACGGTCATGCTCTATATCGAGAGCATCAAGAACGGCCGGCGCTTTTTTGAAAACGCCCGGCGGCTTGGTCGGCGCAAACCCATCGTTCTGCTCAAAGGCGGGCAGACCCGGGCCGGCAACCGGGCGGCAGCCAGCCATACCGGCGCCCTGGCATCCGATGCGGCCGTTTTCAACGCCATGTGCCGTCAGGCCGGAATTGTCAAGGTGGATCGCCCCATGGAGTTGCTGGACCTGTCGGCGGCCTTTGCTTCCCTGCCCCTGCCGCGGGGCAACCGGGCCGCCATCATGACCCTCGGGGGCGGCTGGGGCGTGGTCACGGCGGATCTGTGCGCCGCCAACGGCCTGGAGGTGCCGGAACTCGACCCCGAGGTGGTGGCCCATCTGGACGAGCTGCTGCCTCCCTACTGGAGTCGCGCCAACCCGGTGGATCTGGTCGGCGAGAACGATCTGGAACTGCCTTTGAAAGCCATGGAAGCACTGCTTCGATGGGACGGATGCGATGCCCTCATCAACCTGGGCATTCTGGGTCGCCGGATTTTCGTGAATCGGTTGATCGCCAACAGTGAAATCGCCGACCCGGACTTGACGGGCGAATTTAACGCTATGGTGCGCGAAACCATCACGCAATTCGAGACGCACTACATCGAAAGCATCACGGCGCTGATGGAGCGCTACGGCAAGCCTGTCTACGGTGTCAGCCTGCTTCAGGACGAAAGCGACCGCACGGTTTACCCCGTTGCGAACAGCCCTTTCAACGCCGTTTTTTACGAAACCCCCGAAAGGGCCGTCCAGGCCTTCGCACGCATGGTCGTCTACCGGCGGTTCCAAGACCAGGACCGCAAATAGAAACGGCGCCCCCTCCCAGCGATAAAGCTTTGCGGACAGCGGGTTCAAGGGATTTGGCCCCATGCCCACAGCCGTCTTGCCGTCAATCGGCTTTCATGCTATGAGGTGCGGCGCAAACGTTTGCACGCCAGAAATTGACGGTTTCGCCACAGCTGCGCGAAACGGCGGTGGCTCCCGAAGAAGGCCCGCTTTGGGCAGACCGCAGCAGCGGGGGCCGCGCGTAACACTGATATTCATCCGCCTCGGGTGGATCGGACTTAGGCGGTAACGTCAAAATTGAATCTGCTATCCGTGGAATGGAAACCGGAGTTGAAAGCTTTTTGAAATGACCCCAATGAAATGGCATAAACACCCGCAGAAATCCCTGTCCTATACCTGCAAGTTTGATTTCGATATCGGCTATCTGGTTCGCAGCCCTTGCCGATCTTGCAGCGATATCGCCAGACTGCCGGCCTGCTCGCAGGCCTGTGCGCAACTCGAGCGCGTACAGACCCTGCTGGCCGATTCCATTTCCTGCACCCGCCGGCGTTAAATCGCTGCGCCATCGCGCGCCTGGTCATCCAGAGCGGCGCGCAGGCCTGATACTCTCTCGATACGCCGCCCGATCGCCAGGGCCAGCACGTTTGCATCGGCCACCAGGACGATTTTTTCGCGGGCCCGCGACAATCCGGTGTAGACCCATTCGCGGGTCAGGATGGGATTGTCCTGTTCGGGCAGGATCAGTACGACGCGGCGGTATTCCGACCCTTGGCTTTTGTGAACCGTGAGGGCGAAAGCCGTCTGGTGTTCGGGCAGCTGTGATGGACTGAAGGCCTTGAGCGGACCGGCCGCGGTGCGGAACCAGATGCGCACCTGCCGTTGGCCCTGCAGGCGTTCCGGCCAGACGACCCCCACATCGCCGTTGAAGAGGCCGGTCCGGTAGTCGTTGCGCCGTATCATGACCGGTCTTCCGGGGTACCAGCTATCGCGCGTTTCGATCCAGCCGGCCTTGCGCCCCAATGATTCGATCCAGCGGTTCAACCGTTCCGTGCCCCAAGGTCCGCCGGTCAGGGCGCTCAAAATCGTAAAATGCTCCAGGGCGGCAAGGGCATCTTCGGGCGAGCGGGCCGTGAAAACCGGACCATACCCCTCGCGAAAGACATTCCGCAGTTGCTGTCGCACCGGTGCAGTCAGGGGCGCAGGCATCCATTCGACCGCGATGTCGTCGTTTTGCAGGCGTTGGCGGACTGCATCACTTTGACCCGCATTGACCGCCCGGATCAAAGCGCCGATACCGGTCCGGGCACTGAAGCGGTAGTTGCGCGTCAGAACGATCACGTGGTTGTCCAGCGGCTCTGCTTGGTCCGGAGCCGCCTCACCGGAGGCCGCCCCGCCGATACCCAGCCGGCGATAAACCGAATCGATAGCAGCCGATCGCCCTTTCGATCCGGCCCGCTGACAGATATCCCCCATCACCGCGCCGGCCTCAACGGACGAAAGCTGATTGTGATCCCCCAGAATGATCAGGCGGGCCTCGATGGGAACGGCTTCCAAGAGTCGGGCCATGAGCGAAATGTCGATCATGGAGGTCTCGTCGACCACCACGACGTCCGCCGGCAAGGGGTTGTCGGCGTTGAAAACAAAACGGTTGCGTCGGTAGCCCAGAAGGCGGTGGATGGTCGCGGCTTCGGTGGGAAACCGGCCGGAGTCCTGGGTGCTAGCGGGAAGTGCGGCGGCGGCCGCGCGCAGGGCTTCACTCAGCCGCGCGGCGGCCTTTCCGGTCGGCGCGCAGAGGGCGAACCGCAGCGGCTGCTGAACATGGATATCGAGCAGCAAGGCGATGATCCGGGCCGCGGTGGTCGTTTTCCCGGTCCCCGGGGCGCCGGAGATGACACACAGCCGCTGTAGAAGCGCCACGGCGGCGGCCGCCATCTGATCGTCGTTTTGCCCCGGTTTCGCATCGGGAAAATAGCGTTGCAGTTTCCGGGCCCATAGGCTCAGGTCGGTGGGCAAGTCGGGCGGCGTGGCCCGCGCCGCATGAAGATAGTTGGCTATCAGTTGCTCGTCGCGATGGTAGCGCTGCAAATAGAGAAAATGGCCGCGGTCCAGAATCAACGGCCGCCATTGGCCGGGGGCGCCGACAAGCGGCGAGGCTTCCAGGCACGCCAGCCATTTGTCCAGCGGCGGACAGCGGGGTTGATTTTCCCGATCGCTGTCCGCGCCGATGGGTTCATCGGCCATTCGGGACAGATCAACGCAGACATGCCCCTCTTCAGCCGCGCGGCAGGTCATGGCCGCGGCCAGAAGCACGGCGGTATCGCGTCCCCCTTGCAGGCGCGTCAGGGTCGAGGTCAGCGCTGCAGCCAGTCCGGAATAATTATTATATATAAATTCAATGGTTAAATCTTTTTGTCTCATGTAGTGCTTCACATCGTTTCAACCGAACGATGACCTGACCGTACCAGTCGCCGCTCCAATGCTTCGACCAACCCGTGTTCCGGGCGATCGAAAAAAATGCCGCCGCCGAGGTCACTTTGCGGCTGCATGCCGCGGATGAAGAGATAGTAGACGCCTCCGAAATCGCGCTCGTAGGTATACCCCGGCAGACGCAGGCGCAGGAACTGATTCAACGCCAGTACATAGAGATGGTATTGGAGGAAATAGTATTCCTCCGCCATGACCGCTCGAATGCGCTCGGGATGATAATCGGTATCGCTGTCTCCCAGATGATTGGACTTCCAGTCCAGCAGAAAATAGCGCCCCTGATGGCGAAAGACGAGATCGATGAAGCCCCGGAGGTATCCTCCGGAAATGGTAAAATCCAGCTTATTAAGCCATTGGTCGAGATTTTCCTCGAAACGCAGCGGACGGTGGCGGCTGAAAGCCTTGCAAAGCTGCTCCGCCCTCACGGGGCGGAGCGGAAACCCAAAAGGCATCTCCTTTACGCAGTCATGGGGTCTGAGCCGATTGAGAGCAAAAGGTGTCGGTGTCGAGGGCAGCGGTGTGGCGAGCACGTTTTCGATCAGATGCATCACCGGTCGTCGCCATTGCGGGTCGAAACCGAAATGTATGAGTTCGGCCGCAATCCACGCCTCCCGATCACCCTGGTCTTTCGGCCCGTAATCCATCACTTCAAATAGTCGGTGGAAAAAATTACCGGCATGGGCACCCTTTGGAAACCGATGAATGGCGTCAGCCCGCTTGAGACCTGAAGCTGGTTGCGCATGACTCACCGCCGGCGATGGCTGGCCATCCAACGCCTGATCGCGGTCTTCAGGGAGGTCGCCGCCCGTTTTTGTACCCCGGATAAGCGACGAAAAGCTGGCGATGGTCCAGTCGAGGTCCAAACGACGTTTCATCCGCCGTTCGGATACCACTGTCGGCCCGAGCTCAGCCGTCCTGGCCGGCGCCGTTTCCGGCTCTGGCAGTGAACGCACGGCGACGGTGCGATCGGCTTGACGGGCCAGGGACGCCAAGACGCCGGCCAGGTGATCTGGTGCGCGGTGCGGGGGATTACCGTCCGCACCCGGGTCGTTCGCGGGAGCATCCGCCTCAAGGAGATATCCCAGTGGGGAGTTCGACGCTCCCGGGAGATCGCCCCAGACCAGGTAGCAGCGGTTCCGGGCACGGGTAACCGCCACATAGAGCAGTCGCAGGGATTCCGCACGCCGCTCGGTCCGGGCCCGGTCCAGTTGATTGGCGTTTGCGTCCGCACCGATATAGAGGGTGCGGCGCATTCCCGCAGTTGGATCGTGAAACAGCGGCCACTCATCGCGAACGGTATCGGACTCCCATGCAAACGGGCAGAAAACGATCGGAAACTCCAGCCCCTTGCTTTTGTGGATCGTGATGACCGTCAGTGCCCGGGCATCGCTTTCCAACCGCAGCTGCTCGTCTTCGGACCCGCCGTCGGGCCGCATTTTCTGCGCGTGAAGCCACTTGAGCGTCTCCTGCAGGCCCAGGCGCCTTGCCGCGACCCTTTGCTGCAGGAGCTCGGACAGATGGAGCAGATTGGTCAGTCGCCGCTCACCGTCGGTCAGCGTCAAAAGGCGTTCGGCCACCTGATTGTCTGTCAGCATGCGCTGGAAAAAGGGGAAAAAGCCCCATTCCCGCCAAATCGTGTGGTAGTCGAAAAACCGCTGCTGAAGATCATGCCACCAGGTCGGTGCCTGCTCCCCAAAGGCCAGTTGCTCCCCCGCCATACCGAACAAGCGTGTGGATAGCGCCGTTTTGACCAGGCGTACATTCCCGGGACGGACCACCGCTTCGAGGACATGCATCAGTTCTTCGGCCTCGGGCGTGTGAAAAACGCTGCCGGCGTGATGGATGACGGCCGGGATGCCAGCCTCCTGCATCGCGGTCTTGACCATCCTTGCCTGTCGGTTGGTTCGCACCAAAACGGCCATGTCCTCGGCCGACCATGCGGGAGGTTTGCCGCCGGTGCCGGACGACTGCAGGAGGTGCGCTACTTCGGCGGCAACGGCCGGCAGAACCCGGGCGAACACCTCCTGTTTGGAAAGGCCGCGCGAAGTCCCGCGGACATCATGAGGATCACGCGCCATTTGCCAGAAAACCAGGGGTGCCGCCTCGGTCGGCCCGCCGTCGTTCTCACGGGCGGCCACGGCGGGGTGGTAGGTGATTTCGGGAATAATGAACGGGTGGTGACGGTTGCCGAACAAGCGGTTGATCGCCCGGATCAGTCCCGGGCGCGATCGCCAGTTGGCGACCAGGGTGAATTTCCGACGCGCGTGGCGGGCGGCCTGGAGGTAGGAAAAGATATCCGCGCCCCGGAAAGCGTAGATGGCCTGCTTGGGGTCGCCGATCATGAACAGCAGATGCGTCGGGGTGTCGAACAGGCGTTTGAAAATGGCGTATTGGGTGGGGTCGGTATCCTGGAATTCATCGACCAGGGCGGCTTGGTAGCGGCGACGCACCACGGCGGCCAGGCGACGCCCCGAACCGCCTTCCAGTGCACGATTCACCTGCACGAGCAGGTCGTCGAAAAAAAAGAGCTGCCCGGCCTGCTTAATGTGATCGAGTCGATTGCGGGCGAATCGAAAAAAGCCGTACCGCAGGGCGGTCAGCCACGCTTCCATTTCGATCTGCATTACCTCGGCGCTGGCGAGTAGGGCCTGGCAGGCATCGAAAAAGGCGTGTGTCGGGGACGTCATACCTTTGCGCGTGGCGGCGACGATCTTGTCCGTTGTGAAAAAAAGCAGTGATGGTTCCGGCGGCAGCGGGGCGGTGTCGCGAGCGAAGAAATGATCGAGCGCCCGGCACCAATCTTCCACTTTGAGGGTGCGCCGGGACTGCCCCGGCTCCGGTCCGGGGGCCGGTTTCAAGCCGCCGTAGACGGTGCCGCTCAGGGACGGGTCCAATAGCCGGGCCGCAATATCGCCTCGGGCTGCGGACCACATGCGCCGCAATGCGTCCCAATCTCGCCGGTAGGGGGTGAAATCGATGGAGGGCAGATCAGGCCGCTCGGGAATGATATGCAGATCGGGCATGCCAAAACGCCGATAGAGGCTGGCCAGCGTTTCCGGGCCCTGCAATCGGTTGGCGGCGTAGTCCGCAATCTCTGGTGCCGCCCGGTAGAACACGCGGCGCCAATAATCGTCGGCGACCGACTGAATCAGCTCCGAGGCATCGGTGACGAGTTCGATGTCGAAAGGACTGCCCGTCTCGAAGGCCAGCTCCCCCAGGATTCGCTGACAGAAACCGTGGATGGTGAAGATGGCCACACGATCGAATTCCCGCAGAGCGAATTCGACCCTTTTCCGGGTGCGCGGTTCGGCTCCCGTCTTGTGCACGATGTCCCGCAGCGTGTCGTCCAGATCCCCCTGGCCGTCGAGGAAGCGGCGTACGTCCCGCAGCTGGCGCCGCAGACGATCACGCAGCTCGGCGGTGGCCGCGGTGGTGAAGGTAACCACCAGGATGCGATCCGGGTCGATCGATTTTTCGAGAAGCAGCCGCAAAAATATGGCCGTCAAGGCATACGTCTTGCCGGTTCCGGCCCCGGCCTCGATAAGGGTGGTGCCCTCCTCCAGGGGATTGTTGACGATATCGTATGGTTGCATATTCGGCTGCCGACGAATCAGATAATGGGGTCCTGAATCCGCGTGTCGAACACCCGCTGGCTCTTGCGTTCCGAACGCGGCAGCGCGCCGTAGGCCACGATTTCGGCCTGGGCGGTCACCATCAGCTCCCGCTTGATTCTCTGGACCAGTCGGGCCGCTAAACCCTCGGCCGCGTTCGGTGCGACGCCCTGCCCTCTCTCGACGACGATCCGCATGACCCCCCTCTCGGCCTCGTCCCGGCTGAGGTGAATCTGGTATTCCGATCCCAGGTCGGGAATCTCGGACACGATCTTGTCGATATGGGAGGGATATATGTTGACGGCCCGGAAGATGAACATGTCGTCCGTGCGTCCCATAATGCGCGAATGGCGGGGCATGATGCTGCCGCAAGTGCAGGCTCCCGGTATGAGGCGCGTTATATCACGGGTGCGGTAGCGGATCAGGGGGACGGCTTCCTTTTGCAGGGTCGTCACCACCATTTCACCCCACTCCCCTTCCGGGACCGGTTCGAGCGTCTCGGGGTCGAGGATTTCGATGAGGTAGTAGTCGCCCCAGTAGTGGATGCAGTCGTGGTGGGGGCACTCAATGCCGGTTCCGGGACCATAGAGTTCGGTCATCCCGGTGATATCGAAAAGCTCCGCTCCGCCGAACAGGTCGGATATCTTTTGGCGCATCGAGCGCGAGGAACGCTCGGACCCGTAGATCACCTTGCGGATATTGATTTTTCCCGTCAGATCGCGCCGGTGGACCTCCTCCGCCAGGAGAAGCCCCATCGAGGCGGTGCAGCAAAGGACCGTCGACTGCATGTCGAGCATGAACTGGCATTGCAGATCGACATTGCCGGGCCCTGACGGCAGGGCCATGGCACCGAGGCACTCGCAAGCGGACTGAAAACCGACACCGGCCGTCCAGACCCCGTAGCCCACGGCGATCTGCACCCGATCGGCAGCCGTCAGACCCGCCATTGCATAGCAGCGGGCGAAAAAATGGGTCCAATCGTCCACATCCTTTTGGGTGTAACAGAGATTTTTCCGCTTCCCCGTGGTGCCGCTGCTTGAATGGATGCGGACGATATTCTCGAAGGGCACGCAGCGCAACGGAAAAGGATAGCCGTCGCGCAGGTCCTCGGCCGTGGTCAGCGGCAGGCGCTTCAGGTCCTCCAGACGGGTTATGTCTTCGGGGATGACGCCGGCCGCATCGAACTTGCGACGATATTCCGGCGATCCGTTGTAAGCGTGGGCCACAGTCCATTTCAGTCCTTCGATCTGGTGAGCTTCCAGCTCTTGCGTGGATCGGAAGGCCGGCAGGAACGATTTGGGATGCATCCATCTCCCCCTTGAACAGGATGGCGCCGGCCGAAGTCTGGCCGGCGGGTATTCGAGCAGACCGCAGGCGCGTAAAAAGTTTCGGCTTAACTACCAGCCGGTCTGCGGCCTGTCAAATATCCACCCCCGGCGTCCGGCCAAACGATGCCGCCGATGATGCATCATTCCATCCGCTTTTCAGGGCTTGATTGTTGGCCCGATGCGGATTAGGGTTTGCGCTCAATTGAGAACCCAGTGGCCCGATCGCCAGCAGATCGAATCTTTGCGGCATCCGCCGCCTCGCCAGAAGGAGTCGCCAAATGAAGAAAAAACCGCCGCAGGGCTATGCCGCCAAACACCAGGGCGTCCGGCTCGATGCAGAGCTGGCCCGGGCCCTCGACAGCGCACGGGAGGCTGATGGTGTCAGCTGCGAACAAGCCCATGCCGTTGCGCATCGGCAAAACAAGCCCCCGCACGAAGCCGGCCGGGTGCTGGACCTGCAGAACCGTCCGATCATCCGCTGCCAGCTCGGCCTCTTCGGTTACGCCCCGCGCAAACGGATCGTCAAACCCGCCAGTGACGTGACGCCCGACATGGCCGATGAAATACGGAGCGCCTGCGTCAACGGCCGCCTGCCCTGCCACGCTGCCTGGGACATTGCCGACGGCCGCGGCATAGCGCGCCTGAGGATCGCTGAAGCTTGCGAGGCGCTGAAAATCAAAATATCCGCATGTCAGCTGGGGGCTTTCTGAACGCGGCGGCGGCCGAGCCGTCATCGGTCGGTCGGAGGGGACCACGGCCGGCAGGCATCCCCCATGCGCCGGTGGACCCGACGCAGGGCAGCCTCCGGTTCGAGATGTTTCATTCGAGCGTGTTGGCTACGCGAAAAGGGGTACAGCGCACCGCTAGGCTGCCCTTGCGCACCCAGAGCCGCACCATGTTGAGGGATTCGTCATCCAGGTTGACGATGCTCGGCAGGTCCTCGGCGAAGGTGATGTCCTCCAGGTCGAATTCGTAATAAAACGTATTCTGGCTGAAAGGATCGGCGATGAGGACAATCTTGTCGGGATCGTTGGGGTGTTTGAAAGGCGACCCGGAGTAGGCAATGTGGTTCTTGCTCAGCTGTTGCCGGTCCGCCGGCGGCCGGTATTTCTGAATTTCGAGTTTAGCGGCTTTCTGGAGAAAAGACGTAATGCTCACGTTCACCTCCCCGCACGGGCGTGTCGGATGGCGGTGATGTCAATGCAGGGCCCCGGCATTGACGACCCGCTGCAGGTAGGCCGATATGCCGTCGCGCGCCTGATCGTCGAGTTCGACGAACTGAATGCCGGCGCCCCTGAGATTTTCGTCCTGGTCCTGGTAGTTGTTGATGATTCTGCCGGTTACCGGGGTCTTCTCCCCGCTGCCGGGCAATTCCAGCCGCAGGTCAACCTTCTGCCCGACGGGAAACGGTAATTTCTTTTCAATGAAAAAACCGCCCAGGCTGAGGTTGGTGATGCGGTGGAAGTATAACGCTCGGCCGGCGGTTTCTTCAGCCCAGAGCTCCACACCGAAGCGCGGGGTCGTCCTGCGCTCGCCGCTGGGGGGCAGGTTTCCACTCGTGTTGATCGTCATCGCCCGGCTCCTTTCGTTAGCCGACGTTCCACGAAGGTGCGCCTAGACAAGCGATTCGGTCTAGGCACGCGATTCGGCCGCAGCTTCGATCGCGTTGGGGGCCCGCCAAAGGGCCGCAATGGCGCCGGTGGTAAACTTGACCACGATCTCTCCGAAGATGATGGCCACCAGCATGGATGGCTGAAACACACCAAGGAACGCGATCAGGTTGAAAAGCACGCTATCCAGCGGAATGCTGACGAGATTGCTGCCCGCCACCCGCTGTATCCAGCTGCGGTGCAATAGCTTGTGATAGACTTCGGTGTCTGCGGCCTCGCTGAGAACGATGGCGATGAAGGATGCCAGAATGATCCGCCATTCGACCCCCAAAAAAAGCGATTCGAGTACCATCCCGATCGCAGCGGCGAGGATCATGAGATAGACCGGGCCGCGGCCGTAGCGATGCACGCGGTCACGCTGGGTAAAGGTAATGCCGAAAACCATCGTACCGACCGACACCATGCCGAACAGCGGCAGCGGGATGAACCAGGTCGCCGTATAGTTGGCCACCAGAACGGCGGCGATATAAATGCCCATCGAAAAGTACAAGATTCACTCCTCTGAAAAAAACCCATATCGGGCCAACCCATAGCGATAAACGGATGATTAGTCAATCCGTCTGATCGCGATAGCGATCGACGGCGTGAAGACTGGCCTCAAAAGCAAACCCTTTCCGGCTCAGATAGCTCAGCATCTTATGCCGTCGTATTTTGCCCTCGAGCCGCTGCCACCGGCGTTGTTTACGCTGGAGGCAGGCTGAGGCCAGCGCGTCCTCGTCGGCATGGACCATGACGGCTGCGACGGTGTCCGCATCGATCCCCTTTTGTTTCAGTTCCTGCGCCAGAAGGCGTGGGCCGCGCGGCGTGTGATTGATGCGATAGGTGATCCAGTTCAGCGCAAACCGCTGATCGTCCAAATACTTCTTGTCGCGCAGCGTGGCAAGGGCGTGATCAATGGCCGCAAGACCGAAGCCCTTGTGTTTCAGCTTCTGCCGGACCTCATGAACACTCCGGTCTCGCCCCGCAAGCCAGCGCAGGGCGGCCTGGTAAGCGTCGCGCCGCTCCTGATCGTCTCGGAGACGGGCAGCGTTTTCGGCCGTGATCCGGTCGCCGACCTCAATCCGGCCGGCGGCCAAGAGGCTCACCGTCGCCCAGGGTTGCCCGTCCAGGTGAATCAGGACCCGGTCCGGCTGGGATTTTAACCATTTGATGGCGGTGACGGTTTTTTCCAACCTTCCTGGCGGCCTCCTCGATCAGGCGATGGCTTCCGAATGGGCAAACAATGGTTTAAACAGTTCGCTGGCCAGCGTTTCAAATTCCGGCGCCCATGGGTCGTGCCCCCTGAAACCGAGCGCAATGTAAGGGTCGTCCTTGTCGCCCGGAGACATGTAGTGGCCCTCCCAGGCTTTGCGGGCCGCCCGCAGCGCCTTGTCGGCGGGCTTTTCGTTTTCAAAGACCGTCCTTGCGAAAACCGGCGAGGCTTTCGGAAATATGGCCAGGGGCCGATGGGCGGCCTGGTAGTACAAGTCCAGCAGCCGACCCAACAGGATGTCGCTGTCCGGTAGAAATTCAAATCGGCGGACTTCATCCCGGCAGATGAGCACGGTTGCACCGGACTGCTTGTCGGCCGCGGCCAGCTGACAGAAGACCAAGTGTTGAAGCCAGGCGGCCGTCAGGGCCCTGCCGTTGGCCCGGCTGTAGCGGAAGATGACCGGTCCCTCCGGGTAAAGCGTCTCGATACGACCGGCGAGCCGGAAGGGATCCAGAGAAATCTCGTAGCGGCGGGGCGCAAGCGCCGATGAGCGGATAAAGGGACGGATTCGGTCGGTGAACGTCTCGACACCTGCGGCCAGCCGCCTGAAAGCGGCCTGACCGGTTTCGCCCGGGGGCATGACACCGCGGGCCTGCTGGAGACGGTGCGCCGTCTCAAGGGGAACGCCCGCGAGAATTTTCGAGGTCAGCCACTGGCCTTCCCGGAATTGCTCCAACGCGGTCAGGTCGAAGGCTTCGCGATCCTCGGGAGGTTGATCCGACGCGCGCAAATAAACCTCGAGCCGTCTTTCCAGTAAAAACCGGCAGGGATGCACCAAAGCCTCCAGAAGATCATCTGGCGTCAACGTCAGAAAACGGTCCGGGCAGCGGTCGAGCGCATGCGCCAGAAACGGAGTGGCCTCGGGCCTTTCTTTAACGCTTGCCGCCATTTTGCGCGCCGACCGGGCATGATGGCGGTCATAGCTGAAGTACCTGGTCGCTTCCGGTTGAAAGTAAGCCGGTGAAAAAGCCTGCAGGCGGTGTTCGACCACGAGGTCGGCCTCGCTGCAGCCGAATCCTTCCTGGAGGTAGTCGATCAACTCGCTCACCACGACCGAGGGGGGGCGCACCGAATGGTCGTGAAGATCGAATCCGGTGTAGCTGATGTAGAGACAGCAGTGGGCGGAAAGCAGCGCCTCCAGGAAGAGATAGCGGTCGTCGTCGCGGCGGGAACGGTCCCCCAACCGTGGCTCCAGGGCCATGCGATCAAAACTGCGGGGTCGGTCCAAGCGCGGGAACACGTCATGGTTCAGCCCCACGAGGCAGACGATTTTCGCCGGAATGCTGCGCATCGGCAAAAGCGCGCCGAAAGTCATGCCCCCGGCGATAAAACCGCCGCGATAACGCTCACCCGCCAATTGGCGCGTCAAATAGGCCCGCACGACATCGAGGTCGACCGGGTCTTTATACCCCCCGGTGACCGTTCCGCGGCGAAAATCGCCCAAAAGACGTTCGAGGGTCTGGAAATCATATTCGAAGCGCTCGTCGCGGACGAAGAACTGGGTCAGGGCTTTGACCAGCAGACGATGCCATTGGCCCGGCGGGAGGCGGTCGTCGAGTGTCCGGCTGAATTGGGCCAGGGTTTCGATCAGGTCGTTGAAACGGCCGATCAGATCGGCCTGGCTGCCCTGGACCCCGTCATCCGGCAGCAGATGCTGAAAAAGCCGGTCCGGCTCGCCTGCGAGGGCGTACCCGAGGACAAGGCGGTCCAACCCCTGGCGCCAGGTGTTGGCGTCGTCGGCCGGAAGGTCCCAGCGGGCTTTGTCTGCGCCGTCAAGCCCCCAGCGGATCCCTACGCGGTCGAGCATCTCGGTGATCGCGGCCAGATCGGCCGCATCGAACCCGAAGCGGGCACGCAGCGGCTCGAATTCAATCAGCGCCAGAACATGCGAGCGTCCAAATCGCGCGGCGCGCAGGTCCAGCAGGCGCAGAAAGGCTTCCACGAGGGGGCTCGCCGATTCCAGGCAGCGGTCGGCAATCGAGAACGGCAGATAGAGGCGCTCGTCCGTCGGTGCTCCGAACACGGCCTGAATGTAAGGGGCATAGGTGTCGATATCGGGCGTCATGACCAGGATATCGCGTGGTTCGATTTCCGGGTTCGCATCGAGCAGGGCCAGGAGTTGATCCCGCAGCACCTCGATTTCGCGCATGGGTCCGTGGCAGGCATGAATCTGGATGGATCGGTCGCGTTCAGCGTTATCCATGAGATGTCGGGGCTCGCGCCCTTCCCTCCGGTCGGCGCCGCGGTCGGATAAGTGCAGGAGATCGTGCTGGACGGCCCTGAGGCGCGTGTCCGGAACCACGTCTTCGAAATGGTCTTCCACCAGGCAGTCGAGATCGCCGACCAGGGTGTGGAACTCGCGTCCATGGCCGCCCATCGAGGCCAACAGCCGGTTGCCGCTCTCCAGGTGAAGGTCCCGGGGATCGATCAGGCCTTCGTCGCTGGTCGATCCCCGGCGCATCTTCGCCATTTCACGATCGGAGGCGATGTCGGCCCAGTATTCCTGACACGGGGTCAGTTGATAGATGTCGACGGTCATCTCCGTTGCGAGGGCTTGCAGGATCTGCAGGTAGTAGGGCGGCAGGTAGGACACCCCGAACAGCGAAACGTGCTCCGGAAGCCCGCTTCCCGGCGCCGCGGTCCCGGTCGGTGTTTCGATCAGCATTTTCCAAAGGGACGCACGATGGGGTTCGGCGGTTTCTGCGGTAAGCCGCCGCCATAGTTTGGGCTGCCAGGCCAACGGTTCGCCAGCCTCGGAGGGGGGGCGTTTTTCCCAGTCGAGAACCATCCGGGGGCGGAAGATGAGGTACTGGTCCAGAAGATCCGCGATCTCGGCGGCGAGCTGGAAGCCTTTGACGCCATTGGCGTCGTCCGCGAGGTAAAACCGCAGGTCACCGAAGGCGTCGTCCTGCTTGACCAAATCAGGCAGCAGGCGCAGGATCCGGAACGTGAGCGCATTGCGCTCAAACGGGTTTTGCTCGGCTTCAAAGCCAAGGCGGTGCTTGAACACACTTTCGATGAATGCGTTGGGAAATGGAAACTGGCCGTTGGCCGCAATTCCGTTCAGCCGGGCCAGGGCGAGAGAAAGCCAGCGTTCCATGCCGCGACTCTGGACGACGACGATGTCGGCCTCGAGGGGATCACCGGGACGCCTCAAGGTGCGGGCGAGTTTCTCCGCCAGGATTTCAAGGCGATTGCTGGTATGGATGGTGAGTCCGGGCATGCGACGGGTGGTGTTCCTTTGACGGCTGAGGCCAGCAGGATACCGCCCGCCCCGGCCACCGTCAAGTCATCGCTGCGGGGTGGCGGGGAAAGTGATTCCCGCACGCGGTCAGCGGCCCCGCCGCACACGGGATCGGTCCAGCGGACGACCGTCCCAGGCGTGTTCGAGGACCATCAGAAAATCCTCGTAATCCAGGTCTTCGGGATTGAAGAGCACCATGCCGTCGTCCAGGGCCGCGCGGGCAACCTGCGGGAGTGCATCCGCGGGCACCGCCGCTTCCCCGCGGGCGTTGCGGACTTCGCTTAAAAACCGCGGGTGGCGCCCCGCGCAAGCCTGGTGCAGATTTTCGTTCAGCGCGCGTATCATGCGGATGACGACGTCCGCGCGGGCCTCGCGCGGGGTGCGGGTGAAAGTTTCCTCGTCGGCCAGGGAGGCAAGGATTTCCGCCGTCAGATGGCCGTTTTTATGAAGATTGTACTCGAGGCCGTAAGGCAGCAGCATGGCCATGCAATTGCCGTGGGGCACGCCGCAGACGGCCCCCAGGGCATGTCCGATGGTGTGCACCATGCCCACCAGGGAATTGCCGAAGGCCATCCCGGCGATGGTGGCGGCAAGGGCCAGGGCCAGCCGCCCGTCCCTGTCATCAGGTGCATCCATCACCCGTGGCAGATGGCGGCTGATGAGTTTGATCGCGGTCAGCGCCCCGACGTCGCTGAGCGGATTCTTGGCCAGGCAGGTGTAGGCCTCGACGGCATGCGTCAGTGCGTCCATGGCCGTGGCCGCCGTGATGGCCGGCGGCAGGGTCAAGGTCATACGCGAATCGAGCACGGCGGCGTCCGGGATCAGAAACGGGCTTCCAAAAGTCAATTTGCGATGGCGCGATTCGTCCTTGATGACCGCCGCCAGAGTGGTTTCCGAGCCGGTGCCGGAGGTGGTGGGCACGGCCAGCAGCGGACGCAGGGGACGCTTGACCGTTCCGGAACCGCTGAACGCTTTAAGATCGTCGCTGTCCTCGGACACCAGGATATTGACCCCCTTGGCGGTATCCAGAACGGATCCGCCGCCGACGGCGATCAGGGCATCGCATGCCTGCCGGCGATAGGCGGCGGCCAGCTCAGCGACCGTGGCGATCGAGGAATCGACGGGGACGTTGTCCGCGATGCCTCCGACGGTCATGCGTTCGCCGATGGCGGCGGTCATAACATCCACCAGTCCGGCGGCGGAAACGCCTCTGTCCGTCACGATCAGCGGGCGCTGGGCCCCCAACCGGCCCAGCAGGTCGGGTATCGATTCAAGAACGTCGTGGCCGGCAACGATCTCGACGCCGCACCCGTATTCGAAATAGGCAGGCATGTCCATAAGTATCAACACTCCCCTCCGGTGATCGGCATCATGCTTCGGCGTGGACGGGCGCACCGTCAAAAGCCGCCTGAAAAAGATCCGCGATGGCGTCGGCCGTCATCCCCTCGTCTGCGGGGTTGAGCGACGCGGCAATGGAATCCAGCTCTTTGCGGGAAAAGCCCCGATCCTCGAGCGTCCGGGGTGTCCTTCCCGCCGATTGGCGGCACAGGTCGTTCATCAGCGCCTTCAGCGCGGCCGCCGCCAGCACGGATTGCTGTCCGGACGACGTGCGGGCTGAACGCGCCAATCCCTCCAGAGCGGGCAGCAGCTCGGCGGACGACCATCCCCAGTGGCGCTCCCCGATACCAGCGGCTGCGGGAAGCAGGATCCCCAGCGCTTCGGAATCGTTGACGCGCCCCGTAGCGGCCAGTCGCCTGGCGAGCCGCTCCAGTCGCTGCGGTGGCCGGTCGCCCAGGGCGCAGCCGGCCATGACAGCGGCCCCGGCGAGGTGCATGCGCGGGGTCACGGCGTCCGGCATCTGATCAACCGCTCGCAGCGCGGCGGCGGCCATCTGCACGGCATTGACGCCGTAGATGTCCCGCATGGGGTTCTTATCCGCGGCCATGACGGTCTCGGCACCCAGGGCCAGCGCCGTGACACCGGTGGCCATCAACGCTTCCCGTCCCGGCGATCCCAGCGTGCGTTCGTCGATGCAAACCAGGTCCGGCATCAGCCCCACCGACCGCAGATCGATCCCGTCGGCCTGCAATCGGCCCGACACCTCGTTGCCGGACGCCGCTGCCGGCGCAATCAGGACCAGGGGTTTGAGGCGTAAGGCGAGGCCGGCTTTTTCGGATGTGAATGCCCCGGGATCGTCCTGGCCGGTCGAAACCACCAGGTTCAGCAACTTGCCCAGTGCCATCAGTGGGCCTGAACCCATGACCACCAGGGCGTCGTGATCCCGGTCGCGGTAAAGGGCGGCTATCTCGTGGGCGCTTTCGAGATCCGCCTTCGCGGGGAGCGCTTCCACCGCCCCCAGGGTCAAGTCCGATTCCCGCAGGGCATCCACGAAGGCCCGGCTGCGGTTCTCGCGAAAGGCGGTTGCATCGCTCAACAGCAGCGGACGGCGCGCGTTGCGCATGGCCAGTTCGTAGGGAATATGCTCGAGGGCCCGCTGGCCGCATATGAGCTTGACCGGGCAGTTGAAGGTTATTCGATCGGAAAGGGGCATAGGCGCCGCTCCAAACTTGAAGGTTGACCGCAGGTTCTTAGTAGCCCAGCAGGGCGCGCCAGTAAATCCGGACGCGCAGGACGCATGTGGTCAGCAGCGGCCAGTGCGGGTAGCGTTTGACCGCCAATCGGGCCAGCGGTTTGGGCAGCAGATAGACCTGGACGCGATCGAGGATTCGCACCACCGCGCAGGCATGGGCGACTTCGCCGTCGACCTCCAGGCGGTCCCGGGCGGTGGCCACCGGGGTGTTTTCCTGAAAGGTGAAGGTCAGGAAACCGGCTTCAAGATGTTTGAAGCCCAGTTTGAGATCGACCGGGTGGTCCTCGACCCGCCCGCCGCAATAGCGCAAAACGCCGCCTGATCGGCGTTCCACCACCATCCAGGGACCCCGCGCGACGATCCCGAGTGCGAAGACGAAATCGGCGGGCAGTTCAGCCACCTCATCCATGATGGCCGGGTCCACCCGGGATGCCGCCTGAATCGCACGACCCATGAACCAGAGCATCACCGCCAGATAGGCGCGTTTGAAAGGCTTCCTTCCGGATTTGATTTCACGGTACGTCAGTTCCATCGGCTTCTCCCCGCGCGATAGGATTCGATCACGGCGCAACGCGAACAGACGATCAAGCCGCGGCCATGGCAACCGCCTCGACCGGGCAGTCTTCCGCACACTGGCCGCAGCTGATGCAGGCGTCGGCATCGGCCAGGAACGGGTAGCCATGGGGGTCCTTGTCGGTGCCGCGAGAGGCGGTTTCAATGCAGCTGACCGGGCAGGCATCGACACAGATCCTGCAGGCCATGCAGGTTTTGCGATTGAATGCGGGGTTGGGATCGGATTTCATGTGCACCTTTCTCGGTTCGTTGCTTCGGGAATCACCAAGCGCTGTCCGGCTTCGCGGACGCCTCGCGCGCCAGTTCGTTCAACTGCGCCTCGGGTGGATGGCCCGTGTCCTCGTCCCAGCCAAACTGGCGCCAGTAGTCGCGGATCAGCTGGTCGAGGTCCACACGACGGTTTTTGTTGGCCCCCCGGATGAGCGTCGGCAGACCCAACGACCTTCGGGAGGGCCTGTTTGTTCGGGGCTCGATGCCGTGCTTGATGTTGAAGGCCTGCTTCAGCGTCTGAAAGGCCGCGCCCATGGCCAGATAGTCCTCGGGCGACCTGTCCCAACCCGTGGCGGCGTTGAGCCAGTCAAACAGCGGGAAGCGGTCGGCGCCGAGAAACGCACCGAACAGGCAGGCGCCGCTGCCGTTGATGACATTGACATACTTGCTGCAGGCCGCGCTGCAGGCTGCTTTCAGTTCATCGGCCACGTATTTGCTGTTTTTGGAATAGACGACCTCGGGTTTGGGCAGGGTCTCGATTTTTTTCCAGAGACGGTACATCTCGTAGTAGAGCTGCGAGCCGATGGTGTGTTTGCCGGGGCTGGCCTCGACAGCGTAATGCAGGGCATAGCCGGGATCGCCGCGTCCGTCGTGCATGGGCAGTTCCTGGCCGCCGGCCTGGATGGCATAGTGATGGGCGTCGCGGCCGATGCGTTGCGCCGCCCGCTTGGTTCCGTCGGCCAGGAGATCGCCGAGCCCCTCGCGCCGGACCATCATCTCGATCAGGGTCTTGATCGCAGCCGCGTTGCCCCATTCGAGTTCGAGCCCGCCGGTGTCCGCCGTCGTGATCAGCCCCTTTTCAAAGCACTCGATGGCAAAAGCAACGGTACCGCCGGCCGAGATCGAATCCATCCCGGCGCGGTTGAGGATTTCATTGAGCTGGAAGATGCTGTCGCGGTCGGTGTTCAGGCACAACCCTCCCAGGGCCAGCACGGTTTCGTACTCGGGCTTGTGGGTTTCGGCGTAGTGTCCGTTGGCGCGGCAGATACCGCCGCAGCCGATCGGACAGGCATAGCAATGGTATTTGACGACTTCGCACTCGCGAAAAAGATCCGGGTTGACGGTGAGCGAGCGTTGGGGGTCGAAATCCCTGTTGCTTCCCTTCCAGTTCTTGATGGGCGCATCCCCCATTTCAACCGACATCTGGTTCATGGAGGATGTTCCCCATTTGCTCAGCATCATCTTGAAGAGCATCCCGTCCATGGCCGACTGGGTGGGCAGCACACGCATCAGCGTGCCGAGCCAGCGCATCATCCTTCCTGAGAAAAACGGTATCTTCAACGAAGCCCAACGGTTGCAACGGCGGCTGAGGGCATGCACCGCTTCGCGGTCGTGCGCCTTGATGCGGCGATTGCCGGTCAACACGAGCGCCTTGAGGTTTTTGGCTCCCATGACCGCCCCCAGGCCGGAGCGCGCCGCAATCCGGCCGCGATCGGTACAGACGCCTGAAATGAGGGACCGGTTTTCACCGGCCGGGCCGATACAGGCCACCCGCGGCACCTTTTTTTGGTGATGGCGCCGTGTGAGGATCTCCTCGGTTTCGACGGCATCGCGTCCCCAGAGATCGGAGGCGTCATGCAGCGAGGCCTTGCCGTTGCCGACCAGCAGATACACCGGCTTTTCACTGGCGCCCGAGAAAAAGATGCCGTCGTAGCCGCAGTGTTTGATGGCCGGTGCCAGCATGCCGCCGCAGTTGGCATCCCCCCACCCGCCGGTCAGCGGGGATTTGCCCACCAGCATCCAGCGTCCGGCGAACAGACTGCCGGTGCCGGTCAGCAGCCCGGCGACAAAACCGAGGACGTTTTCAGGTCCCAGCGGATCCGCACCGGCCGGTATCTGGCGATAGAGCTGGTAGGCCCCGAGTCCCATGCCGGCCAGGTAGGTCTCGTATACCTGGTCCGGGACGGTTTCCTCGAGGGTCCCGCCCGTCGTCAGGTTCACCTGCAGGATTTTGCCTGTATAACCCTTTGGCATCGATTCTCCTTGAAGCCGCGGCCCGGTAATAAACGACCGGGCCATCCGTTTGCGATGCGCGTCAAATAAGCTTTCGTTATCCATCTGTTGGCATAGACAAAACAGGTTGTCAATTATTTTTTCGGCCGCTTGGCCGATAAAATATTATTGTTTTTAATAGGTTTATGTAATATCAATATTGAAAAACGGAGGACCGGTGGATACCCGCAAGCGCCGTCGCAGACAAGATGGGAAAAAAAAACACATCGTCACCGCCGCCGGCCGTCTCGCCGCCAAACAGGGGCTGGACGGTTTCAGTCTGGCGGACGTGGCCCGTGCGGCCGGCATCAGCAAGGGCACGCTCTACTATTACTACACCACCAAATCAGCATTGGTTTTCGATATCGCCGCCCGCCACGTCAATGACATCACGGCCTTTATTCTGGAATTAATCGAAGAGGGCGGGCCGGACGCCGATCCTGTCGATCTGCTGGCGCTTTTTTTTCGCCGGCATCAGGCCAACCGCACGCGCATGCGGCTGCACCTCAACCTGGTCCACCAGGCCATGCACGGCGACCGGACCCTCAAGGAGCGCTACCAGGCCATCTACGCGCATTGGCGCCAGGAGGCCCGCCAGGCCCTCGCCGGATTGCTGCCGGACAGTCCGCACCGCGAGACCCTGACGAGCCTGATCATCACCACCGTCGACGGGATCAACGTTCAAAGCATGCTGGATATCGACGCGACGTCAACGGAGGATATCGCCCGCTTTTTGATCGCTGCCGCCCGCACCTGAAGGCGTCATAAGACTCCGTACCAGCCACCCCTCTGAGCAGCGCTTACCTGTCTGCTCACCATCAGGCCATCCAATGCGCCAGGCGCTGCAGCGATGTGGACAGGGCGTCGAAATTAAAGATCTCCACGCAGACGCTGCCCCGGAAAGACCGCAGGAAGTCTTGCAGCACCTCCTGATCCTCGATGCTCAGGCAGTCCAGCGACTGGTGGTCGCGGCCGTGGCGCACACCGTGGACATGCAGGGCGTCGATGTGTGCCTGCCATCGAACGATGGTTGGCGCCAACGCCGCACCCGAAAGCTTGAGATGGCCGATGTCGAGGCAAAGCTTCAGGTCGAAAGCCTCCAGCAGCGGCCCGATCCACTCCAGCGGTATGGACTGATTCTCGATCCTGAGGCGCGACAGGTCGACACCGGCCTTGCGAAGTCGCACCAACCCCTCGGCGATCCCCTTCTCCCAGCGGCGCCGGTTCCCCAAAGCGGGCCGCGGGCCGCCGTCCATTTCCAGATGCAGAATATCGAAGACAGGCTGCAGCGGGGCCAGGAGATCCGTCAGCCCAACGAGTTCCGCGGCGGCGGTCTGACGACGGCCGTAATCCGTGTCGAAAAGCCGTGCATCCGTGGGCAGGTGGACGATGTAGTTCACCGCGTGTCTGGCGCCGAGATTCTTCAATCGCCTGACCAGCCCCCCGTCGGGGCGAACCGTCGGGCGGCTTTCGAAAAAGAGCAGTTCGATCTCGTCGACGCAGGGTCCCAGGAGGTCGACATTCACGTCGTAATCGGCCGGATAGACGAACGAGGGGCAGGCCAGCCGGAACGGGTATCGGTTTTTCCACGATCGGGGAAGCTTGGGGTAGGCCGTCAATGGCATCGCTGCAACCCTCTGTTGCATGGAGGATGCCGCAAGCCGGCATGAAGCGGGCTCAAGACATCGAACCGATGTTTGACCTCAGACACGAAGCGCAAAACCGACACTCCACAACAAGAGCATCGCCAAGGTGGCGGTCGTCAGCATGAGCACGCCGGCCCGGGCGATGTCGACCGGCCGGACATCGTCGAGACCGGCCCCGATCCAGGGCTTTTCCACCACCTGGCCGTGATAGACGTTGGGGCCGCCCAGACGAACCCCGAGAGCGCCCGCAAAGGCGGCTTCGGCGAAACCCGCATTCGGGCTGGCGTGCAATCGCCCCTCCTGCCAACCCGTCCGCCAGGCCCGCCGGGCATCGAACCCCGTTAGCCAGGCGCCGGCAGCGGTCAGGCTGACCGCCAGACGCGCCGGCAGCCAATTGGCCGCATCGTCGATGCGGGCGGCCGCCCGCCCGAACAGATGGTAGCGCTCGTTCTTGTATCCCACCATCGAATCCAGGGTATTGATCATCTTGTAGGCCAGCGCCATGGGGGCACCGCCCAGGGCCGCAAAAAAAAGAGGGGCGATGACGCCGTCGACCATGTTTTCAGCCACCGACTCGAGCGCCGCCCGGCTGACGCCGGTGTCATCCAACTGACGGACATCACGCCCGACGATATGGGCCACCGCGCGACGGCCGGCGCTTGCGCCGCCGCTGGCGAGGGCTTCGACGACGTCCATGCCGGCCTGCAGCAGCGACTTGGCCGAGAGGCTGTAATAGACAAGGGACACTTCCAAAAACCAGCCGGCCAGGGGATGCCAGTGGCGGGTCAGCCCAACCGCTGTGGCGGCAAGCAGCCATGTGGCGCCGATCAGGAAAACGGCAAAACAGCTTCCAGCCCGTTGCGGCGACCTAAAAAGCCTCCGGAAAATGGGCTCGCCGTATGCGATGGCCGCCCCCATCCAGCGAACGGGGTGGGGCAGCCGGCGGGGATCGCCGGCCAGGAGATCGAGGGCAAAAGCCGCGGGCAGAATGATCAGGTCCAGGTTGACCTCCAATCTCGCTGGTCTCCCGGCGGTTCGGCGACCGCCCGTTGAATTTTCTTTTCGGACGGTATTGCTCAGGCCGAAAGGTAGGTCCGGAGCAAACCGGCGCATTTGCGGTTGGTGTCCGGCGATTTGAGTGAAATGCGGACGAATTCGGCGGACAAACCGTTGAAGTTGGTGCAGTCGCGGATCAAAATTTTATCCGCGTGCAGACGGCGGCAGATCCCCGCCGCCCGATGCGGCGCCGGCAGTTTCAGAATGAAAAAACCGGTCTGGCTGGGAAAGACGATCACGCCGGGGATGGCGCGCAGCTGCCGCATGAGGGACTCGCGTTCAACGCGGATATATTCCTGGGAACGGTGCACAAAGGCCTGGCTGAGCGCACCGTTGGCCAGCAGAAAACAGACCGCCGACTGAGCCAGGCTGTTGACCGCCCAGGGCCGTGCGAATCGTTTCAGCCTGGCAATGAGATCGGCATGGCCGACGGCGAATCCGACCCGCAGACCCGGAATTCGGAAAATTTTGGACATGGAATGCAGAATCAGGGCATTGGCCGGGCGCTGCCGGATCAGCGAGTGCGACTCGTGCCGCGGCACAAAAGGCAGATAGGATTCATCGATCACGAAGGTTGTGCGCGGAAACGCCCGGCAGATCGTTCGAATGGTGTCGGCGGCCATCAACTGCCCGGTGGGATTGTTGGGGTTGCACAGATAGACGGCGCCGACCGAGGCGATTTGCGCCTGCAGGTCATCGGGATCGATCTGGAAACCAGCGTTTTCACGGGCATGGACGAAACGCGGCGCGATGCCGTTCTGCCGGCAGCCGTCCTCGTAATCGGCGTAGGTGGGGCCGACGATCAGGGCATCGCGCAGATCAAGCGCCCGTGGCAGGTCGTAGATGATCTGGGTGGTGCCGTTACCGGCCAGGACCTGGTCGGGATCGATGCCGCAAAGCGTTGCGAATTTTCGCTGCATGCCGCCGGCATCCGCCTCGGGAAGCACCTGGATCCGGTCCAGATGGTCCTCGAGATGCCGCATCAGCGCCGGCGGCGGGCCCAGCGGGTTGACGTTGCTGCTCATGTCCTCGATGTCGAAAGGATCGCAGCCCAGCTGACGGGCCAGCCCGTAAATGTCGCCGCCGTGGCCGCTGATCATTGCAGCCCCCGCAGGGCCATCAGCAGGAACAAGAATGTTTCGGTGATTTCCGTCACGGCCCCCAGCATGTCGCCGGTGATGCAGCCGATCCGTCGCTTGTAGAAGCGCAGCGTCAGTCCCACGATCAGGGTGAAACCCGCCATCAGCACCAGCAGGCGGGCGCCCAGGAGGCAGGACAGCGCCAGCACCGGCAGGAATCCGCCGAAAGAAGCGACGGTCAGCGGTGTGGCAAACAGATCGAACCCGGTGCCTTCCTGCGTGCGCCCGTATGGCAGCCAGCGGATGGCGAAAAGCATGGCGCCCCGCGCATAGGCCGGCACGAGCACCAGCAAAAGCGATCGATCGGTCTGCAGCCCGGCGATGCCGACGGCTTTCAGGGCCAGGCAGGCGACCACCGCCACCATGCCCATGGTGCCGATCCGGCTGTCTTTCATGATGCGTAGCGCGCTTTCACGTTCGCGACGGCCATAGAGCCCATCCGCCGTGTCGCCCAGACCATCCAGGTGCAATGCGCCGGTGACCAGCATCAAAAAGATCACATCGAGAACGGCGGCGGCCCCCGGCGACCACAGGGCCGCCGCCGCGCGGTCAAAGAGGCCCAGCAGAAGGCCGATGGCAAGACCCGCCACCGGAAACCAGGCGATCATTTCCCGGGGGGCATAAAGCCCGCGAGGCCCGATCGGCAAGATGGTGATAAACTGGATGGCAGCGCAAAAATGGGTCAACGCCGATTTGATCTTCGGGATCTCGATCGTCATTTGATCTTTACCGCAATCCCGGCCACCATCCATACAACCTGGTCCGCCCCGGCGGCCACTTTCTGGTTGATCATCCCGGCCCAGTCCCGAAAACGGCGCGCCATGGCGTTTTCGGGGACGATCCCCTGCCCCACCTCGTTGGCGACCAGGATGACGGGGCAGCGCATTTGCGCCAGCGTGCGGACAAGGGTCGCCGTCTGCGCTTCGACATCGTTTTCCGACTGGCCGTCCATCAGGAGATTGGTGGCCCAGAGGGTCAGGCAGTCGACGAGGATCACATGCCCGTCGGCGTCGTGGGCTTCCAAGGCATCGGCCAGCTCCAGCGGAACTTCCAGCGTTTCCCAACGGGCATCGCGTTCGCGCCGGTGCCGTTCGATACGTGCGCGCATCTCCGCGTCGTAGGGTCTGCAGGTGGCCACGAAGATGCGGCGCAAGGCGTCGTGGGCTTCGGCCCTTCGAAGGGCTTCAGCACTCTTTCCGCTGCGGCAGCCACCAATGATCAAAGTAATCATACTTTGTTTTACTGTATGGTTATGTCGTATTGTTAAAGCTTTAAATCAAGCCTTGGGCCTCACCTGACAAGGGCCGCAATGGCCGCCAGATCGAGATGTTCGGCCACATGGGCGGCAAGCTGGTCATAGGCCCGGTCGCGTGCTTGCGGACCGTCGATGGTGTCCACCTTGACATGGCTCAGCCCCCAGCGATTCAGCCAGCGGCGCGTGATCTCCGGGCTGTCGAACAGGCCGTGAATGTAGGTGCCGGCGATGCGTCCTTCACCGACCTGGCACCCGTCCGCATCGTCGACGGCCTCCTGGTTGCGATCCTTGATGCGCAAAAGGCAATCGCCCCCGTCCATGACCGTCTGCCCCATGTGGATTTCGTAACCCTGCCCGCTGGCCCCGTTCCATTCGAAGCGGGTGCGCGTGGTGGTTTTGGGGGCCTGGAGAACGGTCTCTACGGGCAGCAGGCCAAGCCCGGGGGTTTCACCGGGCGGGCCCTCCAGTCCGTCGGGATCGCCCACGCGACGCCCCATCATCTGGTAGCCGCCGCAGATCCCGAGAACATGGCCGCCTGCCCGGGCGAAGCGCCGAATTTGATCGGCCCATCCCCTTCGATGCAGCCAATCCAGATCATAGCGCGTGTTTTTGGAGCCGGGCAGAATCACCGCCATGAACGCATCGAGCGGCTGCACCTGTTCGACAAAGTGAATGCCGACACCGTCCAGTGCCTGCAAGGGGTCGAAATCGGTAAAATTGGAAATGTGCGGAATCCGGATGACGGCGATCGCCGGCTGCTCAAGATCGTCAGCGCGCACCGTGCGCGGCTTTTCGATCACCACCGAATCTTCCTGCTCGATCACGAAATGATCGTACCAGGGCAGCACCCCGAAGACGGGTTTGCCGGTCCGCGTCTGGATCCAGTCGACCCCGTCGTCGAACAAGCTTAGGTCGCCCCGGAAGCGATTGATGACGAAGCCCGCAATCCGCTCCCGACGCTCGGGCGGCAGGCAGGCCAGCGTCCCCACCACTTGGGCAAACACCCCGCCGCGATGGATGTCAGCCACCAGAATGACGGGAGCGTCGGCATACTCGGCCATCTTGAAATTGACGATGTCGTGGGGCTGGAGGTTGACCTCGGCGCAGGACCCGGCGCCTTCGATCAGCACCATGCTGTATTGCGCGCGGATTCGGTCCAGGGCCCCGCAGGCCGCGGCATAGAGCGTCTCCTTGCGTTGGTGGTATTCGAGCGCGGTCAGGTTGTCCCGGACCTCACCCAGCAACACCACCTGGGAGCCGATCTCGCTGGTCGGTTTCAGAAGAATCGGGTTCATGTCCACATGGGGCGGAATCCCGGCCGCTTCCGCCTGGACGATCTGCGCCCGGCCCATTTCGAGGCCCTCCGGCGTCACCCCGGAGTTATTGGACATGTTCTGGGCCTTGTAGGGCGCCACCTTGACAGCCTGCCGGCGCAGGGCCCGGCAGAGCCCGGTGGTGACCACGCTTTTGCCCACGTCCGACCCGGTGCCGAAAACGGCCAGACAGCGGGCGCGCTGGGAGTTATTTTTCAATACCGGTCCTCGCGGTTACACCCGTCGTAAAATAATGCTTCTGCGCCTGCATCACGGTCACCAGATCGGCAGCCTCGCACCACTCCGACGGGGCGTTGCGCCCCGTGAGGACCACCTCTACGTGGGGCGACCGTGCTTCCAGCATGGCCAGCACCGCCTGGGGATCCACCAGACCGATGGATCCGGCCACGTTGATCTCGTCCAGGATGACCAGATCGTTTTCAGTACGGCCCAGAGCCCTGCGGGCGGCTTCCAATCCTCTGGCGGCCATGGCCCGGTCCTCCGCCCCGGGGCGTCCGCGCACGAACCGGCCCGTGCCGAACTGGGCGATCGTGATTGACGGGGCGAGCCGACGCAGGACCTCGATTTCACTGTAATCGCCCGTTTTGAGAAACTGGATCAGCGCGATCCGCATACCGGCGCCGACGGCCCTCAGGGCCAGTCCGAGAGCGGCCGTGGTCTTGCCCTTGCCGTCCCCCGTATAGATCTGGATATACCCCTGCATGCCGTGGTTCTTTTTCATGGCTGGGCTCACTTCAGTCGTCGCTTCAACCGCGCCTGTCGACCGCGGTCCGGGGCCGCTCACCGTCTATGGCGTACTTATCGCTGTATCCCCGCGGGGTGATCATGAAATCACGATAGACCATGGTGCTGCTGTTGCCCACGAACAGGATGGTCTGCATGTCGACACGCGCATTGGGCAGCTCGGCCAGGGTCGTGATGGCCACACGCTCGTTGGCCCGCATGGCCGCGGTGACCACCCCCACCGGGGTTTGCGGCGGCCGGTGCCGAAGGATGATCTCGCAGGCTCGATCGAGGTTGTCCTGCCGACGGCGGCTGCGCGGATTGTAGATGACGATGACAAAGTCGGCTTCGGATGCGGCCTCGATCCGCCGGGCGATCGTATCCCAGGGGGTCAGCAGATCACTCAGGCTGACGGCGGCAAAATCATGCGTGAGGGGTGCTCCCAGCAATGCGGCCCCGGCCGCCAGGGCCGGGATCCCCGGCACGACCTCGATCGCAAGCCCGACCCCGTCCTCCACGGCCGTTCCAGCCGTTTGAATCGCGATGCCCTTCGTGTGGCAAAGCTCCAGCACGAGGCCGGCCATGGCATAGATGCCCGCATCGCCGCTGGAGACGATGGCGCAGCACTTCCCGGCAAGCGCCGTCGCGATGGCCGCCTCGGCGCGTTCGATTTCGCGGGTCATGCCCGTGCTGATGATTTCTTTCCCGCTGATGAGGGGCTGGATAAGTTCGATATAGGTTCGGTAGCCCGCGATGGTGTCGGCCCGGGCGAGAACCTCCCGGGCGCGGGGCGACAGGTGGTCGGCATCACCGGGGCCTAAACCGACGATGAACAGGATCGGCGTGCCACCGCCACCGTCACGTTGCGGGTCGTCTGTTTGGGTACGATCAGCTTGCCGCGGCCTGCGGCCAGAATCGCTGCTGCTTCGCATACGCTTGGTATTCCTATGTGTTTTTCAACGACGGCCGAAGGATTGCGGATGTCGGCCACCTGCGCCAGCTGCTGTCGGGAGTAGAAACCGACCGGCAGACCGAATTCGTCGGCGAGTTCGACGATGCCGGCTTCATCGGATTTGAGGTCGACGCTGGCAAACCCGGCCAGACTTTTAGGCGCCAAACCGTTCGTCGCCAGGACGGTCTCCAGCAGCTCCCGAATCTCGGGCGCGGGGGTTCCCCGATTGCAGCCCAGACCCACGAAAAGCGATGCGGGTCGCAATATCAGGACTTCAGGGGGCAGGTCAATCTCAATGTCGTCCACGACGATCGCTGGCAGAAGGCTGCCATCCGTTTTTGCGGCCCTAAGATCGATCGATCGAGTGTCGACTTCGGCCAGAGCGCTCCCCAGACAGCCATGGGGGTCGTAGACCCCGACGGGGTCACGGCGCAGCAGCGTGCCGCTGATCAGACGGATGGCATCGTGGTTCTCGATGGCCAGGCCGCGTTCGCTGGCGATCAGGTCGATGGCCGGAATGCCTCTCAGATCCGTGGCCGTGGTGATGACGGGCTCGCCCCCCAGAACCTTCGCGACCCGGCGTGCGAGTTCATTGGCACCCCCCAGGTGACCGGAAAGCAGGCTGATCACGTGGCGTCCGGTTTCGTCCATGACCAGAACAGCCGGGTCTTCGGCTTTGTGACGCAACAGCTCGACCAGGGAGCGCACGACAATTCCCGTGGCCATAATGAAGATGTGGGCCTCGAAACGGTTGAAGTTTGCGACCAGGGCATCGCGCAGGCCGTCGAATCGCCGGGCCGCCAGATCCGGATGGTAAACCGAGGCCGTCACGTGCAAACGGCCATTGGCGAGGTGGGCGTTGAGCTGGCGGCCCAGTTCCGCACCGCCGCCGGTCAGGGCCCAGATGGCAATTTTGCTGTCGAAAGATATCACGAGCGGCCCTTGTGTCGTTGGCGGCGGTCCGCATCCGGACGGCGCGTCTGCCGATTGAAAAATGTCAGGAGTGTTGTCGGCGTCGGTAGCCGTGGCTGAAACCGGCGTCGTAGAGTTTGGACCGCTGCCGGAATTGCTCCAGGCTGACGGCCAGTACGCGTCCCACGATGATGACGGCCTGCCGGTCGATCTTATGCGTCTTCAATTCGTCGGCAACGGCATCCAGGGTGGTGCGAACGATCTGTTCGTCGGGCTGGCTGGCCCGGTAGACCACGGCGCAGGGCGCTTGCCGGCCATAGGCCTGCCCCAGGATGCCCGCCACCTTATCGATCATGCCGGTACTCAAATAGATCGCCATCGTGGCCTGGTGGGCGGCCAGCGAGGCCAGCGCCTCTTTCTCCGGTACCGGGGTGCGGCCCTCCATCCGCGTCAGGATCAGCGTCTGCGAGATCTCCGGCAGGGTGAATTCCATTTCCAGGGTGGCGGCGGCGGCAAAGGCTGCGGTTACCCCGGGAACCACCCGGTAGTCGATACCGCGTGCGTCGAGCAGCGCCATCTGCTCGAAAATGGCGCCGTAGAGGCTGGGGTCACCGGTGTGCAGGCGCACAACGTGTGCACCGGCCTGCCATCGGGCGTCGATCGTATCGACGATCTGCTCGAGTGTCATGCCGGCACTGCTCACGGTTTGGGCCCCGGGCGCACACCAGCTGAGCACGGCCTCGGGCACCAGGGAGCCGGCATAGACGACAAGATCCGCTGCGGCCAGAGCGTTGCGGCCTTTGATGGTGATGAGCTCCGGGTCGCCCGGTCCGGCCCCCACGAACAGGACCGGATGGGTTGGACTGGTCATCGCTTGCCTTGAGTCTGATGGATTTTTCAATGAAGCCGCCATCCCCTCTCAAATTATATATGTATCAATATACTATGATTTATGGGGTTTATTGATATATTTCAAATCAATGACTTTAATTTATTTTACGCCCGCGGACGATCCAGACCGGGTTCAGCGCTTCCATGCGATCACCGGCGGCCATGGCATGGCTGCGGCTGATCTGCACCTGGGTGAAATCCGTTTGCAGCCCTGCCCTGCGCATGGTCTGAACGGCAGTGTGCATACTGCCGACCAGAACGGCATTGACCACCAGGATGCCGCCGCTGTTCAAGCGGCTGGCAGCGACGGTAATGATGGTGGCCAAAGCCTTGCCGCCGCCGCCGACGAATACACGGTCCGGTGCGGGAAGGTCCTCCATTCCGGCGGGCAATTCCGCCTCGATCACGCGGACGGACCCCGCCCCCCACTGGCGGCAATTCTGCCGTATCTGGGCGATCCGCCCGGTATCCTTTTCAACCGCCCAGACGCTGCCGCTCCCCACGAGGCAGGCGCCCTCGATGGCCACCGCGCCGCTGCCGGCCCCCAGGTCCCAGAGCACCATCCCCGGCCTGAGTTCAAGCTTGGACAAGGCCACGGCCCGCACCTCGCTTTTGGTGATGAGGCTGCGCTCATGCGCGATCTGCTCGTCCGGCAGACCGAGATAGGGCCGAGAACTCTTCTCGGCAAGCCCGGTTTCGATCACCACCAGGTTGGGTTCGCAGAAAGTTTCCCGGGCGGCATCTTCGGGTGCCAGCCAGCGAACGGACTCGTCGTCGGATCCCATGCACTCCAGGACGCAAAGGCGTGCTTGTGGATGGCCGTGTGCCGCGACCATGCCTGCCAGCCAGGCGGGCGTTCGGCGCTGATCGGTGAAAACGGCCAGGCAGTGGCTGTCCTGCATCGCATGCATCAATTGATCTTCGTTCTGCCGGCCGTGCAGGCTGACGACAACCACATCGTGCCAGGAACGGCCGATGCGGGCAAAAGCCGCGGCCACTGCATTCACATTGGGCCAGATGCGCAGATGCCGTGATCCCAGGGTCTTGAGCAGGTAGGCCCCGATGCCGAAATAGAGCGGGTCGCCGGATGCCAGGACGACCACCCGCTTGGAGCCCATCACCGCTTTAATCTGTTCCACCGCGGCTGGCAGATTGCGATCGAGCGCGATGCGCCGGGCGGTGCCCTCCGGGAAGCAAGCCAGATGCCGCTTTCCGCCCACCAGCACATCGGCCGCGGCGATCATGTCGAGGTGGATCGCCGTGAGATCGCGGGGCGACATCCCCATACCGATGACGTTTACGGGAGGGTCTGGAAGCTTGTTCATTGTTCCTCGCGCGACAGGGTGTCGCTGTCGCAGGCGATCCGACCGTCATAGTCGAACAGGATACAACGCACGACCACCGGTTTTTGGGCAAAATTCAATGCCGCGTGAACAATCCGTCGGGCCACCGCGTCCAACACCAAAGGCGCCCGGTGTTTCAAAATTTCGAAGGCCTGGCGGGCCGTGTTGGCGTCGCTGATGGTTTGCACCAGAGCATCGTCCCCAGTCGCCTTGCGGGTCCATTCCGCCAGGCGCTCCAGCACGAGGGCCGCTCTGGCCGCATGGGTGTGGGGAATGCCCTGAGCCATCTTCAGGGCCTTGCCGAAAAATACAGCAAGGACAATGGTTTTTAATTCCAGCGCCGCCGCCGCCTCCAGGGCAAAACGAAAATAATCACCGATCTGCACGAAACTTTCGGCGGCCAGGTCCGGCAGCGCCGCCTGGGCAAAACGTTCGCTGCGCCGCCCGGTGGTCAACACCGCCGTAGAGCGTCCCGAAGCGGCCGCCACCGAAAGCGCCGAGCGGATGGTGGCCGTATAGGCTGCATGGGACATGGGGCGCACGATACCGGTGGTTCCCAGAATGGATATGCCGCCGAGAATTCCCAGACGGGCGTTGAGGGTTTTACGCGCCAGGATCTCCCCGCGGGGGACGAAAATACGAACCCGCACGTCGAATGCACGGCCACGCCCGGTCAGCACGGCATCGACGGCGGCGCGGATCATACGGCGCGGTCCCGGATTGATGGCCGGCGAGCCCGGGGGCACCTCCAGTCCCGGCTTGGTCACGGTTCCCACCCCTTCTCCGCCTTCGATGCGCAGTTCAACCGGCCCTCCGGAGGATGGTGCACGCGCCACCAGTTCGACCTCCGCACCGATTTCGGCCCGATGGGTGACATCCGGATCGTCGCCGGCGTCCTTGATCACCGTGCAGATCGCCTTGTTTTCCGCCAGCCGTTCGACGCGCTCGAGGGGAATGGTCACACCGCCCTCGGTCAGAAAGGCGATATGAACCGCATCCGGCGCCCGGCCATCGATCAACAGCCGGAGTGCCCCTTTGACAGCCGCGGCAGCCGCCGTACCGGTCGTAAAACCGCTGCGCAATTTTTTTTTAGGCCCGGCCAACCGTCAGATCAAACCTTTCCAATCAAGCCCGCCCGGGCAAAAATGGGAGCACCCGTGGTCTTGCATGGCTGTCCACCGGATCAAGGGATTCGCTCCCATGGCAGCCCCACCGAATCTTTCCCGTCAACCGGCGGCCATGATGGCCAGTGCGTTGACGACACTGGCAGCCACATTGGAGCCCCCCTTGCGACCGGCGTTCGTAATATGGGCCACTTCCATCCGCGCCAGTTCGCTCTTGGATTCGGCGGCGTTCACGAATCCGACCGGCAGGCCCACGACAAGCGCCGGTTCGGCTTCTCCGGAGCGTATCAGTTCGATAAGCCGGAAAAGCGCCGTGGGCGCGTTGCCGACGACGTAGATGCCGCCTTTCATCAGGGGAACCGCCGCATCCACGGCGGCCATGGCCCGGGTGCAGCCCGACTCCCTGGCCACCTGGGCAACCGTACCGTCGTCGATCAGACACTCGACCGATCCACCGAAGCGGTAAATTTCACCCTTACGAATCCCGGCGCGAGCCATATTGGTATCGGTGACAATGTTGCGTCCGCAGCGCAGCGTGTGGACGCCCACTTCGATGGCGCGCGGGTGAATGCGGGTCGATTGCATGTATTCGAAATCGGCGCTGGTGTGGATCATGCGCCGGATAATGGACCACTCTTGTTCGCTGTAGGCATGTGGACCGGCCTCCTCGTCGATGATGCGAAAACTCAGGGCTTCGATTTCAGACGGTTTCATGAACGTCATCCTTTTTCATTTGATACGCCCGGCAGCGGCGGACAAATGCCCGTGGCAGTTCGGGGTTGCTGCTGAAATGCAGGTGGACATAGCTGCCCAGAGTCCGACCATGGTGGTAGCCTTCGGTGGCTATCGTCTCGCCCGCCCGGGAGGCAACCTTGTAGACCAATTCGACCCTGGCATCAATTCCGGCCGTTTCGAGTTCCGAATAATGAAATTCGTGGCCGCGAGCGCGCGTACCGGGGGGGCCGAGAATCGTATGCGCGGTCAGTTCGATCTCGCGATAACCCAGTGCCTTTCGGCGGGGCAGCATCCGGGTGGTGTACGGAAAACAACCGGCCATCTCGTGCGACTCGCCCGACGGGTCGATTAACTCTCGGCAGAGATACATAAAGCCGCCGCACTCCGCATAGATCGGCATGCCGCTGTCGCTCATGGCACGGATGGCCGTTCGCATGCTGTGGTTGGCGGCCAGGGCCTCGGCGGCCGTTTCCGGATAGCCGCCGCCGATATACAGGCCGTCCAGGCCTTCAGGAGGCCGGTGGTCCTTTTCGGGCGAAAAATAAACCAGTCGGCCACCGCTGGCCGCGAGCATTTCCAGGTTCTCAGGATAATAGAAGCAGAAGGGCCGGTCGCGGGCAACACCGATGCGCGGTCCGATGGCCTCGGCTGAACTTTCCTCGCAAGGGCGATGCCTATGCGCAGCGATGGAAGGCAGTGCCCTGACCAGCCGATCGACATCCAGATGCTGTTCGATCAGTGCGACCAGACAATCGAGGTGAGCCGCGTCCAGAGGGTGGTCCTCGGCGGTCACCAGGCCCAGATGACGCTCCGGCATTTGGATTTGGTTTTTACGGGGGAATCCGCCGAAACAAGGCATTCTGACATGATCTTTGATCGCGTCACTCAAATAGCGGAAGTGTCGCGGGCTCCCGATGCGGTTGAAAACCACCCCCAGGAATTGAACGTCCGGATCGAAATTCTCGAACCCCTGGATCAAAGCGGCGGCACTGCGGGCCATGCTGCGGGCGTCCACAATCAGAAGCACCGGGAGATCGAGCCATTTGGCCATCTGGGCTGTCGAGCCGGCCTCGTTCCGACCGTCGTAGCCGTCGAAAAGCCCCATGACGCCCTCGACCACGGCCGTGTCGTCTTCGCACAAATGACGATGGAAATTGGTCGCATTGACGTCCCGGGATATCATCCACCCGTCCAGATTCCGACTGATGCGCCCCGTAACGTGGCGATGGTGGCCCGGGTCGATAAAATCCGGTCCGATCTTGAAGGGTGCCACGCTCAGTCCGCGGCGGGCCAATGCAGCCATCAGTCCGAGGGCCAGTGTGGTTTTGCCGCTGCCGCTTGATGGGGCGGCTATGATGAATCCTGTAGGCATGGCTGACTTACCGATCCGATGAGGGTGTGGCGGCTGGATTTATACACCCCTGGCATTCGGTTTGGCAAGGAAGTTGCCCGAGACGGCCGTTGCGATGTAATCCATCCGAAAGGAAAATATGAGATTGAATCTCACCCTCCAAGGGGCTGCCGCATCGGTACCGCCGAGGTGAATGTGGGTATCGGTATGATCAAGGACCGACCAACCGGAGGGATTGGTTAGAGAGACATTTGGACTTGATTCCGGTTTTATCGATATATACAGGCAATTAAAGAAATGGTATAAATATCTTTTAGTGCAATACTGTTTTTTAGCAGTTGCTGACCTCACTTTGAACCCTATACAGGCTTAGCGAGTTTTCAATGTCTGATTTGTCACTCGATAGTGAACTGGTGAGCGCTATAAGCGTCTCGCTCGATGCCGGTCGTGCCATCCTGGATGTCTATCAATCGGATTTCGCCGTTGAGGAAAAAGATGACCGATCGCCCCTCACCCTGGCCGACCAGAGGGCGCACGAAATCATTGTCGCCACGCTGGAAAAGACGCCTCATCCGATTTTGAGCGAAGAAGGCCAATCGATTCCTTATCGTACCCGGCGCGACTGGAAAACCTTCTGGCTGGTGGATCCGTTGGACGGCACCAAAGAATTTATCAAGCGCAACGGCGAGTTTACGGTCAACATTGCCTTGATCCAGAATCACCGTCCGGTGCTGGGCGTCATCTACGTTCCCGTGGCTGACACGCTCTATTTCGGGACGAAAATGCTTGGGGCCTACAAAACGGCCTCGGCCTTCAAATCCTGCCGTGAAGCGCCGCTGGATTCGAAACCGCCGCAGGAAGCCCGTGAATACCTGATCGGAACGGGAGCCGCACTTCCCCTGCACGCGACTTCGAAGCGACCCTTCACCATCGTCGGCAGTCGCTCGCACAGCACCCCGGACGTGGACCGCATCCTCGCGGAAACCAAACGGATTCACGGGCAGGTGGAATTCATTTCCGCAGGCAGTTCGCTCAAGATCTGTATGGTGGCCGAGGGGCGTGCCGACTTGTATCCCCGCACCGGCCCCACCATGGAATGGGACACGGGGGCCGGTCAGGCCATTGCCCAGGCCGCCGGGGCCGAGGTCGTGGAATTTCACAGCCAAGCCCCCTTGCGCTACAACAAGGAAAACCTTCTCAACCCCTGGTTCAGGGTCCAGCGCCCCTGAACACTGCGGCCGAAAACCGATTGCCTATCGCAAATTCCATACGGACAAACAACATCATGCGAAATGACCCTGCGTCGCTCGTCAACCTGGTCGCCGATGAAGAGCGCCAGAAACTTCTCAAAGATCTTTCCTTCAGTCTTCCCGATCTGTCGCTGAACGCACGCCAGATGTGCGACCTGGAGCTTCTGGCCACCGGGGTGTTCTCGCCGCTGGATCGGTTCATGAGCCGGTCGGACTATGAATCCGTTCTCGACCGCATGCGCCTGCAGGACGGACAGCTCTGGCCGATACCCATTTGCCTCGATATTTCGTCCACCCGGGCCGCAGGTCTGGAAGTGGGGCAATCGGTGGCGCTGCGGGACCCCGAGGGATTCCTGCTGGCGATCATGCACATCGATGAGATCTGGCCGGTTGAAAAGGACAAGGAGGTTCAACAGGTTTACGGTACGGCGGACAAAAACCATCCGGGTGTGGCCTATCTCCACAAAAGAGGCGGAGACTATTACGTCGGCGGCCCACTGGAGGTTTTGAGCCCGCCGCTGCACTTCGATTTCAAAGCTTTGCGGCTGACGCCACAGGAAGCGCGTGCGGCCTATATCAAACTCGGATGGCAGCGTGTCGTTGGCTTCCAGACGCGCCATCCGATTCACCGTCCGCAGTTCGAGATGACCCTGCATGCTATGCACCAGGCACGCGCCAACCTGCTGTTGATGCCCATCGTCGGCATGACCCGCGCCGGTGATTTCGACCACTATATCCGCGTGCGCTGCCTCAAGAAG